>CADAUV010000022.1 GCA_902791235.1 Oscillospiraceae bacterium
CGGCCACGGCAGAATTGAATATGTGTCCGCACTTATCGTATCCTTCTCGATTTTCGTTATGAGCTTTGAAATCGGTAAGTCATCGGTTCTCAAAATGATTAAGCCCGAGCCTGTAAAGTACAATGCGGTTTATCTCGCAGTTATGCTAATAACCGTTCTTGTTAAGCTTTGGATGGCTTATTTTGATAAGAAGGTTTTTAATATAACTGATAATCTTAATATAAAAGCGATGATGAGGGACAGCCTGAACGATTGCGGCGCAACGCTTCTTACAGCTCTTGCGCTTGTCCTTTCGGGAAGATTTAATCTCCATATCTTTGACGGATTAATTGGTCTTATCGTAGCAGTTTTCGTGTTTGTTTCGGGGATTTCAATTGTCAGGGAAATTTTAAGTCCGCTTCTTGGCGAGCCTCCCTCAAAAACACTCAGTAAAGAGATTGAAAATATAATTCTTGAAAACAAAAATATAATCGGCGTACACGACCTGATTGTTCACAGCTACGGCCACGATATTGTTCTTGCCTCAGCCCACGCCGAGGTACCTGATAATCTTGATTTGGTGAGCGCTCATAATGCTGTTGATATGGCTGAAAAGGAAGTATCCGAGCGTCTTAATATAAACATCTGTATTCATATCGACCCTGTTAATAATCAAAGCAGGGAGCTTGATACATATAAGAAAGCCGTTTCTCAGGTTATATCGGATTATAATTCTTCTTTTACTTTCCACGATTTCAGGCTTGAAGAAAGGGGAGATGTAAAAGAGGTGGCATTTGACCTCGTCGTGCCTTTTGAGTACGAGCCTGAGATGGAAGGCGTAACCTCGGATATAACCGCTCTTTGCAAGGCGCGCTTTCCCGATACGACCTTCGTTATTAATACCGAACATACTTTTATATAAATTTATATAAAAATAAAGGAGTTTTTAAAACTCCTTTATTTTTTGCTCTCTGTTATTTCGTATGTTATGCAGGTTAACTCCTTTATTTTTTGCTCTCTATTATTTCGTATGCTATACAGGTTAGCTCCTTGATTTTTTCTTCATTTGCACTGCCGTCAAGAAGCGCTGTCATCCAGCTTTTTCTGCTCATATGATATGCGGGTAAAAAGCCTTTTTCATCAAGCAGTGTACCCGTCATTATAGGGTCGCATTTGAATACAAACACATCGACCTTGCCCTGACCATCAAGCCCGAGCTTTGAGCGTTCAACATCGCCGATTAAGCCAAACCATTTCCTGTTTCTCGGATTACGGAATACAAGATAATTCGGAAAATGCACCCAAAGGCTTTCGCCCTTTATATCAAAGGTTTCCTCAATGAATTGAGTAAGCTCATATCTGTTCATTATTTAAGCTTCCCGTATTCCGTGGAATCAACAGGCTCAAGCCATTCGTTACTCGTATTTACGCCGTCAATCTCAATTGCAAGGTGAGAAAACCAGTTGTCGGGAGCGGCGCCGTGCCAGTGCTTAACCTCGGCAGGGATGTTTACAACATCGCCGGGTAAAAGCTCCTGCGCTTCTTTTCCGTATTCCTGATAATAGCCTCTGCCGCCGATGCATATGAGCATTTGTCCGCCGCCGATTTCAGCATGATGAATGTGCCAGTTATTCCTGCAGGCAGGCTCGAAGGTTACATTGAATATTGAAACCTGTTCTGTTGAAACGGGGGCAAGATAGCTCTGACCTGTAAAGAACTGACCGTACGGATTTGGCTCTCCGATGGGGAACATTATTTCTTTTTGGAATTTATCCTTATCGCTTAACGCTTCTCCTTCCTCAGCCCAGACCTCTTTTGCAAGTCTGAATACAGCCCAGCCCTTGGGCCATCCCGTGTACATAGTGCAGTGTGTAATTATCGCCGCAATTTCCTCTCTGCTGACGCCGTTTTTCTTTGCGTTTTCAAGGTGATATCTGAGCGAACTGTCAGTGATACCGCTTGCCATAAGCGATACGACTGTAACAATACATTTTGTTTTAACATCTATTGCATTTTCATTCCATACCTCGCCGAAAAGCACATCGTCATTCAGGTGCGCAAACATCGGCGAAAAGTCGCCAAGTTGTTGTCTGCCTGCATTTTGTGTGATTTTTTCTGCCATTATTAACCTCTCTCCTTATTTATAAAATCAGTAAATATACTGTCGTATTTTTCAGCCCAGTCAAGTACCTCTTTCCTTGAATAGTATTCAGGAAGCTTTGAGCAAACTGAGCTGATTCTGCCGACATTTATGCCCACATCCGCGAGAAGAGTTGCAAGCTCTCTGTCTTTAATAAGAGCAACAGCCTTCTTAATCAGCGTAGAGTCGGTGTTGATAATCGAGCCTGTTGATATAGTAAGGTCATCCCTCGTGATAATACCGTTGTCAAACGCCTCGTCAATCTGTTCGGGCTTCAGCTCGGGAAGCATACATCTTACCATCGCCATTTTAGCCATTGCTGTGCCGACCTTATCATAATATCTTTTCTGGTAGTCCCAGAGCGTTTCCGCACTGTAAGTCTGCGTTTCATCATTAATGATTACATCGGCAAGGATTGACGACGCCCTGAAGGAATTTGATATGCCCGAGCCGAGAAGGGGAACGGTCATAAAAGCGCTGTCGCCTATAAGCGCGTAGCCGTCGCAGACCATAACAGAAATGGGCTGCCTTACGGGGATTTCGGCAAGTACGCCGCCCCTCAGAACCTTTTCTCCGAGAGCCTCGTTATGCTCCCTGAAAAATAAAGTTCTTTCCTCAGCCTCCTCGAGCGTGAAGGGTTCAAATTCGCCGATGAGCAAATCGCAGTAATCCTTTTCACATATAACCCAGCCTATACCCATTCTGCCGTTTGGAATAAGGTAAACCTTGTATTTGTGAAGCGCTTCCTTTTTCTTTTCGCACAGGGCTCTGTAAACATAAAAACGCTCGTTTTTCTTTGTGTGTTTCTCAATTCCCGAACAGTCGGGAAGCTGCGCTCTCAGCGGTGAATCAATACCGCAGGCGTCTATAACCAAATCACCGTAGATGTTACCGTCAGCGGTTTTGATTCCGATAACTCTGTCGCCTGCAAGAAGCGGCGCTTCAATTTCGCAGCCATAAATGAAATTCACACCTGCGTCCTCAGCGTTTTTAATCAGAAGGTCGTATATATCGCGCCTCTCCATTTTAACAGTGAGGTTTTCGCTGCTGATGTCCTGAACGATAATCGAGTTTTCCGACGGCGGCACAAAGGTGATATTCGTGCTTTTTTCAAGCTTGGTGCTGTCGGGGAGGGGAAGTCCTGCCTCCTCAACTGAGCTTAACTCAAAGGTGTCAGGCCAGTCGTAACCCAGCTCGGACCTCTTCCTCTTTTCATAAACACATACATCAAAGCCGTTTCGCGCAAGTATTGCTCCTGTAGCAATACCTCCGTGTCCTGCGCCGGCAATAATTATTTTCTTTTTCATTTTATCGCCTCGAATATTTACTTATTTTATTTTAATCCTAAAAATATATAAAATCAACACTTTGATAAATTTCTTATTGAATAAAAAATTATAATATGATAAAATAAACTATATTTATCTGGAGGAAATTATATGAAAAAAGCACCCTTAATAGTTGCAGGCGCAATTGCAGGCGCTGCTCTTGCCTGGACGGCAGGCATCGGCACTCTTATGTATAAGGTATTCGTAAGTCCGCCCCAGTCCGACAGGGAGAATCCGCAGGCTGGCAGATTTTATGACGACGATGTTGTTGAGGCTACGAAGGAAACTGACGACGCTATCGAGCGCCTCAAGGAAAACTACAATCCTATCGAGGTCAGCATCGAAACCGATGACGGACTTAACCTTCCCGGTTATTTTTATATTAATGACAAGGAAACCAAAAATACATTCGTATGCGTTCACGGCTATAACACAAACAGTGATTTTGCCTTCGCTGCAATGGTCGAGCCCATTCTTAATGCAGGATATAACTGTTTCCTTGTTAATCACAGGCATTTCGGCGGCCACGAGGGCAAGTTTACGGGCTTCGGTATTTTAGAGAAAAAGGAGCTTATCAAGTGGATAGAGCTTGTTAACTCATATTTCCCCGACGGTAAGATTGTTCTTTACGGTACTTCTATGGGCGCCGCAACAATTATGCAGGCTTCCGACCAGGATTTAACCGAGAATGTTGTCGGCTTCATTGAGGACTGCGGCTTCACAACCTGCTATGACGAGTTCAATTATCTTATGAAGTCCGTTACTCATCTTCCGTCAAAGCCTATTATTGAGAGCCTTGGCTTTATGACCAAGAACCTCCTTGACCTTGATATCAAGTCCTCTGATTCGAGGGAAGCACTCAAAAACACAAAGCTTCCTGCGCTCTTCATTCACGGCGGAAGGGATAATTTTGTACCGACATATATGGTACAGGAGTGTTACGACGCCTGCGGAAGCGAGGACAAGCAGCTTATCATTTACGATACAGCGCGTCATGTTCATTCCCATTTCAAGTATCCCGAGCAGTATGAAAAGGATATTTTCGCATTTGCTGACCGTATCTGCGGTGTGAACAGGGAAGAGGATAAAGAACAAAAGTAATGAATAGAGCAATAAAAAGGTCGGTGCATTGCACCGACCTTTTTCTAATGCTGTATCAGTCCTCAGCGGCTTCAACAGCTTCTTTTATCCATTCCTCGTCCTCGGGGTTGCTTTCACCGTGCTTAACCTGCGTAATAACTGCAAGTCCTATGGCAAACATCACCGAGCAGAATAAGAACATATAGTTGTAATTATCATTGAACAGACCGATAAGAAGTCCGCAGAGGATTGGACCTGTAATTGCGGCTGAGAAGGTAGCTGTGTAATAGTAACCTGTAAATGTACCGACATAATCGCGTCCGCCGATTGCAAGAACAAGAGGAAGCGTATTTATGTTTATACAGCCTACTGCAGCACCGCCGACAACAAGCGCAATCCAAAGAACAATCCATACAAACATTTTGTTATTTGTGAAAAGCTGTGAAACAGCAAGGTATATTGCAAACATAATAACGATAACGGAGAGTCCGATTATGATTGTCTTTTTCCTGCCGAGCTTTCTGCCCATAGCGCCGGCAGGTATACCGAACGCCGCAAGCGATACGGCGAATACCGCCATCATAAGAGTTGAGTAAATGGGCTTCACATTAAGCGTGTCAAGCGCGAAATTAGTGAAGTTAGGTACAATTGCCTCAGTTGCATTGTTGATTAAAAACAGCGCCGCAAGCATTGTTATAAGGCTTCTTCTTTCACCGTGGGAAAGCTTGAGGTCCCTTATTTTAATCTTTGCAGGTTTGTCGCTTTCCGCCTTTTTAACAGGCATATTGCTTGACAGGTCGTTTTGTTTATTTTTGGAATAAAAGCCGATAAGAATAAGAAGGCAAAGAATAGTTATAACAGCAGCAACAACAAAAATCGGAGTGTAGTTAACATAAATAGGATTTCCGTCAGCGCCGAGCTGTACAACCTTCTGTGCAACGAGCTGTGCGTCAGTTCCCGTGCTTGAAAATGTCGTGCCGTCAAAGTAGAGTGTATCCCTGCCCGAAGCAATAAAGTTGTTGATTGTATCCTGATGCTGCGTCGGGTCAAAGCCCTTTGCGTAATTTACTACAACGCTTCCGTCCGCATTTGTAGCAAGCACCTGACCGAGAGTATTTGCTTTAGCCTTCATATTTTCGTGAATTGCAGTAAAGCCTAAAAGTCCGACAAGAGCAGTAGCGATAGAGCCGACAACAAATCCTATCATCTGTCCTATGCCGCCCATAATATTGATTACTGCATTTGCATCGCTCTGTAAGTGCGACGGCGTGAAGTCGGGCATAAGCGACACTACGGGCGAACGCCATACGGACATTGTGAAGTTAAAGAAAATGATAACAGTCATCATTAAAATGATGCTGAGTGTCATAGCCTTAACGCTCGCCGCAACGGGAATAAGACAGAAGAAAATTGCACATATAGGCAGACAAAAGATTATGTAAGGCATCCTCTTGCCCCATTTCGTGTGCGTCGCGTCGCTTCTCTTACCGAAATACGGCTGGAATATAACGCCGAAGATATTATCAATTGTCATAATTGCGTTTACAAGAAGCGCAACCGATAAAAATCCGGGCAGTGCCGAGCCGCCGTTTGTAAGCTCTGTGAGCTTTGCTCTGAAGATAACGGGTACATAGGAATTATATACCGACCACAGAAGCATACAAGCCATAAAGCCAAAGCCGATGAGAAAGGTCTGTTTATAGTTAAGACCGTTTCTTTTTTTATTTTCAGTTTCCATATAAGCTCTCCCTTTAAACACATAAGTTTATGTACTTATTTTATCATATATTTCGTATAATGACAATTAGTATTTTATAAATTTAACTTAATAAATGCGCACCTGTCTGAAGCAAGCGGTATTCATTAAAAATCGGTAATAGTTTTTTATAGTACTTTGTCTAATTTATTGACTTTTAAGTTTTTCTATTCTATAATAATATTGATGTTTGCAAAATATAAGTTTTGCTATTATTACGGAGGTAAAAATTTATGAATGTTTTTATGATTGGCGGAACAGGCCTTCTCGGCTGTGAGGCTGCGCATCAGCTTATCAAGCACGGACACAAGGTAACGACAGTTGCCCTTCCACCGCTTCCCGAGGGAGCTCCAATCCCTGAGGAAATGGAGATTATCTTTGCTAATATCAATGATAAGACTGATGAAGAGATTGAGAAAATGCTTAAAGGTCAGGATGTTTTCATTTACGCTGCAGGCGTTGATGAGAGAGTTGAATTTCCTGCGCCCGTAATGGAGGCTTATAAGAAGTTCAATATTGCTCCTCTTGAAAGGATTTTCCCAATCTGTAAAAAGGTCGGCGTTAAGAGAGCGGTTGTTCTCGGCTCTTATTTCTCATATCTTGCTAAGTTAAGACCTGATATGGGTATCCCGCAGAGGAATCCTTATATCAAGTCCCGTCTTATGCAGGAGGATGCTTGTAAGGCTGCCTGCGATGATAATTTCAGCGTAAAGGTGCTTGAGCTTCCTTATATCTTCGGAACTCAGCCGGGCAGAAAGCCTGTATGGACAATTCTTATCGAGCAGATTAAGATGATGGATAAGCTTCCTTTCACTCTCTATCCGAAGGGAGGTACCGCAATGCTTACATGCCGTCAGGTTGGTGAGGTTATCTGCGGTGCAGCTGAGAGAGAGGTTGCAGGCTTTGAGGCTATTCCGATCGGTATGTACAACTACAAGTGGGATAAGTTCCTCAAGATTGTTTACAATGCAAGAGGTATGGGCGAGGACAGAAAGATTGTCGGAATTCCTCCCGTAGTTATGAAGATGGGTATGGGCAAGATTGTTAAGGACTATGCCGCTCGCGGTATTGAGTCAGGTATGGACCCGTTACAGCTTCCTTACATAATGGATATTGACCTCTTCATTGATAATTCCTATGCTAAGGAGCTTGGCGCTACCGAGGATGATATGGACGCTGCTATTGATGATTCAATCAGGGTTTCCGTTGCTTCATACGAGGGCAAGGTTAAGCTTCTTGAGATGAAAGGCGAATAATATTGATTTTACAAAATGCGGATTGTTTTACACTCCGCATTTTTTATAGGTGAAAACTATGGATAAAAAGGCTTTAAAAAATCTTGGCTTTACATTATTGCTGTTTATCATAAGCTTTGCAGCGTATCAGGTTTCAGGCTTGCTTTTCGGAAAGGTATTATCCGATGCCTCACTGACTATGGTATTCAGTCAGCTTGTTTTTGCAGTATGCGCCGTTATAAGCGTTTTACTTTTAAAGAAAAGCAAAGTACTTCGCTTTACCTTTAACGGCTTTAAAGAGGGGATAGGCGCCGCAATGTTTTTTGTTGTGGTATATATTTTTGCCTTGCTTGCTCTGAGCCTGAAGCTTCTTACGGGAGATGCAACTGCGCACCTAAGTATTCATAGAGTCTTGCTCGGCGTAATTCAGATGCTTCTTATCGGCTTTTGCGAGGAAACCTTTTTCCGCGGTCTGATTCAAAACGCCTTTCACGATTTGTTCGGCGAAAAAACTCTTGGTGGCGTATATAAGGCAATATGTACTACGGGTGTGGCTTTCGGTGCATTTCATCTCATTAATGCCCTGAACCCCGAAATAGGCTTTAAATCAGCGCTTGTTCAGGCTGTTATGGCGATACCGCTTGGTATGATTATCTGCACCTTTTATTATCGCTCCCGTAAAAATCTCTGGTTCTGTATTCTGTTTCACGCCCTTATGGACGGTATTGCGTTTCTCACGCAAAATGTAATGGGGAATGAAGGAATTACATCCGCCATAGATTCGTACGGCAGTCAGTCCGTATGGCAGACAGCTTATGTTCTTGTGCTTTACACAGCGCTTGCCTGCTTCCTTATGAGAAAGAAAAAGATTAATGAGATTATTAATCCTCAGCTAAATCTGCCTTATTATCCACAACAGTATCCACAGCAGAATAATCAGTACCCTAATCAGACGCAGTATCATCAGCAAAATCAGCAGTCAGAGTATTATTACAGACCGCCTGAGAATAAATAGTATAATAATAAAATGACCTTGCCGTTGGGAATGCCCTTCATAAGGCGAGGTGCGGTAACGAAGGTTAGTCCAAAAATCGCATCTTTTCCGCCATAACTGCTTCAAAAAGTCCATTAGGGCGCTAGCCCAAATGGACTTTTATTCATTGTTCTGACAAAAAATCTGTTGATTTTGGATGCAAAGCAGTTTTGACAAAGTATTTTTAGGCTATAAGGCAACAATAAAATCCGCTGCATACTCGCGTATTCAGCGGATTTTTTGTTGTTTTAGAGTCAAAAAGACGAAGTCAAAACCTATCCTTCGTTATCGCACCTCGCCTAATGACGGGGGCCTTAGGCAAGGTCATTTTATTTGATTTATTTTAAGAAGCCGTTGACAATTTTTTCTTCAGCCTCTTCCTCGGTCAGCCCGAGAGTCATAAGCTTCGTGAGCTGCTCGCCCGCAATTTTACCGACAGCCGCTTCGTGAATAAGCGCCGCGTCAACGCAGTTGGCGTCAAGACGGGGGATGGAGATAACTCTTGCGTTATCCATTATAATTGCGTCGCATGCCGCATGGCCCGAACAGCTTTTGTTTCCGACAAGTGAAGCCTCGAAGGTCTGCACTGAATCGTTCTTTGCTACGGAACGGGAAACTACATCTGCACTTGAGCCGTCGCCGTTAAGCTCAACGGTGTACTTGCTAACTGCGTTCTGCTGACCGTGGGTCATAAGCCTTTCGTGCACGACTATTTTTGCTCCGTCTTTAAGCTCGGCAAAGGTTGTTCGCTCGGTGGAGTCAACGCCTTTAATCTGGACCATTTCCATTTCGACATAGCTTCCTTCCTCCTGATAAACCTCAGTTACGGGGTTGAGTATTCTCTTTCCCGTGCCGTCGCCCTGACCGTAATGTTTTTCAACATATTTAATCCTTGAATTCTTACCGACGAAGAATCTGTGAACTCCGTCATGCTCGGAATCCTGAACGCCGCAGTTGTCAATACCGCAGCCTGCTACGATGGTAACATCGCAGTTTTCGCCGATATAGAAATCGTTATAAACAGTTTCCTTTAGTCCTGACTCGCTCAGCACAACGGGAATATGCACGCTTTCGTTAACAGTTCCGTCCTTAATTTTAATATCAATACCGCTTTTATCAGTCTTTGAAATAATGTCAATATTTGCGGTCGTATTTCTTGCGGCAGCCTGTCCGTTAGCGCGGATATTGTATGCGCCCTCAGGTACTTCGTGTAAGTCTGCTATTTCCTCAAGAAGTCTTTTCTGAATATCATCAAGCATATTTTTCACCTTTATATAACCTTGTTGCAGTTTGCGGTAGTGTAGTCGGCTTTCGCAAGCTTCGGCAGTATTTCCTTTCCTTCGCCCTGGTCAACAACCTGACCGTCCTTGATTACAATAATCTCATCGGCAATTTCAAGAATTCTCTCCTGATGTGAGATAATCATAATTGAGCCGTTGACAGTTTTGCTTATATTTTCAAAAACCTTAATCAGATTCTGGAAACTCCAAAGGTCAATGCCTGCTTCGGGCTCGTCGAAGATTGAAAGCTTTGTGCCTCTTGCAAGTACTGTCGCAATCTCAATTCTTTTAAGCTCGCCGCCTGACAGACTTCCGTCAACCTCACGGTGAATATAGTCTTTTGCGCATAAGCCCACCTGAGAGAGATACTCACAGGCATCGCCTACGGAAAGATTTTTACCCGAGGCAATCCTGAGAAGCTCAAGAACCTTGATGCCCTTGAATTTAACAGGCTGCTGGAAGGCGAAGCCGATACCGAGATTAGCGCGTTCAGTTATGCTTTTGTCGGTAATATCTACTCCGTCAAAGATAATCTGACCTGCGCTTGCTTTTTCGATACCCATAACGAGCTTTGCAAGCGTGGACTTGCCTCCGCCGTTAGGACCTGTGATTACAATAACCTTTTTGTCGGGTATTGTAAGGCTGACATCATTAATGATTTCTTTGTTTTTGCTGTCGGCTTCAACAGTAAAAGAAAGATTTTTAATCTCTAACATTTTATTTCATCCTTATCCGAATTTTAATTCCCTAAACTTTTATAGGAATAATATATATAATAATATACAATTTGTCAATGCTTATTTTAAAATATATTATAAAAGAGGGACTTTATCAAAGTCCCTCTTAAACTTATCGGATTATTCCTGAGCTTCCTTTGCCCTGATTATATCGAGCTCTTTGTGCATTTCCTCAAGCTTTTTCTTTGAAAGGTTGTAACCGAAGAAGAGGGTAACAGCCATAAGCGCAAGAAGAATAGCGGGAACGATTGTTGAAATATCATAAAGCTTTGAAAGTACATCTTCGCTGAGCATACCGCCGTTCTTGGTGATTTCACCGTTGTAACCGATACGCGCAAGAAGAATATTAAGACCTACGCCTGCAAGCGTCTGACCGAGCTTTCTTGTGAATGAGAAGAAGGCGTATGCCATACCCTCCTCACGCTTGCCCGTTCTAAGCTCGTGATAGTCAATAACATCCATAACAAGCGCCCATACCTCAAGTACAAGGAAGGTCTGTCCGAGACCTGAGAAGAAGGTGAGAATAAGGAAGAAATAAGGATTGTGCGAAAGTCCTTCGTTTCCTCTTGCAAAGTAGAGAATGAGGCAGGCGATTGTTGCAAACGCCATACCGAAAGCGCAAAGCTCTTTCTTACCGAATTTTTTAATCAGCTTATTCATTACAGGAATGAATATAGCCATCGGAAGATATGTGCAGACGGTTACCATTGCATAAAGTCCGGGCTTTCCGAAATAGTCCGTGAACAGATATGTAAAGGTTGACTGATAATAGAACTGGAATGCGATAAGAAGCATTGAAGCAATGCAAATCATAACGAAAGGTCTGTTTTTAACTAAGTCCCTGATAGTTGCAATAGCATTATGGTTTTTGTCCTTAATCTTCGGCTGAGGAGCAATTCTTTCCTTAGTGAGCTTGTAATGAACGAAGTATACAAGTACCGAGAAAACGGAAAGAACGAGTACGCACCAGAAAAGCTTATTCTCATTAAGCACCTGAATGTTTGTGCCGTTAGGATACTGACCGACAACGGTGTAAACAATCATCGGAAGAATAATTGTTCCGGGGAGACCGCCGATTCCTGCGCCGATTGAACGCCACATTGAGAGGGAGGAGCGCTCAAGCTCGTCGTCGGTGATAACTGATGCGAGCGAGCCGTAAGGAATGTTAACCGCGGTGTACATCATACCGTAGCAGATATATGTAACATAAGCGTAAATCAGATACTTTGTTTCATCAAGACCGGGAATTTTAAAGAACATCAAAGCCGCTGAAATCGCAAGCGGAACAGAAAATCCTATAATCCATGGTCTGAACTGTCCGCTCGGCTTAGGCTTTCTTGATGAGATGAAAGCGCCCCAGAGCGGGTCGTTAATAGCGTCCCAGATTCTTGCGATAAGAATAAGCACAACGATTTTACTCGGGCTGATGCCAAGTGCGTCGGTGTAAAACTTGTTCTGAAACGCGCCGATGAGCGAGAAGGTCAGAAGACCGCCTGCATCACCGAGTGCATAGCCGATTTTGTCCTTCAGCTTAATGCCGTGTGTTAAGTTATTACTCATAATTTACCCCCAATTATTTTGTCCGCGCCGCCCGCTTCAAAGAAGAACCTTCTTGCCGCAATCGCCGCAGGACCTATATAATTTATTTTATCATTTAATCTTGAAAGTGCAATAGTATTTTTCTCAAAATTACCGTTGTAGCGGTTGCACTGCCTTATTATCTTTTCGGCAATTTCTTCATTGTTGAACATACTTCCGAAAAGAACAATCTTATTTGAGGCAAGAATAGTCGATGTGTTTGTAAGCGCAATTGCTACTAAATCAATCTTGCTGTCAATGAGATTAACGATATCCCTGTCGTTACTGTTGATAATATCGGATAGGGGATATCTGAATTCAAGCTCGCTTTCAAGCTGATGCGTTGAAACCTCGGTTTCAAGACAGCCGTAGCGACCGCAGCGGCATTTTCTGCCGTTTTTATTCACAATGTAATGACCAATCTCGGTAACATCCGAATTAGCGCCCGTCAGCACTTCGCCGTCGTTTACTATGGCGGAGGCAATACCCGGACCCCATTTTAAAAACAGCACATTGCCGTCGCCGTGCTTGTTGCCGTAAATCAGCTCAGCAAGGGCAAACGCCTCAATGTTGTTGTCCATTATTACGGGAAGCTGAAGTCTGCTTTCCGCAAGCGCTCTGAGCTTGTTGTTATCCCATAAGCCGAGATGCCTGTCGCTTACCTTACCTATTACGCATATAGCGGTGCAGAGGATTTTATCCTTTTCTATCTTACTGTCAAGAAGCACTTTTTCAGCAAGCTCAATAACCTCGACAATATTTTCGGAGGCTTTGATGTCAGTTTCCGTAATCAATACGCCGTCAAGCCTTACAACGCTTGCGCTTACCTTGTCAACATCGGAATTAATACAAAGCGCGTAGTAATTATCGAGCTTTAAAGTCAGAAGGATTTTTTTCCTTCCTGCCTTGCTGTTTTCGGTGTCCTCGCCGCACTCCGTAATAAGACCCTCCTCAATCAGCTCGCTGCACAGCTTAGTTACGCCTGCAGGAGTGAGGGAAAGCTTTTCTGCAATATCCTTGCGGCTTATAGCACCGTCGCGGTTTAGAAGATAGAGGATGCTCGCCTTATTTCTTGCTTTTATTTCTTTTAAATTAAGTCCTGATTTTTCCATATCATTTAATTAAAAGCGATACGCCGCTTATAAACATCAGTGTATAGGTTAGCTGTAAAAATACCTCTTTGCTCATTTTTTTATAGATGAGATTGCCGATAAGAAGCGCGAGCGCAAGTACGGCAAGTGAAACAGCCATAAGTATCAGAGTGGGCTGCGTCATATATCCTGCTGTTATATCGTTAATCATAATTATGAAATTAAGTACAAGCCATACAGCAGAAAGTGTAGCGCGGAATTCATTTTTATCCTTGATAACAGCGTTTACATATGTTACCACAAGCGCGCCGCCGCAGACAAAAAGTCCGTGTACAACACCTGAGGCTATAAGCAGCAGGATTGCGACGGGGAGGGTCAAGTCCCTGCTTTCCTTTTTCGCATAAAACTTGTAAGCATTAAAGAGCGCAATTACAATTACAAGTACGCCGAGTACCTTGTAAAGCAGTCCCTCATAGCTTGCCGCCGCCTGCATTATGAAATGACTTAAAACCATTCCAAGTCCCATAAAGCCGACAATTTTTCCGAATTCCTTTTTGTTAATACTCCTGAATTCTTTAATCACTATAAAAAGCGAAGCGGCAAATCCAAGGACATTAAGTATCGGTTTTGCGACATCGTAGCCTACAAGCATCAGCGAAAACGGCATAGCAAGTACCGTTCCCGCAAAGCCCGTTATACACTGAATAATATTTGTGAGAAAAACAACTATTAAAAATAAAATTTTCTGAAGCATCAGTAGCACATTACCTCAATACCAAGGAAGTTTGCAAGAGCCTTTAACTCGTCTGTAATATCGCCGTAGGCAACAACAAAGTGGGGCTCCCAGCCGTCCGTTACCGACCTGTTGACAATTTCCTCGGCGCTGTTGTCAGTTTTAACAACAAGACAGGTGCCGTTAAACTGCTTGGGCTTGTCGAGTATCTCGCCGTGTGAGAGGAAAAGTCTGAACTCGCCCTTGGCGTCCTTACCGATTCTGCAGATAGTCGCGTCGGGATTTGCCTTGCAGCCGAAATCAAGCGTAGGACCGATTTTTCTGTTACAGTGAACATCGGCGCAGGCGCCGGTGTCAGTCCTTGCAAGAGAGCAGGCTGCCATACCGCAGTGCCAGAAGCTGATTGTGTTCTCCTCCTCATTCATTGATACAGGGTCGCCGAAGAAGGCAGGGGAGTCGGTAAGAAAACGCGCCATATACATTGTAAGTCCGCCGTAGGTATCAGCCTCGCAGGCGGAAGGGATATTAAGGTCGTTTAATATTCCGAGTACCGCGCATACGGGTGTGCCGAAGGCTGTGAAGAAATCGGGCCAGCATCGTGACGAAAGAGCGCCGATATTGTTCTCTTTACAGTATTCGCTGTACGCCCTGTAAAGCCTTGCAAAGTCAAGCCTGTTCTTTTCCTTCGTTTCGTTCAGACCGTTAATCCTTGTGTCAGCGTCCTCAAGATATTCCTTGATATCCTCATCCGAATAAAGCTTTGCCTTATTAATAAGCTCCCTTGCTTCAATTGAAAGAAGAGTTACGCCGAAGGTTCTGAGCATTTCAAGGTCAAGTCCTCTGCCGAAGCCAAAGCCCTGCGGAGTATGACCAACCTGAAGGAAGTTAAGCTTCGTGAGCGCCTTTTTGAGCCTTGCAGCCTTGATTACAGAGCTTGTTTTCTTTATAACCTTCTCTTCTTCGGGAGAGCCGAAAATATACTCAAACGGTCTTGCAAGACCTCTGAGGGTATTTGCGGCTGAGTATGCGCCTGTAAGTGAGTTAAGCCTTAATCTGCCGCCGTCGATTACGGGCTCCCTTAATGTCCATAATAAAACAGGGCAGTCAAATTTTTTCAGAACTTCGCTTATATAAGCGGAATTTGCAAATGTGATATTCTGTACAATTACGAGGTCGGGGTTTTTGCCTTCAAGAAAAGCATTAAGCTTATCAATTGAAAGGAGCATTTCCTCAGGGTATTTACCTGCGCCGTCAATGCTCTTTAACATATTTACCGACTTGTCAAATTCCTTCTGCGCCGATTCAAGATGAAATGTAGGTACGCCGATAGGAATATATAAAAATTCAAAATCCATATTGTTCACCTAATATTTTAATTCTTTGTTTTCACCGATTAATCCGGCAAAAGCACCTTGTTTTATAAGCGGCTCACGCTGAGGGTGAGCGATTACCCATTTGTTTTTCTGAAGTAAAAGCTCGTCCTCCGAATTTACTTTTTCGCCCTTTTCAAGCGGAGTATTCGTGCCTTTTGCAAGAATAACAATTCCTTTGAAGCCCTCGTCGCAAACCTTGCTGGGACTGAGATGAAGCGTTGTCTGGAACATCTCAATTGCCGTACCCTTCGGTACAAAAAATACCTTCTCATCGCCAACATAAAATTTGTTGTCCCTAATCTGCCATGTGTGGCCGAGTACGAGCATAAAGTCCGTAACAGCAATGTTTATCTCGCTGCATTTGTGGTATTCAAAGCCGTTGTAAGTGCTGTTTCTGCCGTTGCAGTATCCTATCTGTATCGGCATACCGCCGTAAAGATTTTTCTGCACCGTTTCAGATACGCAGAGCGTTTCCATATCTGAAACAGAGGGGACATACACATTTCCGCTTTCGGGAATATCGGTGTTATTAATCATATAATCCGTAAGTCCGCTGAAATCATAGCCTTCAACAATATTGCCGTAGGTCCTGAATTCCTCGTCAAAAACAGAATATATTTTCACATCGTTTACTTCGTTTAAGTGTTTAAGCATCATAGTCGCCTCTTACAATCTTGTAGGTGGCTCTCCAGTCCTCCTTGCCGATTCCTGCCTCAATACCCTTGTCATAAACTCTCTTTGCGTTTTCCATACCGGGCATGGGGAATTCTGCCTCAGCGGAAAGTCTTTGGCAGATTCCGAGGTCCTTATGCTCATTTTCAAGCGAAAAGGCTGTTGTCCAGTTTTCGTCCTGAAGGTTTTTCCACTGACCGTCAAGGTAAAAATTCTGACCGCCGCCGTAGGAAATCGCTGTTGCGTAATCCTCGATTGAAATACCAAGCTTCTGGGCAAGCGCGATTGTTTCATTAACGCCGTTTTGTATCTGAGCCACGAGTGTGTTATGGCATATTTTCATAACAAGACCCTTGCCGTTTTCGCCCATACGGATGACATTACAGCCCATATATTTAAGTATCGGCTCAATAACGGGGAAAAGCTCCTCATCACAGCCGACGAGAATGCCGAGAGTACCGCTGATTGCGGCAGGCTTTGATTTTACAACGGGCGCGTCTGCAAACTGTGCGCCCTTAGCCTTTACTGCTTTTGATACTTCAACAGATACCGACGGGTCAATTGTACTCATATCAATGCAGATTTTACCCTCGTCAATATAAGGGAGAAGCTCGTTATAAACAGCCTTAACATGCTCCGATTTGGGTACCATTGTTATGATTACATCAGAATTTTTTGCGATATCAATATTGCTTTCACAGCCAACTGCGCCCGCTTCCTCAAGCTTTGCTACCTGCGCTTTGTTAAGGTCGGAGCAGTAAACTGTGTCGTTATGCTTTTTTACTATGTTTTCACACATGGACTCGCCCATAATACCGAGTCCTATAAATCCGATTTTCATACTAAACTCCTTTCCCTCGTTATCCGTTATTTTAACCGGTGAGTCAGAAATTACTGACTGAGGGATTATAATACTTATTCCGTAACAGTGTTATTCCACGCATTCTGGAACTTTGCAAGACCGTAATCTGTGAATGCGTGATAGAAGCTGTCCTTGTATACCTGAAGACCTGCTGTTACGATATCAGCGCCTGCAACGGCACAGTCAACAATCTGCTTGCCGTTTCTTACTGCAGCACAGATAATCTGAGTCTCGCCGATATAACCGTAGTTTTCATAAATAGTTACAATATCCTGAATATACTGTGCGCAGTCCTCGCCGCTGTTTTCTTTCCATCCGATGAAAGGAGATACGAAAAGCGAACCGTTCTTAGCGGCAATAATTGCCTGTGAAGGGGAGAAAACAAGCGTGAGATTTGTTCTTATGCCCTTCTGTTCAAGTCTTCTTGCGGCTGTAATACCTGCTTCCGTACAGGGGATTTTAATGCAGAAGTTAGGGCAGATTGCGGCAATTTTTTCGCCCATTTCAACCATTTCGTCCGCATTGTCAAGATTTGGGTTTATCTCAACTGAGATAGGGAAGTTCTCCCAACCCTCAATGCCTTTTTCCTTGACAAATTCAGCCATCTCGTTAATTACGGTGTAAAACGGCTTTCCCGAATTCATAATATGGTTCGGGTTAGTTGTTACGCCGTCGATACCGAAGGTGTCGTAAGCCTCACGGATTTCATCAATCTTTGCACTGTCTAAAAAATACTTCATTTTCTTTTCCTCCGTTTATTTAATATCCTTTAATTTCATTAACTCATCAAATCTCTCTGATGATTTTCTGATAAATACGGGCGGCTGTCCGAGAGGGGACTCAACGGTGTGCTTACCCGAGCCGTAGTTTCTTCCGCTCCAGAGGTGTACCCAGCGGTCGTTCGGAAGGTAAAGCACACGGTTAACCGCGTTTTCCCTGATAACAGGCGCTACAAGAATGTCCCTGCCGAGCATAAATTCATATGATTCCCTGAATGCCCTCGGCTCTTCATAGTGGAAGAATATGGGCCTTATTACGCCGACGCCCTTTTCGGAATTTTCTGTAACACAATCCTTGATATAGGGTTTAAGCGCCTTGTGTATCCTGCTGAATTTTGCGTGATGTGCAAGCGTTTCCTCGCTGAAATCAAACTGGGCGTTAACATCGGGATTAAGTCCCTCGTGGCCTCTTAAAACAGGTGTAAATGCATTCATTTCACACCAGCGCATAAACAGCTCGTCTGACCTTTTAAGATTCATAAAGGTCGTGTATCCGCCGATATCCGAATGTGAAAGACCGAAACCGCAGCAGGTGAGTGAAAGTGCGGCGGGAATTACACTCGGCAAGCCGAAGTCAATTGAGTAGTCAACATGGTTATCGCCGTTCCACATCATTGTTGAATATTTCTTTGTTTCGCTGTATCCCGAGCGCGTAAAGAACATAATCTCGCCAAGCTTTCCTGCTTCCTCCACAGCCTCTCTGTTAAGCTGCGCCCAGCGTGAGGGCCATGTGTTGTGGACAAGCTCGGGTTTTTCACCGCTGTAAAGCACGCAGTCCGTCGGGAGATATTCGCCAAAGTCAGCCATCCAGCCCGAAAAACCAAAGTCAATCATATTCGTTTTGATTATATTTTTAATCCATTCGCAAGCTTCGGGATTTGTGAAGTCAATCATAGCGGCAGGGAAGGTGGTTATTTTTACAAGATAGTCATTCCCGTCGCGGTCCTTTACACAATAGCCCTTAGCAGTTGCTTCCTTGTAAAGAGGCTTCTCTATTGCCAGAAACGGATTTACATATCCGAGTACCTTTATGCCTTTTTCGTTAAGCTCCTTAATTTTTTCGTCAAGTCGGGGATAAAGCTCCTCATCCCAAACCCAGTTCCACTGGAGCTGTTTGCCGACTGCGGTAACCCTTCTGCCTTCCCAGTCCTGAATCCATACGCCGCAAACATCCGTACCGTGTGCAAGAGCATTTTCCACCTTCTGCATCATAATGTCGGTACCGCCCTGTATTCCGAGTATTGCACCGTCATATACCCAGTCGGGAAGCTCGGGCTGCCTGCCTGTTAGGTCGGTCAAATCAGATAAAAGCTCCTCAAAGCTTTCGCCGAAGCCTATGTAAAACGGACAGATTTCATCTGTTTTTATAATATGCTTATTTGAATTTGTAAAATCAAATTCGCTTCTCGCAGTTGTTTCTGAGTGGTAATAATACTTTCTCGAGCTTAAAAAGGTCGGCTCTGCATAATAGGTTTCGTAATTTGAAAAATCCTGCTTTCTCTGCGTGTTTTTTATTCCGACAACCTGTTTGATGATTTTCTTTACTGTCTGTACTCCGTTGATATGCTCGGCAACCCATACATTGACATCCTTGCCCCTGAGGTTAAACTCGGTGAAGGTCTCGCCGCTGCCGTAAACATATTCGTCAGCAAGTGCGGGTAAGGAAATCCAGAATCTGTTGCAATCATCCTCCACCTTCGGAGTGAATTTTATTCTGTTATCATTTATTATCTCGGCAGTGATGCAGGCTTTTCCGCTTTTTAAAACGAGCCTGTTTTCCTCCACCTCTATTTCCTTAATCAGATAATCGTTTTTAAAATAATTATGCTCCTTTATCTTAAAGCTTCCGTGCCACATATTATATTCGTTAGCACCCTTACCAAAGGAGCAAAGATATCCTCCTATCTTGAATTCATGGATTTGCTTGCCGTTGAATTCAAGGAAAGCACCTCTGTTTGATTTACAGAATTTAAGCAATAATGTTCTCTCCCTTCGCAATTGATTAACTCTGTTAATTAATTAAATTATATTACATTGTATTAATTATTTCAACCGTTTATTTAAAAAATAATAAAAAATCATTTTTCCGCTGTCCTGAGACTTTTAACTATCTTCGGAACAATGAACAGCGTCAGCAAAACGCTTAATATATCGCTGATTGCCTGGGCGTATGTAACACCCTGTGCGCCGAGGAATTTCGGCAGTAAAAGTATCAGGGGAATATAGAAAAGCCCCTGCCTTGCAAGTGCGAGAACTGTTGCCTTCGCAGGAATTCTGAGCGACTGCACAAGCATATTTGAAGCCATATAGTATCCCATAAAAGGCATTGCTAAGCAGTCAGCCCTGAGCGCCGCCGCGCCGTATCTGATAACCTCGCTGTCATCCCTGAAAAGGGAGATTAGCTGCGGCGCAAATATGAAGGTAACAA
Organism: Oscillospiraceae bacterium; assembly: GCA_902791235.1. Lineage (GTDB taxonomy): Bacteria > Bacillota > Clostridia > Oscillospirales > Acutalibacteraceae > Eubacterium_R. The sequence continues at coordinate 20,085 of CADAUV010000022.1, forward strand.
TGCCGAAAAGCGTTATAAAAGCAGTGGACAGATAAACCGTGAATTTATATCCCTCGTAAACCCTCCTGTTATTACCTGCTCCGTGATTGAAGGCGCATACGGGCTGAAAGCCCTGACCTATACCTATGATTACAGCCATACCTAAGAAGAGCACTCTGTTAAATACGCTCATTCCTGCAACTACCGCGTCGCCGTACTGACCGCTTGCATAGTTTAAACAGATGTTGCCGACAGTCATAACACCCTGCCTTGAAAGTGAGGGAAGTCCGTTAAATACAATATTTTTCAGTATTTCACTCTGCGGTTTAAAGCATCTTATGCTGAGCCTTAAATTCTCCTTCTGATAAGTGCCTGTAAGCAGTACGCAGAAGCCGACGATTTGACTTATAACAGTTGCGAGCGCCGCGCCCTTAACTCCCATATTAAGCCTGAATATAAAAACAGGGTCAATAATAATATTAAGAATACTGCCGCTCATAATACCTGCCATTGAGTAAACGGCGCTGCCCTGATACCTGAGATGATTATTAAGAACGAAGGAGCTTAGTATAAAAGGCGAACCGATAAGAATTATTCTCAGGTAGTCGGAAGCGTTTTTAAGCGTTGTACTTGTCGCTCCCAATAGTCCTGCAATACTATCCGAAAAGAATAAGCCGAGCGCCGCGAGTATTATACCCGTGATAAGCGACAGGAAAAAGGCGGTGCTTGCATACTGTCTTGCCTTTAATATCTCCTTTTTACCGAGCATTGTTGAAAGCATTATTCCGCTTCCGTGCCCGAGGAAAAAGCCGAGCGCCTGTAAAAGCGTCATTACTGAAAACACTATACCGATGGACGCAACCGAGGTCGTATCAATTCTGCCTACGAAAAAGCTGTCGAAGTCGTAACGGAAACGGTGCAGGCAGAGACCGTAAAAGCGGATCTTACCACCGTGAGCGATTACCAGGAATGGGTCACATCACCTGCCAGAGGGACTCCGGAAAAAACCAGGAACCTTCTTGGAAAAGTCCTGGAGAAAGTGAAAGGCCGGATCAGAAAAACGGCAGCCACGGTCCTGGAGAGAGTCCGGGCCAGGCTTCACGAGCCGGCAGTCCGGGAATCCAATACCGCCGAGATCCGCACCGCAGCAAAGGAATCTTTGCTGAAAAGGCTCAGGGAAACCCAGGATCGGCTCAGGGCAGAAAGCACCGGGTCAAGTGCCAGAGAAAGAAAGCGGGAAGCGAGATTCGAGCATTAAAGACTTCATCCGCAAGTTCCCAATCTGGTAACTTGCGGTGATCAACCTCAATGGGGCATTTTGGCCCATGCGGTGATTTCAAAATCAAGTTATCAAAATGACAACTTGATTTATTTCTACCGTAAGTCCTCAAAATGGGGACTTACGGTGGGTCTGAAGCAAGACAGACAACGTGATTTATCTTTCCACCGCAAAACCTCAAAGTGAGGACTTGCGGTGAAACTTAAGCAAGGCATCAAACCGAGGGCATTATCTGTAACTGGTTGCTGTGACCGGAGTGGTCTTTTTGACCACTTCGGTGATCTCAATCTACGAAGGGAGCAGCGTGAACTTATTCAAGAAAGTGAAGGAGAATGTCGCCGCACGCCAGGCCGCTGAACGTTACGGTCTGAAGATGAACCGCTCCGGCATGGCCTGCTGTCCGTTCCATGACGACAAGGCTCCAAGCATGAAGCTGGATGCAAGGTATTACTGCTTCGGCTGCGGAGCGACCGGGGATGCGGTGGATCTGACCTCCAAGCTGCTGGGGCTGCCGCCTAAAGAAGCAGCTCTGCAGCTTGCATCTGACTTTGGAATTGATGATCCGGCAGATCAGGCAATCCGCATCCTGACGGATTATCTTTGGAAGCTGGGTAATTGGAAAGAGAACCATGCCCCGCCGGGCATGAATGATGATAACTGGCATCCGCTCTTCTGTGAGGCCCTCGATAAAACATCCTATG
>CADAUV010000023.1 GCA_902791235.1 Oscillospiraceae bacterium
TAAAATATATCCGAGGTGATAATATGGAGCTTCCTAAGGACCCTTTTATGCTTATGAGCGCTGTCAATATGCTTTTAAGGGATAAATACGGCAGCCTTGACGAGCTTTGTGAGGATTTGAACACAGACAGAAAAGAACTTGAAGGCACATTAAAAAACGCAGGCTTTGAATACAGCGAGGAAAACAAAAAATTTTGGTAAGCTAAATATTTTAAAAGATTGACAATACAGGTTTTTATGGTATAATCAAATTGATAAAAAATTATCAAATACAAGGAAAAGGAGATTTATTATGGCAAAGAAATACTATTGTCCCGTATGCGGATATGAGAGCGACGAGCCTATTGACGAGTGCCCCATCTGCCACGCAAAAATGGCTGTAAGAGATGATTCTGACGAAAAGGTTTGGGCTTCTGAGCATAAGGTTGGTATCATTGACGGCGTTGACGAGGAAATCGTACAGGGTCTTCGTGAGAACTTCACCGGTGAATGTTCCGAGGTAGGTATGTATCTTGCAATGGCAAGAGTTGCTCACAGAGAGGGCTATCCCGAGATAGGTCTTTACTGGGAGAAGGCAGCCTATGAGGAGGCTGAACACGCTGCAAAGTTTGCAGAAATGCTCGGCGAGGTACTTACGGACTCGACAAAGAAGAATCTTGAAATGCGCGTTGCCGCTGAGTACGGCGCAACGGCAGGCAAAACAGAGCTTGCTAAAAAGGCTAAGGCTCAGGGTCTTGACGCCATCCATGACACCGTTCACGAAATGGCACGCGACGAAGCAAGACACGGCAAGGCTTTCGAAGGCTTACTTAAGAGATACTTCGGTTAATAAAACGGCTGCATTGCAGTATCTTAAATGCGGAGCAACGCTCCGCATTTTTCTTTTTTATATTGTAATTTTACCTAAAAAAATAAAAGACAAATTCATATAATTATGCACATATTATCATTGACTTAAAGACGGGCGCATATTATAATAACAATGGTAATTTATATCAAAGTCTATTTTACATATATGAAGGAGAATTGCTATGAAAAAGGTTTTAAGCTTATTTATGGCACTTGTTATGGCGACGAGCGTAACTGCAGGAATTCAATTTTCAGGCTATGCAGTTGACTGTACTCACGAAAATACCGAGCTCAGAAACGCCGCCGAAGCTACCTACACCACGGAGGGCTACACGGGCGACCTTGTATGCCTTGACTGCGAGGAGGTGCTTGAGGAGGGTCAGACTATCCCCGTGCTTGAGCGCAAGGGCTGGGTTGAGATTGACGGCGTATGGTATCATTACACCGACGAGCAGGTGATGGAAACAGGTTTCATCACTCTCCCAAGCGGAACCTACTATCTCGGCGAGGACGGCGCAATGCAGACAGGCTGGGTTGAAATTGAAGGAAAATCCTATTACTTCAAGGAAAGCGGTCCCATGCAGACGGGCTGGCAAAAGATTGACAACAAGTGGTACTATCTCGGCGAGGACGGCGTTATGCAGACGGGCTGGATTTTCTCCGAAGGCTCAAAGAAGTGGTTTTACCTCAATGAAAACGGCGTTATGCAGACGGGCTGGGTTTTCTCCGAAGGCTCGGGCAAATGGTTCTTTATGAACAAAAACGGCGTTATGCAGACAGGCTGGGTTAAATCTCCGAACAGCGGCAAGTGGTTTTATATGAATGAAAACGGCGCAATGCAGACGGGCTGGAGGAATGTTAACGGCAAGCGTTATTACCTCGGCGATGACGGCGCAATGCGCACGGGCTGGCAGAAAATCAACAATAAATGGTACTATTTTAACAGCAGCGGCGCAATGCAGAAGGGCTGGGTAAAGGTATCGGGCGAATGGTATTACTGCAGCGGCTCGGGTATTATGCAGACGGGCTGGATAAAGCTCAGCGGTAAATGGTACTATCTCGGTTACAACGGCGTAATGCGCACGGGCTGGCAGAAAATCAGCGGCAAGTGGTACTTCTTCAACTCAAGCGGCGTATGGACAACGGGCTGGAATAATGTTTACGCAAGCTACTCCTCAGACTATGTTAACAACTATAACAGAACAAGGAATTTAGAGCTTGCCTCCGAGGCTATTGACGGCGTAGTCATCTACCCCGGCGAAATCTTCGACTTCAACAGAATTGTAGGCCCGAGAACAAGCAGCAAGGGCTACCTCCCTGCTCCTGTATTCACAGGCACGACGGGCCACGAGGACGGTATCGGCGGCGGTATCTGTCAGGTAAGCTCAACAATCTTCAATGCTGTTCTTTACGCAAATCTCGATATTGTTGAAAGGCATCAGCACTCGCAGAAGGTTTACTATGTGCCTTTCGGCAGGGACGCCGCAATGTCAGGCACGGTATGTAACTTCCGCTGGAAGAACAACTCCGACCATGCAATCAAGGTTCGTATGAATGTAAGCGGCGGAGTAATCACCTGTACGCTTTACACGGTTGAGCATGTGTCGCCTGCCGATGTTTCGCTCAGCGTAAGCAGAAGCGGAAACACCTACACGCTCAGAAGATATGTAAACGGCAGATGTAATTACACAACATCATCAACATATTAAAGAATATAAATGAATTAATCAGGAAATTTATTGACTAAAATTTTTGTTAATGTTATAATCATCTATATTATTAAAAGAGGTGTTTTCTGTGAGAAAAAGGATTGTCGCAAATATCTCAGCAATGCTCAAGAGCTTTTCAAGAGACTATTTTTACTTTCAGTGGGCTGTTGCGCTTTCGGCAATAGCGGCTGCAATAGTAATGTTCATAATGCGCGGTAATGTCAGGGAATTTGTAATCGCAGGCGTATGCTGTGTTGCAGGCGCGGTTATCTATATCGCAAAGGCGTATATCACCCTGATGCTTTTTTACGGTCTCGGCGAGCTTATCGACACCAACAGGGCTATACTCAGGGAGCTTGGCGGCGAGGTTGACGAAGAAAGCAAACGCGAAAAGAAAAAGGCTGTGCGCGAGCATATATACGACTCCATTGAATACGACACCGAGGCTTCGCTCAAAAAGAGCGGTAAGCTTGTAATAACCGACAGGCAGCTCAAAATATCCTCGCAGCGCATACCTCTTTCCGACATAACCGCTTTTGACAGCGGTAAGGCAATGCTTTCAAATTACGGCTTTGACGAGCCCGAACTGAATGTATACCACATCAAGACAAAGGACAACAGGCATTTTTATTTCTCCTTTACGGAGGAAAACAGCGAGAAGGCTTTTCGCACCGACCTCCACGAAATGCTCACAAAATAAGGTAAAATTATGTTTGTAGATATTGCAAAAATTAAAATAAAGGCAGGCGACGGCGGCGCAGGCGCAGTGGCGTTTCACCGCGAAAAATATGTTGCCGCAGGCGGACCCGACGGCGGCGACGGCGGCAAGGGCGGCGACATTGTCTTTGTTGTTGACGACAATCTGGCAACGCTTGCCGATTTCCGCTACAAAAGAAAATACACTGCAAAAAACGGCGAAAACGGCAGGGGCTCGCGCCAGTACGGCAAGAAAGCGCCCGACCTTGAAATAAGAGTGCCGAGGGGTACTGTTATCAGGGAAGCCTCAAGCGGCGCCGTTATGGCTGATATGAGCAAAACGGAGCGCTTCGTTGCCGCAAAGGGCGGCAAGGGCGGCTGGGGCAATATGCACTTCGCCACTCCCACGAGGCAGGTGCCGCGTTTTGCAAAACCCGGTATGCCCGGAGAGGAATGGGAGGTTTCGCTTGAGCTGAAGCTGCTTGCGGATGTCGGACTTCTCGGCTATCCGTCAGTCGGAAAATCAAGCCTTATCTCCGTTGTAAGTCAGGCTAAACCTAAAATCGCCGACTATCATTTTACAACTCTTGTGCCTAATCTCGGCGTGGTTTCAATGGGCGAAGGAAGCTCCTTTGTAATCGCGGATATACCCGGACTGATTGAAGGCGCGAGCGAAGGCACGGGACTCGGCCACGAATTTCTGCGCCATGTTGAGAGGTGCAGACTACTTATCCACATCGTTGATGTAAGCGGCTTTGAAGGCAGGGACCCGATAGAGGACTTTGAAAAAATCAACGAGGAGCTTGTGCGCTTTAATCCCGAGCTTGCCGAAAGACCTCAGATTGTCGCAGGCAATAAAATTGATATGGCTGAGCCCGGGCAAATCGAGCGCTTCAAAAGCTATGTGGAGAGTAAGGGCTACGAGTACCACTCAATCTGCGCTCCTATTATGGAGGGAACGCAGGAGCTTATGAACGCAGTATGGAACAGGCTTCAGACGCTGCCGCCGATTAAGGAATACGACAGCGAGGAAATCCCCTTTGAAGCGCTCATCAAGGACGACAAGGGCTTTAAGATTACCGAGGTTGAAAGCGGTTATTATCTTGTTGAGGCAAGCTGGTTCCCGAAGGTTTTAAAGGGTATCGACATTGAGGACTACGAGGCGCTTCAATATATGCAGAGAGTGCTTGAAAAAAGCGGCGTATTCGACGCGCTCAGGGAAAGAGGAATACAGGAGGGCGATATAGTTTCGCTCTATGACATTGAATTTGAGTACATACCGTAATGAAATTTACAGACAGAGATATTAACGCAAAGCAGTTAAGCCCGTTAAACCTCGCGTTCATCGGCGACTGCATATATGAAATATATGTGCGCGAAAGCCTTGTAGCCGACGCGAACAGACCTGTAAACGACCTCCACAGGGAGAGCGTAAAATATGTTTCCGCCAAAGCGCAGACAGCGGCTTTTGAAAAGATAAAGGAGCGCCTCACCGAAGAGGAGCTTGCGGTTTTCAAAAGAGGCAGGAATGCAAAGGTCGGCCACTCGCCCAAGAGCGCTACGGAAGGCGAATACCACTGTGCAACAGGGGTTGAAACGCTTTTCGGCTACCTCTATCTGACGGAGCAAACGGACAGACTCAGGGAACTTTTCGGTATTATAAACTCCGAACATTAACGAAAGTGCAGGGATAATCTCTGCGCTTTTATATTTAATTTATTAATTTTTATATTGACAAACGAATAATATTGTGTTACTCTTTTGTTACCATTTTGATACACAATATTTTGAGGAAGTCCGCAGGGCTTTCTTTTATTTCGCAAGATATAGTGCATATTTTTACAAAAAATACCATTTCCCATACAAGCAGAAGTGGTTACATTTTGGATAAAATATAATGTATATGATTTATTTTATTAATCACATTTGATATAATGTATAAGATTTAATTAAGCATTATCTTTTTACATATACTTAAAGAGGTGAATAAGCTTGGAGAATTTCATTATCAAGGGTGGACACGAGCTTTTCGGAGAGGTTAATATCAGCGGCGCAAAAAATGCGGCTGTTGCAATCCTTCCCGCTGCAATACTTGCAAACGACATTGTTCGTATTGAGAATATACCGAATATCAGCGATGTAAGTCTTATCATTCAGATTCTTGACTATATGGGCGCAGGAATCAAAATGATTAACAAAAACACTATCGAAATTGACTCGAGGTCCGTCCAGTGCCAGAGCGTACCCTACGACCTTGCTTCGCAGTTTCGTGCAAGCTACTATCTGATAGGCATTATGCTCGGCAGATTTAAGAGCGCCGATGTACCGCTTCCAGGCGGCTGCGACTTCGGAGTAAGACCTATCGACCTTCATATCAAGGGCTTTAAGATGCTTGGAGCGGATGTCAGGATAGAGGACGGTATGGTTCGCGCAAGCGCGGCAAAGCTTATCGGAAGCACAATCTATATGGACACCGTATCCGTTGGCGCAACGATGAATGTTATGCTTGCGGCGGTACTTTCAAGAGGTCTTACAATCATCGAAAACGCCGCTAAGGAGCCGCATATAGTTGACCTTGCAAACTTCCTTAACTCAATGGGCGCGGATGTAAGAGGCGCAGGTACCGATGTTATCAAAATCAGAGGCGTTGAGAAGCTTCACGGCTGCACATATTCAATCATTCCCGACCAGATTGAAGCGGGAACATATATGGTTGCCGCCGCTACCTGCGGAGGCGATGTGCTCATCAAGAATGTTATCCCTAAGCACCTTGAATCCATAAGCGCAAAGCTTGAGGAGGCAGGCGCTGAAATAATCGAATACGATGACGCAGTGCGTGTTACAAGGTTTAAAGAGCTTACAAAATGTAATGTAAAAACTATGCCGCACCCCGGCTTCCCGACGGATATGCAGCCTCAGATGTGCGTGCTTTTAAGCGTTGCGAAGGGCACAAGCATACTTACGGAGAGCGTGTGGGACAATCGTTTCAAATATATCAGCGAGCTTTTGAGAATGGGCGCCGACATACAGGTTGACGGCAAGGTAGCGGTTATCGAGGGCGTTGACTACCTCACGGGCGTTAATGTCAAGGCTACCGACCTTCGCGCAGGCGCGGCAATGATTATTGCAGGCCTTGTTGCAAGAGGTGAAACAACGGTTGAAAACATCCTTTATATTGACAGAGGTTATGAGGATGTTGTCGAGAAGTTCTCAAATCTCGGCGCGGACATAAAGCGCGTAGAGGTCAAGGACGAAAGCGTTGCAGTAACGGCAGGATAACGGCGGACTTACAATTTTATTAATCGAATAATCAGGGCATTTCGTCTAAGGGCACCTCTAAAGGCGAGGTGCCCTTTACAAATTCTCTTTTTTTATTTATAATATTTATATCAAATTTAAGTGAGGGAAAAATGGCGAAGGTTTGTCAACTCTTTTCGGGAAGCAGCGGTAACTCAATACTCATCTCCTCAAAGGGCCGCAACTATCTTGTAGACATAGGCGTATCGGCAAAGCGCTGTGAACAGGCACTGCTTGAAAACAATGTTGCGCCACAGAGCGTCGAGGCAATACTTATTACCCACGAGCATTCCGACCACACCTCCGGTCTGAGGGTGTTTTCTTCAAGATACCACACACCTGTCTACGCTCCTAAGCACTGCATAAGTAATATGCAAAGCACGGGCATTATTAATGAAAAAGTCAACATAAGCGCTTTTGACTGGCATCTTGAGCTTGAGGGCGTAAGCATAAAGGCTTTTCAGCAGAGCCACGACAGTGTGGACTGCGTCGGATACCGTTTTGATTTTTCGGGTATCGAGAAAAAAAGCATAAGCATATGCACCGACACGGGCTACATAACCGATAACGCAAGGGAAATCACTAAGGGCACCGACCTTATTTTCATTGAATCGAATCACGAAATCTCGATGGTTGAAATGGGTCCGTACCCCTATCCGCTTAAAAAAAGAATACTCGGTCCGCAGGGCCATCTCTCTAATTTTGCCTGCGGCGAATTTATAAAGGAGCTTGCGAAAAGCGGCACAAAACGCTTTGTGTTATCTCACCTGAGCCGTGAGAACAATATGCCCGATATCGCAAGACAAACTGCACTTTCAGCCCTTGCCGAGCTTGGACTGAAGGAGGGGGTTGACTACCGCCTCTATGTTTCATCACCGCAGGGCAACAGGAGTATTGTGCTATGATTAATGTAACTGTTATAGCCGTGGGGAAGCTGAAGGAAGGCTATCTGCGAGACGGCTGCGCCGAATACATAAAACGGCTTGGTGCATACGCAAAGCTGAATATTGTCGAAATAGCGGAGGAACGCTCCGCCGACAACCCATCACCCTCCGAGATTTCAAGAGTTATCTCCGAGGAAGGAAAACGCATTGCCGCCAAAATCCCCAAGGGCGCCTGTGTAATTCCGCTCTGTATCGAGGGCAGGGAGTACGGCAGTCCCGATTTCTCAGAGCTTCTTGAAAATATCGCTCAGACAAGCTCTCACATCTGCTTTGTTATCGGCGGCTCCTTCGGTCTTTCAAACGAGGTTAAGGCGCTTGGCAGATACAGGCTTTCCTTCGGGAAAATGACGCTTCCGCACCAGCTTGCAAGGCTTGTGCTTCTCGAGCAGGTTTACCGTGCCTTTTCAATTTCAAACAATTCAAAGTATCATAAGTAGGTGATTATATGAAAATCTATAATGTTTTACAGTACGGCGCAAAGGGCGACGGCAAAACAAACGACGCCTTTGCAATCCAGCACGCAATCGACGACTGCGCAAAGCACGGCGGCGGCAGAGTTGTGCTTCAGAGCGGATATGTTTTCTACTCCGACTCAATAAAGCTCAAAGCAAATGTCGACCTTCACATACAGAAGGGCGCAAGGCTTAAAGCAACCTCAAACATCGACGGATACATCCGCCCGAACAAGCTCATCAACGACCCGAAAACCGCTCTTATCGGTAATCCCGTTACGGGTAAACCGAGCTTCGTTTTCATCTACGGCTACGAGGCTGACGGCTGTACCATCTCGGGCGAGGGTGTGATTGACGCTAACGGCCACGCCTTTGTCGCAAGGAAGGACAGATACTATGTAACGGGCGATTTCTATCCGCGCCCGACAGTTATGTATATCGAAAAAAGCAATCATATCAGCTTCAGGGATTTCACGGTTGTTGACGCTCCCTTCTGGACGCTTCACCCTGCGGGCTGCGACGATGTTTTAATTGACAGGATAAGGATTTTAAACGACCTTGATGTTGCAAATTCCGACGGCATTGACCCCGACCACTGCAGCAATGTAAGAATTCTCGGCTGCCATATTGAGTGCGCCGACGACTGCATCTGTCTTAAAACCTCAAAGGGTAACAGCGAATACGGCCCGACGGAAAATGTTATCATCGACGGCTGTACTCTCATCTCCACCTCAGCCGCAATAAAAATCGGAACAGAGGGCGTGGGCGATTTTCGTAATGTGCTTGTGTCTAACTGCATTATCAGCCGCTCGAACAGAGGTATTTCCATTCAGATTCGCGACGGCGGCAATGTTGAAAATGTAAGCTATCAGAATATTATTATTGAAACAAGGCGCTTCTGCCCCGACTGGTGGGGCACGGCTGAGCCGATTGTTATTACAACCTTTAACCGTGATGAAAACACACAGAGCGGCAGCATTAAAAACATCCGTTTCTTCAATGTTACCGCAAAGGGCGAAAACGGCGTGCTTATTCACGGAAATGCCGACAATATCATCGAGGATATTACCTTTGAAAACTGCAGTGTTACCCTCACAAAGACGAGTAAATGGCAGTGCGGTCTTTATGACCTTCGCCCCTGCCTTGACTACGGCGTTGAAAAATTTGACAATTCGGCGTTTTTCATCAGGTATGCAAAGGATGTAAAGCTGCTCAAAACTAAAGTCGGCTGGGGTAATCTCTGCGACGAGTATAAACACGCTGTCGACGCTGAAAATGTTGAAGGGCTTGAGCTTCTCCGCTTTGACGGCACTGCTGCGAAGCCCGATATTGAAACCTGTAAATACAACAATGTAAGTCTGATATAAAGCTGTTCAATGGAAAAAGCAGGACTCTACTATCACATTCCCTTCTGCCGTTCAAAATGTCCGTACTGCGACTTTTACAGCGTAAAGTACGACGGCGCAGAGGCGGAAAAATACATATCGCTTCTCATAGAGGAGAACAAAAAATACCACGGCGCTTTTGATACGGTATACCTTGGCGGCGGCACTCCGTCCTGCCTTGAGCCCGAGCTTATAACTAAGCTTTTAAGCTCTGCAAAGGAGCATTTTGACATTGATAAAAATTCCGAAATCACGGTTGAATGTAATCCGTCGAAAGAGCTTTCCCGGGATTTTGAAAGCTATGCACGGGCAGGCGTTAACCGAATAAGCCTTGGTATGCAAAGCGCAAGGAAAGAGGAACGCTATGCGCTCGGCAGAACGGCAGGCAAAGCCGAGCTGACGGCGGCGGTAAACGCAGCAAAGGCAAGCGGTATAAGCAATATAAGCCTTGACCTTATGCTCGGCACACCCAGACAGAGCCTTGATTCACTTGATGAAAGCTTTGAATTCATCGACAAAATGCAGGTTACTCATATAAGCGCCTATATGCTTAAAATCGAGGAGGGCACTAAATTTTACGAGCTGAAAAACAGGCTCGCCCTGCCCGATGAGGACGCCGTCTGCGAAATGTATTTAAAAACTATAAACGCGCTTAAAGCCCTCGGCTTTGAGCAGTACGAGATAAGCAATTTTTCAAAGCCCGGCTTTGAGAGCAGGCATAATCTCAAATACTGGACGCTTGCCGAATATCTCGGAATAGGCAAAAGCGCCCACTCTCTTTGGAAGGGCAGACGCTTTTACTATGACGAAAATATGAACTTGATTGATGACGGGCAGGGCGCTACGGACGAGGAGCGCATCATGCTCGGGCTTCGCCTTAACAAAGGCGTTGAAAAAGCTCTGCTGAAAAAGAGCCCTGCGCCGTATATCGCCGCAGGACTGATGAAGGAAACCGAAACGCGCGTTTCCCTCACTCCGCAAGGTATGCTTGTGTCAAATACAATAATTTCAGAACTGATATAGAATAAAACGCTGCGGAAACATCTCCGCAGCGTTTTAATTTATATTCTTACGGGTATTTGGTTTTCGTTAAGATACTTTTTCAGCTCGGGTATCGGAAGCTCGTTAAAGTGGAAAAGGCTTGCGGCGAGCACCGCGTCAGCCTTGCCGTGCGTAAAGGCGTCGAGGAAATGCTCCGCCCTGCCTGCGCCGCCCGAAGCAATTACAGGGATACCGACGCGCTCACTTACCGCTCTTGTAAGCTCAAGGTCGTAGCCTGTTTTCTGCCCGTCGCAGTCCATCGAGGTCAGCAGAATTTCTCCTGCTCCGCGCCTTTCGGCTTCAATAGCCCATTCAAGCGCGTCAATGCCTGTCGGTATTCTTCCGCCGTTAAGATAAACCTCCCAGCTTCCGCCGTTTCTTTTTGCGTCAATGGCACACACAACGCACTGAGAACCGAATTTATACGCCGCGTCATTTATAAGCTGAGGATTTCTTACGGCAGATGAATTTACTGAAATCTTATCAGCGCCCGCGCGGAAAAGCTCTTTGAAATCGTCAACGGTTTTAATACCGCCGCCGACAGTAAAGGGGATAAACACAGTTTCGGCAACGCGCTTAACTATATCGACCATTGTGCTTCTGCCCTCGTGAGTAGCGGTAATGTCAAGCAGCACAAGCTCGTCAGCTCCCTGCTTATCATAAGCAGCCGCACACTCAACGGGGTCGCCTGCATCACGCAAATCCACGAAGGACACGCCCTTTACTACTCTGCCGTTTTTTACATCAAGACAGGGAATAATCCTTTTTGCGTACATTACTGCTCCCCCTTTTCAATAAAGTTTTTAAGCAGCTTCAAGCCTGCGCTGCTGCTCTTTTCGGGGTGAAACTGCACTGCACAGAGATTACCGCTCTGCACTGCGCACTGAATTTCAACGCCGTACTGAGTTGTGCCTGCAACAGCTTTATCGTCTGCACCGTCAAGGTAGTACGAGTGAACAAAATAAAAATAGCTTTCATCATCAATATCGGCAAAAATGCCGTCGTGCTGTGCAAGCTTAACGGAATTCCAGCCCATATGCGGAACCTTTAGTCCGTCAAGCCTCGGAATAGCTTTAATCTCGCCCTTTAAAATTCCGAGACCCTCAGCCTCAGGGCTCTCATCACTCTTCTCAAAAAGGAGCTGTAATCCAAGACAGATGCCGAGAAACGGCTTTTTTTCAGCCGCCTGCTTAACAACATCAACAAGCCCTCTTTCCCTCATCGAAGCCATGGCGTCGCCGAATGAGCCCACGCCCGGCAGTATCACATGGGAAGCGGACAGTATTCTCTCAGGGTCCTGCGTTATTTCATTTTCAGCGCCGAGAAAGTCAAGCGCTTTTTTCACGCTTGAGAGATTACCTGCGCCGTAATCAATAATAGCAATCATAAAATCACCCTAACTAAAATGATAAAAAGATTTTAACATAAAATAAACTTCGTTGCAATACATTGACAAAAGCAAATTAAAATGATAAAATCACTAAGACATATGAGGAGACGTATCGAAGTGGTCATAACGGGGCTGACTCGAAATCAGTTAGGGAGCAATCCCCCGCGAGTTCGAATCTCGCCGTCTCCGCCAAAAATAAAAACCGTCCGTCGGGGCGGTTTTTGTTTTTATAAAGCGAGATTCGAACAGGGCAATTTACCGAAGGTGAATAGAAACAGTCCTGTGGACTGTTTTGTTGCCCGCGTGCGTGTCGGAAGGAGCTTTAGCTCCGACGAGCGAATCTCGCCTTTACACAAGGGAGCCTTTTTTATTTCCTGTTGATTAAACTTTTTATCGTCGGGATTAGTATTACTGCGAGCGCTGTGCAGAAAAGATACTTAAATAAATTAAGCGGAACATTGTAAAAAAGCAGACCTTCGCTAAGCGTATTAAATCCTGAAACAATGCTTTTAACAGCAGGAAAGTGAACGCATAGGTTAGTAAACGCCTCCTGATAATTCTTAAACACCTCGGCAGAAACATTACTAAGCTGCCTTTCCTTAAGCGGAATAATAGTATAAAGAAAGGTTAAAACCGAGAGCAGCGAGGTTATAACGCTGCTGATTATTCCGTTTACCGTAAGAGTCGCTCTCTCGTTTTCTGTTCTCTTTGAAAGCAGCTTGTTTAACATCCATATCATAAGGACAAAAACCGAGTTGAGAATAATCTTGTTCAGTATGCTCGCCGAGGTAGCGGGGCTGATTAAAAGATAGAGAAGGTTTTTAATTATTATCGTACCAACTGCAATCAGCGGATTAACCGCAAGGGCAATTACAAGCTCGGGCAGAGCAGTAAACTCAATTTTGATATACGTCGGCGTCAGCGGAATACGAATGGAAAGCAAGTTCAAAGCTAACGATAAAAAGAAGCAAACGGCAACAACGGCTGCCTTTCTCTTTCTGACAGTCTTTTTGTCTGCCTTTTCGCTCTCGTTTTGAGCTACGAGATAGAGGTTTTCATCGTCTGAAAGAGGTGAGCTGAGCAGTGCGTTGCCTGATATTACAGTATATGTTCTTTCGACTGAGGCTTCATTATCGCTCTGTGCCTTCTTGTTTTTGTATTCCTCTTTTTTCAGGTAGTCGTTATATCTTGAAGCTCCGCTTTTCTTGTGCTTATACTTATACGTGCTGCCCTGCTGTTTCATATTTGGAGGAGCGTTTGGCGGTAACGGGCGGCTGTGCATAGGATAGGGAGCCTGCGGGAAACGCGGAGGTCTCCTTCCTGATGAATTTCTCGGCGGCTGCTGTCTGTAGTCCATATTTTTCACCAAAGTTTAACCCGAATCAGAACAATTCGGGTATTTTTAATTAATAATTATATTTCAATAGTCCAGTTACTGTTCTTGTAAAAAACGGTATCCATAAGGTCGCCGAGAGTGTTAAAGTCGTCGCCTCCGGAAACAGTCATTATGTCCTGAGAATTAGTCTTGATAACTGAAAACTCAGGCTCTTCGTATCTTATTTTTTTCATAACAACCGCCTCCTTATCCGTTTACTGTTGTGAAGTAATCTTCTGCATATCTGTTGTAAAGATAGATTGTCTTTACGAGCGTTCTCAGCTCATTCTCCTTCTCAGTCTGAGGAGCTTCGGTATCTCTGAGAACAGTATAGCAGTATGCAGTTGCATTATATTTGATTGTTGTTACTTCGCCTGTATTTTTGTTGTTGATTGTAAGTGTAAACAGATTGTCAAGATTCGTTGACTCAATTCCGCCTACCGAAATATACTTGCCTGAGTTAGCTTCACCGAATTCAGCAGAAGGTCTTGCGCTTCCGTACCAGTTTTCGCAGCTAACGCTGAGCTCGTAGTCGTCCTCGTTGATGTCCTCTTCGTAGTAGAAGCGAACCTCTGTGTTTGAGAGCGACATAAGCGAGGTGTTGCTGACAGGGAAGCTTCCGCTGATTGAAGCCCTCGGAGCTCCGTTTGCTTTAATCTGTTCCTTTGTTAAGGAAGTAACGTCGTGATAATAGTTCTCGTTCGTTACGTCGTCGTGGTAATATGTTTCTTCCTGAGGAACTAATTTGCTCGCCATATCAGCTTTGTTGTAGTTAAAGTAAACCTGAGCCGCAGTTGCGTAGTCAATAAGAGATTTACAAAGCTCGCTTGCCTTTTTAAACTGCTCCTCTGTTTCTTCGTCGTACATATCGGTTGATGTGTGCTGCTCGATTGAGATGTATCTGTCCATAATATCTTTGCAGTACTGCCACATAGAGTAGTTTGCGTCGTAGAGCTTGTTGCCCTCGCTGTCATAAAGAGTGATAGCAATCGGTTCTGTAAGCTGAGCGGGAGCAGATTTAATAGTAAACTTATATCTTCCGTCCTCAGTCTTTTCAACAGACTTAAGCGGAACATCCTCATCCTTGAAATCGTTTTGATATGTTCTCGGATTATGGTTGTAATTAAGCTTAACATAAGCTTCAGGGTCGCTCGTATAATAGTCTGCGTCGATTAAGAAGTTAATGTCAACCGAATCCTTAGTAGTGAGGTATACCGAGTTCTTAGGCGCGCTCTTACCTTCAAACTGTGCGTTAAGAGTTACATCTGCCTTCGGCATTTCAAAGGTGTATACTCCGTTGCCTTTATCAGTAAGCGCAACGTTATTTCCGTTCTGGTCGGTTGCAGTAATGCTCTTAAGAGATTTTCCTGCTTCGGGAACAGCAGTAACGCTTACGGTTTTGCTTTCCTCTGTATCAAACTTGAAGTACTCAAAGCCGTTTCTTGAAGTTGTAAGGTATCCGCCGTTTTCACCCTTATCGCTTTCCTCAGCCTCGTTTATAATGTCGTAGCCGAAAACAGGGTGAACATCAAGCCCGTCGCTTCCGTCGGAATAAGTCCACTGAAGAAGCTCAAACTTCTGTCCGTCAGTCTGCTCAAATTCGGGGTTAACTTCGTCAACAAATGCGTCAAGGGTTTCCTTAAGGTCGGTGTCAAGCGGAGTGTCCGATATTGTTTCAACGGCATCTCCGACATCCTGTCCGCTTATTGCGGGACTGCTCACTACGTCGGCAGGATAAACCTTGCCGCCGATTCCTGCGTTATCGTAATATCCTGCTTTACAGGTATATTCGGAAGCATGACCTTCATAGTCGTGCAAATCGGTTATAGCTTTTGTTCCTTGAGCTGCAAAGGCATTATTGAACATAATATCGGTCTCGGAAGTTACTGCGCCAATCTTTACTTTTGAGTCAGCGTCAGTATTTTCATTGCTTACAGCTGCAAAATTATAAACGTTGTTTATCTCGCTATGTCCAACCTGGGTGTTACTTTCCTGACAAATGCCAACTACGCCGCCCACGGCAGTTTGGCTGTTCTTGCCGTAAAGACATTTAATATTTCCGACATTGTAGCAGTTTGTAATATTGTTATACTGCTGCGGGAAATAGAACTCTCCAATGTCAACAGAACCTGTAATCGGGCTGCCATAGGTATTTGTTCTTGTCTGTCCTGCAATTCCGCCTATACTGCTTGAGTCATACGCTGTGATATCTCCTGCGTTAAAGCAGTTACTTATTGAACCTGAGCCGACAAATCCGACAATTCCGCCGGACGGATTTGCGGATTCAACGGGTACAGATATATTTCCAAAATTGCCGCATCTGTTTATAGTTATGGGTGAAAATCCGCTTGATTCTGCAAGAATGCCCGCAACACAAGGCATATGATATAATGTGGTATCAATGTTTGACGAAATATTTCCGTAATTATAGCAATCAACTATGGCAGCATAGTTAAGCTTATCTTCGCTTCGGGAACTGGACATAAGACAGCCCATTATACCGCCTGCAAGATAGTCAGTAGTAATAGTTGCCTTATTGACGCAATTTTTAATCAAAGTATAAGTGCTGTCGCGCGAATCAGCTACTATTCCTCCTGCGATACGGTATTTGCCCGAATCGCCTCTGCCGTTG
Source organism: Oscillospiraceae bacterium (assembly GCA_902791235.1). Taxonomy (GTDB): domain Bacteria; phylum Bacillota; class Clostridia; order Oscillospirales; family Acutalibacteraceae; genus Eubacterium_R. The sequence continues at coordinate 15,770 of CADAUV010000023.1, forward strand.
ATAACTACATTTTCTCCGACAGAACAGTTTATAACTTCAAGAGAGCCCATATAGTTATCAGCAACAATTCCTGCGTTATAGTTCCAATTTCTTGAAAATGAGCTACTTGCCTGAATGATACAATTACCCTCAAGGTGGCAGTTTATGATTTTATCTTCGCCAAGTGAAAGGGGGGCGAATGGAGCGTTCCAAGAGTAAGCATTATCTATAGTTACATTATTGAGCGTTAAGTCCTTGACGGTTGCATTACCAAGAAACGGCAACAATGAAACAGTATAATTATCAGATGACACCATATTGAGATTGCTGATAGTGTGATTGTTACCGTTAAATGTTCCGCAGAATTGAACATCCTTTGAACCGTTTGAGTAAGGAGACACATAAGTTTGTGTCATATTAATATCCTGAAGGACATTTACAGTTTTGTCCTCAAAATGACTTTCGTTATCTAAAGCGTCCCTGAACGCAAGTAAATCCGCTTCGGTTGAAATATCGTAGACTCCGTTGTCGGGGTCCCAAGTGTCTTGGCTTGCGCTCGCTGTAAGCGGCATTGCCGTTAAAATAAAAATTGCCGACAAGAGTATTGCCAGCGGTCTTGATAAGTACTTCATTTTCTTTCTCCTCATACACGCGCGACTCTTAAAATGAATTAATTATACATATATCTTCTGTTTATTGGTTTATACATATTAAAAGCAGAATACTGTCTAATATTTATTATAGAACCTTGTCTAAAAAATGCAATACTTTTTTAATTCTTTTTCGTTATTTTTTTACAAATTTTATAAATATTATTTGTAAAAGTGCCCAAAAATTATGAATATTTTTTGAATTTTATAAAGCGAGATTCGAACATATATCGGGGTCCCCGAAAAGTCGTAAGACTTTTTGGGGAAAGGACGAATTGCGGAGCGAACTACAGCAAAATGCGAAAAGCGTTTTGCTTCGTAAGCGAAGCATATGAGGACGCTGTCTCCGCCAAAAAATAAAACCGTCCGTCAGGGCGGTTTTTATTTTTATAAAGACGGTTTTTATTTTTAAAATTGTAACTTTTTTCCTCTTAGTTTGCATTGAATTATAGCAAGTATAATGTTATAATTATTACATTAATATACCGAGGTGTGAAATGGCAAGGGAAGAGATAAGAAACGACAATCTGATAATCGGCAGAAATGCGGTTATTGAGCTTATTAAAAGCGGCAGGGAGCTTGAAAATGTACTCATTGCCCGAGGCGAGCACGAGGGCTCGGTCAACAAGATTATTGCTATGTGCCGCGAAAAGCGCATTGTAATCAAGGAGGTTGACAGGCGCAAGCTTGACCTTATGTGCGGCGGAGCAAACCATCAGGGCGTTGTTGCGAATGTTCCGAGCCACAGCTATTCGAGCGTTGACGAAATTCTCGAATACGCCGAATCAAAGGGCGAAAAGCCGTTTCTCATCATCTGCGACGAGCTTGAGGACAGTCATAATCTCGGTGCAATTATCCGTACTGCCGAAGCTTGCGGCGCACACGGAATAATCATACCCAAGCGCAGAAATGTAGGGCTTAATTTTGCTGTTGCGAAAGCGTCCTGCGGAGCGCTTGAATATATGAGAGTTGCAAGGGTAACAAACCTTGTAAGCACTATGGAGGAGCTTAAGAAAAAGAACATCTGGCTCTACTGTGCCGATATGGACGGACAGCCCTGGTGCAAGACTGATTTTTCGGGAGGCTGCGCTCTTGTTATAGGTAACGAAGGTAAGGGCGTCGGCAGGCTTGTCAAGGAGACCTGCGATGTTACGGTATCGCTTCCTATGAGGGGCGAAATCAATTCTCTCAACGCCTCAGTCGCAGGCGGAATAATTATGTATGAAATCGCAAGACAGCGACTTGGATTATAACACAGCATATGATGAAATGAGTGGGAAATATGAGCGATAATTTATCAATTGATGAAATAATCAAACAGGCTGAAAGCATAAGGCAAAAAGCTGTAAAGCAGGCTGAAAGCACAAAAAAGACCATAGGCGCGCAAGAAGCTTCCTCCCCTGAAAAGACGGTTGAGGTGCCGGCTTACGACGGCGACGAGGATATGAAAATTGCCGAGCCGCCGATAAAAAGCACCCCTGAAAAAGAGCCTGTTAAGACCTATCCTGAAATCACGCCTGATGAAAAGACGAAAACCATTGACCAAAAGACAAGGGTTATCGACCAAAAAACGCGTGTTGTCGAGCAGAAAACTCAGGTAGTCCCCAAAATCAATGGCAGCAAAAAGAGCTTTTTTGAAACAAGCGACGAGGAGCCGCTTTACACAAAAAGGCCGCCCGAGATGCTTGAAAAGCCGGCGACAATCAAGAGCAAATCGCGTTTTGATAAAACCTCCGACCTTGAGGAAATCCCCACGATAGTTGCGGTTGACGAGCTTGAACACACGAGAATTGTTTTCGGCTCCGAGCCCCGTCAGGAGGAGAAGAAGGAATACGACAGCGACGAGGGCGACCAGATTGTTCTTGACGGATTTGAGGACAGCATCGGCGATGTCGAGAGGATTGACGAGGCGCTTGCCGAGGAGCAGCTTGCAAAGAGGCGCAGGGACAAGGTGGACAAGTTCCGCATAAGCCACGAGGGGCTCGACGCAGGCAAGAGCATTGTTGAGGGCGTACAGGAAAACGAATACACAAGCGGCGACGAAAAAACCGTTTTTCTTGAAAAGCTCTTCACGAGGAAATCGGGCGCTTCGTTTGCAATAATTTCGACCTTTATAATCGCGCTTATCACAGGGCTTCTCACAAGGCTTCAAAGCACTGCGTACCTGCCGTCCTTCCTGCTTAATGAAACGGTATTTTTCAGCGTTATCGCCGTGCTTTACCTTGCGGCGCTTATCATAAACAGCAAGGTGCTTGTACACGGACTGCGCTTCAGAAAAGGAATTAACAGCGACTTCCCTGTTGCAGTCGTAAACATCCTTGTGTTCATTCATTCCGTACTTTTGATATTTGATATTGACCTTTATATCGACGGCGGCGCCACTTATGCGCTTGCAGGTATGTTCTCGCTTCTGATGAGCCAAATCGGAAAAAGACAGATGCTCAGACGAATTATCAAGAGTTTTGAGTTCATCACCTCGCTTGACGAGCTTCACACTGTTGAAACAATAGAAAACAAGGTCGACGCAGCGATAATAAGCAGGGGCGTGCTTACGGGTGAAGCAAACCTCAAAACAAGCATAAGAACGGACTTTACAACAAAGTTCCTTGACATAAGCACAAGCGACGAGCCCGCGGACAATATCGCAAAAATCACCGGCTCGCTTATGCTCGGTCTGAGCGCAGTGCTGTTCATCGCTTCGTCGATATTCAACCACAGCGTACACGCGGGCTTCAATGTGGCGGTGTGTGCAGCGGCTATCAGCGCACCCTGTATCTCACTTTTCTGCACAAATTCAGTGCTGATAAACCTCTGGCGCGAGCTAAAGGAAAACGGCGCTATGATTAACGGCTTCGAGGGCGCCGCAATGACGAACGACACAAACGCAATTGTTATCGAGGCACAGGATTTATTCGGACCGAGAAGCTGTGAAATTCACGGAATCAAAACCTTTAACGGCGCAAAGACCGACGATGTAATTCTTCAGACTGCGGCTGTTATTATGAAGACCAAGAGCCCTCTTTCATCGGTGTTTGACGATGTAATAATCGGCAAGCAGTCAATTCTCCCCGAGGTTGACGGAGTAGTGTATGAGGACAGGCTCGGCACATCCGCATGGATTTACAGAAAAAAAGTGCTTGTCGGCACAAGGGAGCTTCTTATCCATCACGGCGTACAGGTGCTTAATGAGGAATTTGAAAAGCGCTACACAAGGAAGAACCGCAAAATTCTCTACCTCGCCGTCGCAGGAAAGCTTATGGCGATTTTCGTTGTATCCTACAACGCCGACCCGAAGCTGAAGCGCGCTCTGAGAAAGCTTGAAAAAAGCGGTATGACGATACTTGTCAAGAGCGCCGACCCGTTCATAAACGACAGCAGTATCGCCGAGCTTTTCGCACTGCCGGACGGTTTTGTCAGAGTGCTTAGTACAAGTAACGCAAGGGCGTTTGAAAAGTATTCGGATATGCATGTTGAAAAATCTCCTGCATATGTTATACATAACGGCTCAGCCCTCGGCTTCGTTTCAGCTATGTCGGGCGCAGAGGGTCTTGAGGACACAAGAAGGATTTTAAGCGTGCTTATCACCTTCGGCTGTGCGCTTGCCTTCGGCGTAGTTACGCTTCTCAGCTTTCTCAACGGGCTCGGTCAGATTAACGCGCTCAATATAGTTTTGTTCCAGTTTATCTGGTGCGTGTTCATCTTCGCCGTATCAAAGCTGCGCCGCGCAGTTTAAAATTAAAACAAAACAATAAAAAACGCACTTCGTATGAAGTGCGTTTTTTATTATATTCGGGTCAGTTATTAACCAAGCTCTGCGAAGTACTTGATTGTTCTTACCATCTGTGATGTGTAAGAATTCTCGTTATCATACCAAGAAACAACCTGTACCTCATACTTGTCGTCGCCGATAGGAAGAACCATTGTCTGAGTAGCGTCGAAGAGTGAGCCGTATCTCATACCAACGATATCCATTGAAACAATCGGGTCAGTGTTGTAGCCGAAGGACTCGTTTGAAGCAGCCTTCATTGCAGCATTGATACCGTCAACTGTTACATCCTTGCCCTCAACAACAGCAGTAAGAATTGTTGTTGAACCTGTAGGAGTAGGAACTCTCTGAGCAGCGCCGATAAGCTTGCCGTTAAGCTCAGGGATAACAAGGCCGATTGCCTTTGCAGCACCTGTTGAGTTAGGTACGATGTTAGCAGCGCCTGCACGAGCTCTTCTGAGGTCGCCCTTTCTGTGAGGACCGTCAAGAATCATCTGGTCGCCTGTGTAAGCGTGGATTGTGCACATAATACCGCTCTGGATTGTAGCGTAATCGTTAAGAGCCTTAGCCATAGGAGCAAGACAGTTAGTTGTGCAGGAAGCAGCAGAGATGATTTTATCATCAGCAGTAAGCGTCTCGTGGTTTACATTGTAAACGATTGTAGGAAGGTCATTACCTGCAGGAGCAGAAATAACTACCTTCTTAGCACCTGCGTCGATATGAGCCTGTGCCTTATCCTTTGAGCAGTAGAAGCCTGTGCACTCAAGTACAACATCAACATCAAGCTCGCCCCAAGGAAGCTCAGCAGCATTCGGCTTAGCATAGATTGTGATTTCCTTGCCGTCAACTACGATTGAGTTCTCGGTAGCCTCAACTGTGTGCTTATTCTCGCCGATAACGCCTGCATAACCTCTCTGTGCTGTATCATACTTAAGAAGATGAGCAAGCATTTTGGGGTCTGTAAGGTCATTGATAGCAACTACTTCATAGCCTTCAGCGTCAAACATCTGACGGAAAGCAAGTCTGCCGATACGGCCGAAACCGTTAATAGCAACTTTTACCATTGGAAAATACCTCCGAAAAATTATTTGTTTTTAATTGCTTTTTAGCATTTTTTATTTTATACCGATTCATTCAAATAATCAATAGCTAATTGGAATATTTTACACTTTCGTTAAATCTGAACAAAAAAGTAAATACGACAATAAATGAAATAGTTAATTATTTATCAATCTTTCGTCGATTTCCGCAGCAAATATTTCTTGACAAATGAAAATGATATGCTATAATAATTATCACTGACGGGAGCATAGCTCAGCTGGGAGAGCATCTGCCTTACAAGCAGAGGGTCACAGGTTCGAGCCCTGTTGTTCCCACCAAAAACACTCGGTATCCATTCGGATACCGGGTGTTTTTCTTTATGCAGGGCTCGAACCGAGGGGCCCCCGCAAAGCCCGTGGCTTTGTGGGGAGAGGAGAAACATATGAAGCAGTCATTAACAATACGCTTTGCGTGTTGTTCCGACTGCGTAATGCGTTTCGACGAGAGCCCTGTTGTTCCTATAACATTGGGCTCGAACCAAGGGGACCCCGCAAAGCCCGCGGCTTTGTGGGGAGAGGAGAAACATATGAAGCAGTCATTAACAATACGCTCTGCGTGTTGTTTCGACTGTGTAATGCGTTTCGACGAGAGCCCTGTTGTTCCCGCAATATCGGGCTCGAACCGAGGACCCACAATTTTAAACGCAAAAACGGGAGGGCGCAAGCCCTCCCTTCATTTCTCATAACTCGTTTCACAGAAAGAATTTTATTTAGCGCGCATTAAACCTGCGGTAAATTCTTTCTGAACGCCTCAAGCTCGTCATCGGTCGGGATGTAGTCGGTCATCTCGCCGTCATGGAACTTCTCATAAGCGACCATATCAAAGTAGCCCGTACCGGTAAGACCGAATACGATTGTCTTTTCCTCGCCTGTTTCCTTGCATTTGAGAGCCTCGTCAATCGCAACTCTGATTGCGTGCGAGCTTTCGGGCGCAGGAAGAATACCCTCAACCCTTGCGAACTGCTCCGCAGCCTCGAACACCTCTGTCTGGGTAACGGTTGTAGCCTCCATAAGACCGTCATCGTAAAGCTGTGAAAGCACAGGGCTCATACCGTGGTATCTTAAACCGCCTGCGTGATTAGCAGAGGGAATGAAATCGCTGCCGAGCGTATACATTTTTGCAAGCGGACAAACCATACCCGTATCCGCAAAGTCGTAAGCGTACACGCCTCTTGTGAAGCTCGGGCAGGACGCAGGCTCAACTGCGATAATCCTGTAATCAGCCTCGCCTCTGAGCTTCTCGCCCATAAACGGAGCGATAAGACCGCCGAGGTTTGAGCCGCCGCCTGCGCATCCGATAACAATATCGGGCTTAATGCCGTATTTATCAAGAGCCGTCTTTGTTTCAAGACCGATAACCGACTGGTGAAGCAGTACCTGATTAAGCACCGAGCCGAGAACATATCTGTAACCCGGATTCTTCACGGCAACCTCAACAGCCTCTGAAATAGCGCAGCCGAGGCTTCCCGTTGTGTTCGGATGAGCCTCAAGAATTTTCTTGCCGACATCCGTTGTAACTGACGGCGAAGGAGTTACGGAAGCGCCGTAGGTGCGCATAACCTCGCGCCTGAAAGGCTTTTGCTCATAGGAAACCTTAACCATAAACACCTTACAGTCAAGGTCAAAATACGAACAAGCCATTGAAAGCGCCGTGCCCCACTGGCCTGCGCCCGTTTCAGTCGTAACGCCCTTCAGACCCTGCTTTTTAGCATAGTAAGCCTGCGCGATAGCTGAATTCAGCTTATGGCTTCCGCTCGTGTTATTACCTTCAAATTTATAATAAATCTTAGCAGGTGTGCCGAGCTTCTCCTCAAGGCAGTACGCTCTTACAAGAGGCGACGGACGGTACATCTTGTAGAAATTCCTGATTTCCTCAGGGATGTCAATATACGCGTGCTCGTTGTCAAGCTCCTGTGCAACAAGCTCCTCGCAGAACACTCCGCCAAGCTCCTCGGCGGTCATCGGCTGATGCGTACCGGGATTGAGAAGCGGCGCAGGCTTGTTTTTCATATCTGCACGGACATTGTACCACTGCTTCGGCATCTCGTTTTCATCAAGGTAGATTTTGTACGGAATTTTCTTTTCTTCTGACATAATTTTTTCTCCCTTCAATTTATTCTTTGTCAGAACAGGGATAATAAAAAAGCCTTATCCCTGCAAATGCCGGGACAAGACTGTAAAATCCTGTGGTGCCACCCTGCTTGATGTGAAAACACATCCACTCTGTGCGTACTGACATACGCCTGCTCCTGTAACGGTGAGCCTCCGTCTCGCATACTTTTAATTCTGCTTGCCCTCCGAAGTCCATTCAGCAAAGCCCTGAATACTGCCTCACACCGACCGGCAGCTCTCTGAAAAGCCGAAACCCTGCTTACTTACTCTTCATCATAGGTTTGAGGAAATTATAGTATAAATATTCATTTTTGTCAACAAGTTTTACAATTTTATACATTTTCATCCCGTTATGTCCACCGAAGAACAAACGGCAAATATAATATGATAGAATAATTATGACTTATGAGGAAAAGAAATCATAACTTATAAGTAAAAACAAATCAATATTTATAATTATTCCGGGTTTCAAAAATTTTTATTTGTTAAATTTTAACAAATTGTAAATTTTTTCTTGACAATACTTTCACAATCGTCTATTATAAATTTGTATATTAATATGGGTAGGAGTCGCTGCGGATAATTAAGTTTATGCGGTCAGCCGAAAAGCGGTTTCCTTGTATTGACTCATATTCA
>CADAUV010000024.1 GCA_902791235.1 Oscillospiraceae bacterium
AATAAATATCCACCCGCATAGCGGGTGGTATTTCATTTTCGGGCATAGCCCTAATATTACTGGCGGCGCACAAGTGCGCTGTTTATTGGCCTGCCAGCCATGCATTTGTTACTTACTACCCATAAATGGGCCCGTGGGTCGAACATTGACAACTGGTCTGCCTCTTGGTCTCTCTTCAACTGATTGGCTACATATTCTTTGATTGCCTTTGTGTTCTTCCCCACGGTATCTACGTAATATCCCTTACACCAAAATTCGCGATTTCGGTATGCGAACTTCATATTCCCCCACTTTTGGAAAATCATCAGTGCGCTCTTCCCTTTCAGGTATCCCATGAATCCTGAAACGCTCATTTTGGGCGGGATACTTACCAGCATATGTATATGGTCTGGACACACCTCTCCCTCTATGATTTCGACACCTTTCCATTCACATAGTTTTCTAAGCATTTCTCTGATTTCTAATCGCTTATCTTCGTAAAACACCTTTCGCCTATACTTTGGTGCAAAGACTATATGATACTTGCAATTCCATTTCGTGTGTGCTAAACTGTTTGTGGTTTCTATATTATCTTTTTTCATCGTTTTTTACCTCCGTTTTGTGTATTCTTTGACTGGCAGGTCATTCCTATTATACACGCTTCGGAGGTTCTTTTCATCGGTTAACCTCTTTTGAACCACGCGACTATCGCGTGGTTTTCGTTATACAAAAAAAGCTTAAAGCGCTTTGAGCGCTTTAAGCTTTTACTTTTGTTCTCTTATAAATTAACCTCGACAGGCATTCCGCCGTTTTCGCGTGATTTATCTGCAAGATATACACAGAGATGACCTGCGACGGAATCAAAGATAGATGTGCATGCAAGGCTCGGCTTTTCACCTCGGATAAACTTTACGAAGTCGGCAGTGAGCCTTTCGTCGCCGCCGCCGTGTCCGCCGTAAGCACCTACCATATCACCCGTTACATTAAGGTCAACCTCTTCGATGTCGGCTTCACCGTTAACTGCGTTCGGGTCGGGGTTGATTTTTGATACATAGAATTTTGATTCCTCAAAATTACCGTAAATCTCTCCCTTAGTACCGATGATGTGTATTTTTCTCAGCGACTGCGAGGAACCGCCTACCATATTATGAGTGCCTGTTGCGCCGCTTGCGAAATTAACAAGTACAGACTGATGGTCCACAACATTGTTATCGCATTTATACATACAGCGTGCGTAAGGGCTGTCGCTTTTCATAAGTGCGATTTTATCTTCTATTGTCGGATTTTCTATACCCTCAAGTGCGGACCATACATAAAATGCCCAGCGGTCAGGGTGGTCGATATAAAGCCTTTTGGTAGAGTATGGACAGGTATCAACAAGCGGACAGTCAACCATACAAATATTACCTGCACCCTTTGGCGCATTTTCAGGCTTGAACTGATATTTGCTTCCGAAGGAGGATATTTTAACAGGCTTTGTTTCCGCCATCATCCACATCATAAGGTCTATATCGTGGCAGCATTTTGCAAGAAGCATTGTAGTGTGGCATTTGTCTGAATTAGCCCATTTGCCGCGCACATATGATGTTGAAAGGTGATGATAGGAAACATGTTCAGTTGTCTGTATGTTGATAATGTTGCCGATTTCGCCTTTAGCTACTCTCTCTTTAATACCGTAATAAAAAGGTGTATAGCGAAGAACATGGCAAATCATAACCTTTGAATTATTCTTTTTAGCACATTCTACAAGCTCACGCATTTCCTCCTCGTTAACGGCGAAAGGCTTTTCAAGGAGCATATCGTATCCTGCATTTAAAAGAGGTATGGAGGTTTCAATATGCACTTCGTCCATTGTGCCGTTGATTATAGTATCGGCAAGCTTACCTTTTTTTGCAAGCTCATCGGCTGTTTCAAAACACATATCCTCCGAAAACCCGAAGTACTCCATACAGTGTTTTCTTCTTACGGGGTCGGGGTCGGCAACACCGACAATCTTTAAATCCTCGGGATTCGTCTTTGCAAGCTCGCTGTAAACAAGAGCGCGGTGGCCCGCACCGACGATAATGGCTGTTACAGGTTTATTACTCATAACAATTACCTCACATTCAATTTGCTATATTGATTATATAACTTACATATAAAAAAATAAAGTATTATTTTAAAATATTGTTATTTATTTTATTGACACTTGTTTTTTACAGATATATAATAAACAAAATAATAATTTATTCGGTGATTAATTGAAACAGCTTCTTGTTTTTTTTAAGGATTATAAAATAAAATCTGTGTTAGCACCGCTTTTTAAACTTCTTGAAGCGCTGTTCGAGCTTTTTGTTCCTCTTGTAATAGCCGACATAATTGATGTCGGTATTGCCAAAGGGGATATAAGCTATATTGTTAAAAGAGCGCTTATACTTGTGCTTCTTGCCTTTATCGGTTTAGGTCTTGCTATAACTGCACAGTATTTTGCCGCTAAGGTCGCAACCTCATTCTCGAAGGATTTAAGGCACGCCTTATACGCGAAAATACAATCTCTTTCATTTAACGAGCTTGACAAGCTTACCACTTCTTCTCTTATAACAAGAATGACGAGCGATGTTAATCAGATTCAAAACGGAGTAAATCTGATTTTAAGGCTTTTTCTCAGGTCGCCGTTTATTGTTTTCGGCGCTATGGTTATGGCGTTCACTATTGACAGGCAAATATCACTTATCTTTCTCGGCGCCATTGTTATTCTTTCCGTAGTAGTTTTCGGCGTTATGGCTTATACTATTCCCAAACAGAAGGAAATACAGCAAAGCCTTGACGGCGTTACGCTTACCACAAGAGAAAATATTACAGGCGCAAGAGTTATAAGAGCTTTTCGTGATGAGAAAAACGAGAACAGAATTTTTAACAGCAAGAATAATTTTCTGTCCCACCTGCAGAGAGTTGCAGGCAGAATATCTGCGCTATTAAATCCTGTTACTTATGTGATAATTAATCTTGCCATTATCATCCTTTTATATGTCGGAGCGGTTAAGGTTAATGTTTTCGGTCTTGAGCAGGGCAAGGTAGTGGCTCTTTATAACTATATGAGTCAGATTCTTGTTGAGCTGATAAAGCTTGCGATGCTGATTGTAACAGTTACAAGAGCCTTTGCTTCGGCTGACAGAATAAGCACTGTGTTTAATGAGAAAAACACACTTGAAACAAATAACAATGATGAAACGAGTGAGCATTTTATTGAATTTAAAGATGTTTCACTGACCTATAAAAATGCAGGCGCACCTGCAATTGAGAATATTTCATTTACCGCTAATAAGGGTGAAACAGTCGGAATCATAGGCGGTACGGGTTCCGGTAAGACAAGCCTTGTTTCACTTCTCGGCCATTTTTACGACTGTACTGATGGTGCGGTTTATGTTGACGGCAGAGATGTTAAAGCTCAGGAAGCAGACAGCCTCAGAGAAATAATAGGATTTGTATTTCAGAAAGCAGTGCTTTTTAAGGGTACTGTCAGGGATAATATAAAATGGGGCAATAAAAGCGCAGACGACGAGCAAATCAAAGATGCGTTGATGCTTTCGCAGGTATATGATGATGTTGAAAAGCTCGGCGGACTTGATTATCAGCTTTCGCAGGGCGGCGCTAACCTCTCAGGCGGACAGCGCCAGCGTATGACTATCGCAAGGGCGCTTGTCAGAAAACCGCAGATACTCGTGCTTGACGACTCTTCATCCGCTCTTGACTTTGCTACGGAAGCCAAGCTCCGTGAAGCAATATACAGCCTTGATTATGAACCGACAGTTTTTATAGTTTCTCAACGGGCGTCCTCCGTTATGAGTGCTGACAAGATACTTGTGCTTGATGACGGACAGTGCGTTGGTATGGGTACTCATAAGGAGCTTCTTGAAAGCTGTAAGGTTTACAAGGAAATATACACCTCCCAGTTCGGAAAGGAGGTTGTATAATGAAATCAGGCAAAACACTGAAAAAGCTTTTCAGATATATTGAAAGTTACAAGTATCACTTGATTTTATCCACGCTCTTTGCCTTTGTCAGTGTTATTCTTACGCTTTATGCTCCGATACTTGTCGGAAAAGGTATTGACTGTATCGTTTCAAAGGGTAATGTTGACTTTTTTGAGTTAAGGCATATACTGATAAGGCTTGGTATTATTGTTGCGGTTACTGCCGTTTTGCAGTGGCTGATGAATGTCTGTAACAATAAAATCACATTTAATGTTTCAAGAGATATGAGAAAGCGTGCGTTTAAAAAGATACAGTCTTTGCCTTTTTCATATCTTGACTCTCATTCAAAAGGTGATATAGTAAGCAGAGTAATAACGGATGTTGACCAGATATCAGAAGGACTTCTTCTCGGCTTTTCGCAGTTTTTCACAGGTGTTGTTACGATAGTGGGCACAATCGGCTTTATGCTTTCAATAAATGTGCTTATAACATTAGTGGTTGTTTTTATTACTCCTCTTTCGTTTTTTATCGCTAAATTCATTGCGGGAAAGACCTACAAAATGTTTTCAAAGCAATCGGAAACGAGGGGAGAGCAGACTGCTTTCATTGATGAAATGATTACAAATCAGAAGATTGCCGACGCTTACTCTATGGATGCAATTAATCTTGAGAGATTTGATGAGATTAATGCAAGGCTCACCGATTATTCTCTGAAAGCTACTTTCTTTTCTTCTCTTGTAAATCCATCGACGAGATTTGTTAATTCGATTGTTTATGCTTCGGTTGCATTTATCGGCGCTGTGCTTGCCGTTAAGGGCGGTACGGGCGGCGTAATTACTGCGGGTGTGCTTGCAAGTTTTCTTGCGTACGCAAATCAGTATACAAAGCCCTTCAATGAGATAAGCAGCGTTATTGCAGAGCTGCAAAATGCGCTTGCCTGCGCTTCAAGGGTTATCGGGCTTATAGAGGAGGACAGCGAAAAGGCTGACTCTGCTGACGCAGTGGCGCTTGAAAGTCCAAACGGTGATATCAGTATTCAGTCTGTTGACTTTTCATATGATAAGGAAAAGAAGCTTCTGACAAATGTAAGCGTTGATGTTAAATCAGGCATGACGGTTGCGATAGTCGGTCCGACAGGCTGCGGCAAGACCACGCTTATTAATCTTCTTATGCGCTTTTATGATGTTGATAAGGGCGATATCAGGATTGACGGCAGAAGCATTTATGACATAACGCGCTCCTCTCTTCGGGAAAATATCGGTATGGTGCTTCAGGATACCTGGCTGAAAAGCGGTACTGTCACGGAGAACATTTGTCTTGGTAACAGGGGGGCAAGCGAAGAGCTTATCATTGCCGCCGCCAAAGCCGCACATTCACATTCATTTATTAAGAGGCTTTCGGACGGTTATGATACAGTGATAGGAGAGGACGGCGGCTCTCTTTCACAGGGGCAGAAGCAGCTTCTCTGTATTACCAGATTGATGCTTTCACCTCCGCCGATACTTATTCTTGACGAAGCTACATCTTCGATTGATACAAGAACAGAGATTAGAATACAGAAGGCATTTTCAATGCTTATGGAGGGCAGGACAACCTTCATAGTCGCTCACAGGCTTTCAACTGTACAAAACGCCGATATCATACTTGTTATGAAGGACGGTAATATTATAGAGCAGGGAAGTCATAACGAGCTTTTGCTGAAAAAAGGATTTTATTATAATTTATATAATTCACAGTTTCCCAAAATAAACTGATAAGCGAGGAGAATTATGGATATTATTATTGTCGGAATGGGAAGAGTTGGTACGCAGCTCACCCGTGAGCTCTCGAAAGAAAATCACAATGTAACTGCGATTGACCTTAAAGAGAAGGTTATTGACAAGATTATTGAAAAGTACGATGTGCAGGGAATAACAGGCAACGGTACGCTCGTCGGCACGCTTGAAAGTGCCGAGGTTAAGGGCTGTGATTTGTTTATTTCCGCAACTCCGTATGACGAGGACAATATTCTTGCGTGCCTTATTGCAAACAGACTCGGCGCCAAGAATACGGTCGCAAGGGTCAGAAATCCTGAATACCTCGGTCAGTCCGAGTTTATGCGTGAGGAGCTCGGAATTTCCCTGATGATTAATCCCGAGTTTTCAACTGCTCTTGAAATATTCAGGCTTCTCCAGTTCCCGAATGCAATGGATGTTGAAAGCTTTGCTAACGGCAGGATTGATATGGCTGAAATTAAAATTACAAAGGAAAGTCCTCTTTGCAATATGAAGCTTTCACAGATTCCTTCCGAATTTTCAAAGGACCTTCTTATTTGCGCTGTATGCAGGGGCGACGAGGTGTATATTCCTAACGGTAACTTCGTTATCGAGGAGGGCGACAGTATTCACTTTACGGGCTCGCATAAGCAGCTCGGTAAGGTCGCAAGGGTTATTTCAGGCTCTAAGAAGGAAAAACCAATCAAGTCAATTATGCTTATCGGCGCTTCAAGGATTTCAACTTATCTTGCTAATCTTCTTGTTAACGCAGGCAAGGAGGTTACGGTTGTTGAGCGTAATGAGGATAATGCCAAAAAGCTTATTGACCACTGTAAAAAGGTTGATATAATTTTAAGCGACGCAAATAACCACGATGTACTTATTGAAGAGGGTCTTGACAATATGGACGCAGTCGTTACTCTTACCGACGCCGACGAAACAAATATTCTCATCAGTATGGTTGCTGACAGCCTCGGTGTTACAAAAACCATTACCAAGGTTAATGACCCGAATTTATCCTCACTTATAGAAAAGGCGGAAAACGGAACAACTGTTTCCGTTCCCGAGACCACTTGCGATATTCTTGTACAGTATGCAAGAGCTAAGAAAAATATCAGTTCTTCTTATATGCGTACTCTTTATAAGCTTGTTGACGGTAAGATTGAGGCAGCGGAATTTGAAGTGCAGGACTATGTAAAGTTCATCGGCAAACCGCTTTCGACTCTCAAGATTAAGGATAATGTGCTTGTTGCCGCAGTTAACAGAAATAATAAGATATTCTTCCCGAGCGGCAATGATGTGATTGAGAGAAACGATATTGTAGTCGTTGTATCAAAGGGCTATTCACTTTCAAATCTTAACGATATTCTCAAGTAATTACAGGAGCTAAAATGAGTTACAGGTCAGTTTTTTATGTTGTCGGCAAAATTCTTGTTATTCTCGGAACACTTTTATTCCTTCCGTTTTTTGTCGCAGTCTATTATAATTATCACGGCTTCAACGAAGGACCGTTTATTTATCAGAGCTTTTTGATTCCTTCTTTTTCGCTTATTATATTCGGATATATTTTGCAGCTATTTAAGCCGAAAAAGATATCTATTTATGCGAGGGAAGGCTTTGTAATCTGCGGTATAAGCTGGTTTCTTATGTCAATATTCGGCGCAATGCCGTTTTATCTGAGCCACTGTATTCCGAATTTTATGGACGCTTTTTTTGAAACCGCGTCGGGCTTTACCACAACAGGTTCAAGTATTTTAAAACAGATTGAGGGACTCCCGAAATCAATCCTTTTCTGGAGAAGCTTTACCCACTGGATAGGCGGTATGGGTATTCTTACCTTTATGATTGCCGTTTTACCAAGGTCGCAGGGTAATTCAATGAATGTTATGAAGGCTGAGGTGCCGGGCCCTAAAGCGAGCAAGGTCAGGGCTAAAATATCGCAGAGCGCTCAGATTCTTTATATCGTTTATATTGCCCTTACTCTTCTTGAAATGGCTGTGCTTTTCTTCGGCTCAAGAATATCGGGGGACAGATTAAGGCTTTACGACTGCGTTGTAAATGCTTTTTCAAATGCAGGTACAGGCGGCTTTGCCGTGCTGAATAATTCCATACTCGGCTATCACAGTAAATTTGTCGAGTGGACAATAATTGTGTTTATGTTCCTCTTCGGAACTAACCTCAATCTTATATATTTCCTTTTACTTAAGAATTTTAAATCTGTTTTCAGGGATGAGGAATTCAGAGCGTATGTATTAATCAATGTGTCATCAGTTGCACTTATCACGCTTAATATTATGAAGATGTATAATCACATCGGCGACGCTATTAGGGATTCTTTCTTCGTAGTAAATGCAACTATGAGTACAACGGGCTTCGGCACTGCCGACTTTGACAAGTGGCCAACCTTCTCGAAAATGCTTGTAATAATGCTTATGTTTGTCGGCGGATGCGTCGGTTCAACGGGCGGCGGTATCAAGGTTTCGAGAATTGTTGTTTACTTCAAGCAGACTGTCCGTGATTTCAAGCAGATGCTTCATCCTAACCATCTTGTTAAGGTGAAAATGAACGGCAGGAGAGTTGACGGAGAGATTATGAAGGGACTCAGCTCCTACCTTGTTGCTTTCATTCTGACAATGATAGTTTCAATGCTTCTTCTCTCCTTTAACGGCTTTGATATGACGACTACTGCAAGTGCGGTTATAACCTGTCTTAATAATGTCGGACCCGGTCTTGAGCTTGTAGGACCTACGCAGAATTTTGCTCTTTTCAGTAATTTTTCTAAGCTTGTGCTTATCTTTGATATGCTTGCAGGCAGACTTGAGCTTTTCCCGATACTTTTACTCTTATTCCCAAAGACTTGGAAAAAATCATAAATCAAGGAGGTAATTATGCCTGATTTTCAGAAACAGACGGTTCAGTGGTTTCCGGGACATATGGCTAAAACAAGGAGGCTTATTAAAGAAAGCCTCAAGCTTGTTGACGGCGTAGTGGAAATAGTTGACGCCAGAATACCTTACAGCTCCTCAAACCCTGAACTTGATTCAATCATCAGGAATTATCCCCGAATTGTTTTATTAAATAAATGCGACCTTGCAGAACCTGCGGCTACTAAAATGTGGATGGATTATTATAAATCCAAGGGGATATATGCGCTCCCCGTTGACTGTAAAACAGGCAAGGGACTTAACAGTTTTATCCCCACTGCAAAGAAGGCTCTTTCAAAGACTGTTGAAAGAAATGAAGCAAAAGGAATGAGCGGTAAGTCGTTAAGGCTTATGGTTGTCGGTATACCGAATACGGGCAAGTCCTCGTTTATTAACAGAATGGCAGGAAATGCCAAAGCTAAGGTTGCGGATAAAGCAGGCGTAACAAGGCAGAATCAGTGGTTTGCAGTTGGTAACGGCATTGAGCTTCTCGATACTCCGGGCGTGCTGTGGCCTAAATTTGACGACAGCGAGGTAGGGGATAAGCTTGCCTTTACGGGTGCCGTTAAGGACGAGGTTACTGATATGGAAACGCTTTCCTGCAGACTGCTTGAAACACTTGCCAAAACACGCCCCGAAGCTATTACTCAGCGATATAAGCTTGAAAGCGTTGACGGACTGCAGGGCTGGGAGATACTCGAGTTAATCGGTAAGAAACGCGGCTTTCTTGTCAAAGGCGGAGAGATAAATTATGAGCGTACTGCTGTTATGCTCTGTGATGAATTCAGAGGAGGAAGGCTCGGCAAGATTTCGCTTGAGCTGCCAAGATAATGGACTGGCTTGAATACGAGAATGAAGCAAGATTTGACGGATTTAAGATAATCTGCGGAGTTGATGAGGCAGGCAGGGGACCGCTTGCAGGTCCTGTTTATGCCGCTGCTGTCGTCCTTGCGGAAGGTCAGATAATTGAGGGCGCAAACGATTCAAAAAAGTTAAGCGAGAAAAAGCGCGAAGCTATTTACGATAAGATAATTAACGAATGTGTGTCATACAGTATCGGTACCGCCAGCGTTGAGGAGATTGATGAAATCAATATTCTTCAGGCTACCTTTCTCGCAATGAGAAGAGCTGTTGAAGGACTTTCAGTAAAGCCTGATATTGCGCTGATTGACGGCAACAAAACACCCGGACTCAGTATTGCCGAAAGGGCAATTGTTAAGGGGGACGCTAAAAGTGCAAGTATTGCCTGTGCGTCTATTCTTGCCAAGGTCAGCAGGGACAGATATATGCTTGAGATGGCTGAGAAATATCCTCAGTACCAATTTGAAAAGCATAAGGGCTACGGTACAAAGCTTCACTACGAGATGCTTGAAAAGTATGGAATTAGTGATATCCACAGAAAAACATTTTTGAAAAAGCTGATTAAAGATGAATGATACAGGAAAGCTCTGGGAAATAAAAGCGGCTGATTACCTCAGGAAAAAGAAATATATAATTCTTGATGTAAATTATACAACGCGCTTCGGCGAGATTGATTTGATTGCTCAGAAAAAGAACTACTTATGCTTTGTTGAGGTCAAGCAACGGGATGAAAAATCTCCGGCTCAGCCAAAGGAATTTGTTGACTATAATAAGCAGAAAAGAATGGCTGCTACGGCTAATATTTATCTTATAAATCACGGCGAAGGTTTGCAGCCGAGATTTGATGTCATTGAGATTATCACAAGCGGAAAGACAATAAAATCGCTCAAACATCTTGAAAATGCGTTTGATTTATATTAAAATACATACATCTTTTTAAAGGAGACTTAGATATGCTTTATACATCCACGAGAAATAATAAGATAAGGGTATCTGCTGCACAGGCTATTGCGCAGGGTATCAGCGAGGAAGGCGGACTTTTTGTTCCTGTTGAGATTCCTCAGTTTTCACTTGATAAGATTAACTCCATGGTTTCAATGTCGTATATCGACAGGGCTAAGACTGTTCTCAGGGAGTTTCTGACTGATTTCAGCGAGGACGAGCTTGATTACTGCGTTAACGGCGCATATGCAAAGGAGAAGTTCTCCTCGCCTAAAATAGCTCCCACCGTTAATATTGACGGCAGTAAGAATATTCTTGAGCTTTGGCACGGTCCTACCTGTGCGTTTAAGGATATGGCTTTACAGCTTCTGCCGTATCTGATGACAGTTTCTGCTAAAAAGACTGCCGACGGCAAGACAATTGTTATTCTTGTGGCTACTTCGGGTGATACGGGTAAGGCGGCGCTTGAAGGCTTCAAGGATGTTGAGCATACCAAGATATTAGTATTTTACCCCGTTGACGGTGTATCTCCCATGCAGAAGCTTCAGATGACAACGCAGGAGGGCGGTAATGTAGCTGTCTGCGCTATCAACGGTAATTTTGACGATGCGCAGAGTGCTGTTAAGTCAATCTTTACAAACAGCGATATTAAGGCTCAGCTTGCTGAAAAGAATATGATGTTCTCTTCTGCAAATTCAATTAACTGGGGCAGGCTTGTACCGCAGATTGTATATTATTTTTCAACCTACTGCGATATGCTTGAAGCCGGCAGAATCAGCCTTGGCGACAAGATTAATATTGTAGTTCCGACAGGTAATTTCGGCAATATTCTCGCAGGCTATTATGCTAAAAAAATGGGACTTCCGATTAAAACTCTTGTATGTGCTTCAAACACAAATAATGTTCTTACCGATTTCCTTGAAACAGGTACATATAACAAGAACAGAGCTTTCTATGCGACAACATCTCCTTCAATGGATATTCTTATTTCTTCAAATCTTGAGAGGCTTCTTTACCATATGAGCGGCGATGACGATACGCTTGTAAGCGACCTTATGGCTAAGCTTAATTCTGACGGCGTGTACACCGTGCCTGAAAACCTCAGAGAAGCTATTCAGGCAGAATTTGCCGCAGGATATACTGATGAGGCTGAGGTTGACAAGACAATAAGAGAGCATTTTGAGAAATATCATTATTTATGTGATACTCATACTGCTGTTGCAGTAAAGGTATATGACGACTATTTAGATAAAACAGGGGATAGCACTCCGACTGTTATTGACTCCACTGCTTCTCCTTATAAGTTTTCAAAGAGCGTCTTAAATGCTATTGAAAGCGGTAATGTACCTAAGCTTGATGAATTTGAAATGGTTGATGAGCTTCACAAGGTTTCGGGAGCCGACATCCCCGTATCTCTTGCTCAGCTTAAAAATAAGAATGTAAGATTTACCGATGTTTGCAATAAAGAGGATATGAGCGAAATGGTATTTAAGCTCTTAAATCTTTAATAAAACAGGCGACTCGTCAGAGTCGCCTTACTTGGTTTATTACCTGCAGCAGTTATCGTTACATTCAAAGGTTTTGCATACCGTGTCATGCGTTTGTGTTGCCGAGCTGTCGCCTACGCGGATATGACCTGCGTTACAATTATCGCTCTTATCGTGGTATACGCAGTTTTTAACCTCGCAGGAAATGCCTTTAATTTCCTTATCCGTAAAATCAACTCCCTTCGGTTATAGTGTTAACATAACCTGTTTTATTATTCGGGTGGTATTATGTCTTTATTTGCAATTGCCGATACTCATTTGTCTTTTGGTACAGATAAGCCGATGGACAGCTTTAACGGGTGGCAGAATTATACACAGAGACTTGAGAAAAACTGGAATGCGGCAGTGTCCGAAAAGGATTATGTCGTAATTGCAGGCGATATAAGCTGGGCTATGAATTTTGATGAGCTCAAGCCTGACTTTGATTTTCTCAACAAGCTTAACGGTAAAAAAATAATAATTAAAGGTAATCACGATTACTGGTGGAATACCTTAACAAAAATGAATGCCTTTATTGAAGGAAACGGTTTTGAAAGCATTTCTTTTGTCCATAATAACAGTGTACAGCTTGACGGCATTTCGGTATGCGGCAGCCGCGGCTGGTTTTTCGACAGCGATGAAGCGCAGGATGAAAAGGTACTTTTAAGGGAGGTTAACAGGGTTAAAGCCTCTATTGACTCTGCCGTTAATGATGAGCGTATAGTATTCCTCCATTATCCCCCTGTTACACAGAATACCTGCTGCGAGGAGATTGTAAACCTTCTTAAAGAAAAGGGAATTAAGGAATGTTATTTCGGTCATCTGCACGGTAGCGCCGCGCACTCTGCCTTTGAAGGCAATATTGACGGAATCAGTTTTAGGCTGATTTCTGCTGACAGGCTCAATTTTATGCCGCTTTTGATAAGAAAATTCTAAATAGTATATTATAAATATTATAATAATTATCTTGATATTATTATTTCAATGTGTTATAATGCCTATTCGATGATTATTAAATCACTATTAATTGACAGGAGGTCATACCAATGGCACTTAAATCATCTAATAAAACTGATACAAATACATATGAGCTTGAGGTAACCGTAACACCCGAGGTGTTCACCGAGGCTTGTAAATCTGCATATATGAAGCAGAGAAAGTCTATTCAGATTCCCGGCTTCCGTAAGGGTAAGGCAACTCAGGGTATGATTGAGAAGGTTTACGGCGAGGGCGCATTCTTTGAGGACGCACTTGAGATTGTTTATCCCGAGGCTGTAACAGAGGCTATCAAGGAGGCTGACCTCAGAACAGTTGACCAGCCATACGACCTTGAGGTACCTGTAATGAGCAAGGCTGAAGGCGTTGAGATGAAGTTTAAGGTAACTGTTTACCCCGAGGTTAAGCTTGGCGACTATAAGGGTCTTAAGGCTGAGAAACTTCCTACCGAGGCAACTGACGAGGATGTTGAGGCTGAGCTTAAGAATGTTCAGGACAGGAACTCAAGACTTGTTACTGTTGAGGACAGAGCAGCTGAGATGGGCGATACCGCTGAGATTGACTTCGAAGGCTTTGTTGACGGCGTTGCTTTTGAAGGCGGTAAGGGCGAGAATTATCCGCTTGAGCTTGGCTCAGGTTCATTTATCCCCGGCTTTGAGGAGCAGGTTGCAGGTCATAAGGTTGACGAGGAATTTGATGTTAATGTAACCTTCCCTGAGGAATACGCTGAGGAGCTTGCAGGTAAGGACGCAACGTTTAAGTGTGTAATCCACGAGATTAAGACCAAGGAGCTTCCCGAGCTTGACGATGAGTTTGCAAAGGATGTTTCCGAGTTTGATACTCTTGATGAATACAAGGCTGACCTTAAGAAGCAGCTTGATGAG
This sequence comes from Oscillospiraceae bacterium, assembly GCA_902791235.1. Classification (GTDB taxonomy): domain Bacteria; phylum Bacillota; class Clostridia; order Oscillospirales; family Acutalibacteraceae; genus Eubacterium_R. Next base: position 13,820 of record CADAUV010000024.1, read on the forward strand.
AAAAAGGCTGAGGATTCAAGAATTGACCTTGAAAACAAGCTTATCGAGCAGGTTGTTGACAATATGGAATGTGATGTTCCTGAGTGTATGTTTGAAAACAGAGTTAACGAGATGCTTCAGGACTACGGTTACAGACTTCAGATGCAGGGCATTGACCTTAATACATATCTTCAGTATATGGGTCAGGATATGGAGCAGTTTAAGGAAACCTTCCGTGAGGGCGCTGAAAGTCAGGTAAGAGCTTCTATCGCTCTTGAGGCTATTGTCGACGCCGAGAAGATTGAGGTTACCGATGAGGAAATCGAGGCTGAAATCGAGAAGCTTGCAAAGCAGTATCAGATGGAAGCAGACCAGATTAAAGCAGCTGTTCCCGCAGACCAGCTCTCAGCAGATGTTAAGACAAGAAAAGCACTTGATATTGTTGTTGAATCAGCAATTACAGAATAATTATAAAGGGTGATTAATATGGCATTAGTACCATATGTACTTGAACAGACCAGCGCAGGCGAGCGCTCAATGGATATCTATTCAAGACTTTTAAATGACAGAATTATTGTTCTCTCGGATGAGGTTAATTCAACCACGGCTTCACTCGTAGTTGCACAGCTTCTTTTCCTTGAAGGACAGGACAGCGAGAAGGATATCAACCTTTACATTAACAGCCCCGGTGGCTCAGTAACGGACGGTATGGCTATCTATGATACAATGCAGTACATCAAATGCGATGTTTCTACTATTTGTATCGGTATGGCTGCGTCAATGGGTGCATTCCTTCTTTCAAGCGGTGCAAAGGGCAAGAGGATTTGCCTTCCTAATGCAGAGGTAATGATTCATCAGCCGCTTGGCAGGACCGAAGGTCAGGCAACAGAGATTGAAATTGCCGCACAGCACATTTTAAGAACTAAGAAAAAGCTTAATTCTATAATGGCTGAAAACTGCGGTAAGACACTTGAGGAGCTTACCGAAGCGACTGACAGAGATAACTGGCTTTCAGCTCAGGAAGCGCTTGAGTTTGGCCTTGTTGACAAGGTAATTGATAAACGATAATCGAGGTTAGAATATGGCTCGTGATGATTCACGCAACGCTATTGCAAGATGCTCTTTCTGCGGAAGGACTGAAGCAATGGCAGACAAGTTAATAGAGGGTCGCGGTGTTTTCATCTGCGATGCTTGCGTTAATACCTGTTATGAGCTTCTCACACAAAGTGAGCCTGTTGAGGTTAAAGACCCTGATATAGACGATACACCGCTTCCTAAGCCTGCCGAGATTAAGGCTAAGCTTGATGAGTATGTTATTGGTCAGGATGAGGCTAAGAAGGCTCTTTCGGTTGCCGTTTACAATCATTATAAGAGGATTTATACAGGCGGCACAATCGGCGATGTTGAGCTTCAGAAAAGTAATATTTTACTTTTGGGTCCGACGGGCGTCGGCAAAACTATGCTTGCTCAGACGCTTGCAAGAATTCTCAATGTTCCGTTTGCAATCGCCGATGCTACTACTCTTACTGAGGCAGGCTATGTCGGCGAGGATGTTGAGAACATTCTTTTAAGGCTTATTCAGGCTGCTGATTTCGATGTTGAAAAGGCTCAGCGCGGTATAATATATGTTGATGAGATTGATAAGATTTCGCGTAAAAGCGAGAACAGGTCAATAACCCGTGATGTCAGCGGCGAGGGCGTTCAGCAGGCGCTTCTTAAAATCCTCGAGGGTACTGTTTCAAATGTTCCGCCAAACGGCGGCAGAAAGCATCCCCAGCAGGAATTTATACAGATTGACACAAGCAATATTCTCTTTATCTGCGGCGGTGCTTTTGACGGCATTGAGAAGATTATAGAACGCAGAATCGGCGGTAAGTCCCTTGGCTTCGGAGCAGATGTTTCAAAGTCCGAGGAGGAGAGGGAAAAGCTTATGCACAAGGCAGAGCAGCACGACCTTGTTAAGTTCGGATTAATCCCTGAGCTTATCGGCAGAATTCCTGTTATCACCGTGCTTGACAGCCTTGATAAAGAAGCTTTAATCAAGATTATGACTGAGCCTAAAAACTCAATTGTTAAGCAGTATCAGACGCTCTTTAAAATGGATGGCGTTACGCTTGAGTTTCAGCCTGAGGCTCTTGATGCGATTGCTGATATTACTCTTGAGAGAAAAACCGGTGCGAGAGGACTCAGAAGTGTTTTTGAGCTTGTACTCAATGAGCTTATGTTCGACACTCCGAGCGACGGTACAATTGAAAAAATTGTAATAACCGATGACGCAGTTAAGGGTATTGCTAAGCCGCTTATTTACAATAACCCAAATAAGCAGGTTATCGAGCTTACACCGCACATTCTTCAGGACGCTTAATTCAACAGTTTAATAATTTAATTTATTAAAGGCAACAAAAAATGTTGCCTTTTTTGTATTTATCATATATAATTAAAATAATTAATTTTAAGTAGGTTTATTTATGAGTGAAATTACTGAGAATGATTTGATGTATTTAAATTTAATACCTCTGAGAGCTTTGGTTGTTTTTCCCGGTATGACGCTTCATTTTGATGTCGGAAGGAGAAAAAGCGTTGCCGCTCTTAAAAATGCAATGAGTACTAATCAGCGCATCTTTCTTGTGTGTCAGAAGGACTCGGCAGTTGACGAGCCGACCGAGGATGAGCTTTATGATACAGGTGTATTCTGCGTTATTAAACAGCTTTTAAGAATTCCTAACAGCGAGAATATAAGAGTTGTCGTGGAGGGCGTGCAGAGAGCGCAGATAGTTTCATTTACGCAGACAAAGCCTTTTGTATGCGCAGCAGTGGAGCTTTTTGAGGATGAGCATAGCTCGGACACCGACAGGGAATACGCTCTTGCAAGGGCGCTTCGCAGGGAGTTTGAAGCTTATTCAAAATATGTTTCAAAGCTCAGCTCGGATGTTATCGCCAAGGATTTATCAATCAGAAGTGCAGGCGCGCTTACTGATTATGTCTGCTCAAATACCTTCATTGATTATGAAAAGAAGCAGGATATTTTAGAGCTTAACAATGTTGAGAGAAGGACTTTTCAGCTTCTCGCATATCTCAAGGCTGAGAACAGAATGCTTGCCATTGAAGACGAAATTAATGAAAAGGTATCTCAGGCAATCGAGAAAAATCAGCGCGAGTATTATCTTAGAGAAGAAATGAAAATCATTTCCGATGAACTTGGCGACAGCGACAATCCGTTAGAGGAAGCTGATGAATACAGAGCAAAAATCGACGCTCTTAAATGCGGCGACGAGGTTAAACAGAAGCTTTATTCGGAATGTGATAAGCTTATGAAAATGCCGTCGGGCTCGCACGAGGCAACGGTATGCAGGAATTATCTTGACCGCTGTCTTGAAATTCCGTTCGGTAAATACAGTAAGTATTCCGTTAATCTTAAAAAGTCGCGCGCCGTGCTTGACAAGGACCATTACGGACTTGATAAGGTTAAGGAAAGAGTTGTCGATTCACTCGCGGTTTATAAGAGAAATCCTGATTTTTCAGGTCAGATTCTCTGTCTGTCAGGTCCTCCGGGTGTCGGTAAAACCTCGATTGTAAAATCGCTTGCCAGGAGTATGAATAGGGAGTATGTTAGAATTGCTCTCGGCGGAATTCATGATGAAGCGGAAATCAGGGGACACAGGCGTACATATATCGGAGCAATGCCCGGCAGGATTGTTGACGCTGTTATTAAAAGCGGCGTTATGAATCCTATTATATTACTTGATGAGATTGATAAGCTCGGAAGCGACTATAAGGGTGACCCTTCCTCTGCGCTTCTTGAGGCGCTTGACCCTGAACAGAACAACACATTCACCGACCATTATATTGACTTTCCTGTTGATTTGAGCAAGGTCCTTTTCATCACCACCGCTAATGTACCTTCTGCAATTCCTGCGCCTTTATTTGACAGGATGGAGGTTATTGAGCTTAATTCCTATACCGTTGATGAAAAGTTTCACATTGCCAAGGAGCATCTTGTTAAAAAGCAGCTTGCAAAGCATATGCTTACAGGCAGAGAACTTCGTATAACTGACGGTGCTTTATACGATATAATTGAGAATTACACAAGGGAAGCAGGCGTAAGAAATCTTGAAAAATCAATCGCTTCGCTTTGCCGGAAGGCATGTGTAGAGCTTGATTCGGGTGCAAAAAGCGTAAGAATTACAGGCAAGGATTTACCTGAATACCTCGGTCCCCGTAAGTACACACAGGACAGAATCAGTGCTGAAAACAGAGTGGGGGTAGTAAACGGTCTTGCATGGACAAGCGTCGGCGGAACTCTTTTACCTATTGAGGTTTCAGCGCTTGATGGCACAGGCAAGCTTGAGCTTACAGGCAACCTCGGGGATGTTATGCAGGAAAGTGCCAAAACCGCGATTTCTTATGTAAGGTCAATAAGTAATTCGCTTGGAATTGAAAAGGACTTTTACAAGAATAAGGACATACATATTCATGCACCTGAAGGCGCTGTGCCCAAGGACGGACCGTCCGCAGGTCTTGCCATAACAACTGCAATTGTAAGCGAGCTTACGGGAATTCCCGTAAGGTCAAATGTTGCAATGACAGGTGAAATCAGCCTTAAGGGCAGGGCAATGGAAATCGGCGGTCTTAAAGAAAAGTCCATGGCTGCATACAAGGCAGGCTGTGATACTGTTATTATTCCTGAGGGAAATTATAAGGATTTATCTGAGATATCCGATGAAGTAAAAACGGGAGTTACATTTAAGTGCGTTAAATCCTTTAATGATGTTATGTCGGTTGCGCTTGAAAAAAGCCCTTTAAAAACCGCTTCAAATGTCATTATTGACAGTGCTGAGGCTGACTCGCTCAGCGTTACGCAGTAAGGAGTTTTATGAATTACAATAAAGCTGAATTTACAAAATCATACGGTATATCATCACAGCTTCCCGATAGTAATGAGCCTGAAATAGCTTTTGCCGGAAGGTCCAATGTCGGCAAAAGCTCGCTTTTAAATAAGCTGTTTAACCGTAAAAATCTTGCAAGAGTAAGCTCTGTACCGGGTAAAACAATTACAATTAATTTCTACGATGTTGAGGGAATTAATTTTGTTGACCTTCCCGGTTACGGATATGCAAAATTAAGCAAGCAGGAGCTGTCACGCTTTGGAGAGCTTATGGAGGGTTATTTTCAAAGCGGCAGGAATATCGCTCTCGTTGTTCAGCTTATAGATATGCGCCATCCTTTAACCGGGGATGACGAGGGTATGATTACATTTTTAAAGGAAATGGATATACCGTTTATTATTGTTATGACCAAGGCTGATAAGCTAAAGAAAAAAGCATATGAGGAAAGAATTACAAGCGCACGCAAGGAGCTTGAATTTGCAGGCGTTCCCATAATTCCTTTCTCGTCGGTAACAGGTCTTGGCTTAAACGGAATTAAGAATTACATTGAAAACGCGATAAAGGAGCAGTAAATGAGCAAGAAGCCTTTTGTAACTAAGGAACAGATTGAAACAATTGCAAGGACATATCCGACCCCTTTTCACATTTATGACGAGCAGGGGATAAGACAGAATGCCGAAAACCTTAAAAAAGCGTTTTCATGGAATAAGGGATATAAAGAATACTTTGCCGTTAAGGCAACCCCGAATCCCTTTCTTATCAATATTCTTCGTGAATACGGCTGCGGATGCGACTGCTCTTCACTTACTGAGTTAATGCTTGCTAAGGCAGTCGGCGCTGTCGGCGAAGATATTATGTTCTCATCAAATGACACACCTGTTGAGGAGTTTAAATACTGCAACGACCTTGGCGGAATTATAAATCTTGACGATATTACTCATATAGAAGCTGTTGAAAAGGCTTGCGGCAGGCTTCCCGAGAAAATGAGCTGTCGTTACAATCCCGGCGGCGTTATTAAAATGTCTAACGGAATTATGGACAACCCGGGCGACGCAAAGTACGGAATGACAAAGAAGCAGATTTTCAAAGCCTTTGAGTTAATGAAAGAAAAGGGTGTTAAAGAATTCGGTATTCATTCCTTCCTTTGCTCAAATACTGTTACCAATGAGTATTATCCTATGCTTGCAAGACTTTTATTTGAGCTTGCAAGGGAGCTTAAAAAAAAGCTTGATGTGCATATTACTTTTATAAATCTTTCGGGCGGAATAGGTATTCCATATAAGCCTGACGAAAAAACAAACGATATTTTTGCTATCGGCGAGGGTGTACATAAAGCGTATGATGAAATCCTCGTACCTGCCGGAATGGACGATGTTTCAATATTTACGGAGCTTGGAAGATATATGCTCGCCCCCTACGGCGGACTTGTAACAAAGGTTATTAATGAGAAGCATACATATAAGGAGTATATCGGCGTTGACGCCTGTGCGGTTAATCTTATGCGACCTGCAATGTACGGCGCATATCATCATATTACCGTTCTCGGCAAGGAGAATGAGCCCTGCGATTGTATATATGATGTAACGGGCTCTCTTTGTGAAAATAACGATAAATTTGCTATTGACAGGAAGCTCCCCGAAATTCAGATAGGTGATTATATTTTTATTCACGACACAGGTGCGCACGGCTTTTCAATGGGTTATAATTATAACGGAAAGCTAAAGAGTGCCGAGCTGCTTTTAAAAACCGACGGCAGCGTTAAGCTTATCAGAAGAGCAGAAACTCCCAAGGATTATTTTTCAACATTTGACTGCTTTGATTTTTACGATAAGCTGATAAGTGAATAATAACATTCCGACCACTTTGCTGCGGCTTTGAGCATTGTTCTTATTCAATTAACCGATAAAAGACAAAACCCTCGAAATTTTCGAGGATTTTTCTTTACTTTCACAATTTAGTGTGTTACAATATGATTAAATAAAAATAACCTTGGAGGTTAAAATGAACAGTAAGCTTCAGAATGATAATATTGATTTTTTATTTAAAGCAATTTTAGAGCTTCAGACGACTGAGGAATGCTATGATTTTTTTGAGGATTTATGCACGATTCAGGAGTTAAAGGCAATTAGTCAGCGCCTTGTAGTTGCTAAGATGCTTTCGGAAAAATGTGTTTATACCGATATAGTAAATGCTACCGGCGCGTCCACTGCGACTATCAGCAGAGTAAACCGTTCGCTTCAGTACGGCTCGGACGGATATGATATTATTTTTGAGCGTATAAGAGAAAAGGAAGAAAACTCAAATGAGTGAAAGTTATAAAACCTTTGCGCAGTTTTATGATGAATTAACAAATGATGTTGAGTATAAGACCAGAGCAGAATATGTATCTGGTCTTTTTTCTGCTGAGTCAAACGGGGGTAATACGCTTCTTGACCTTGCCTGCGGTACTGGCAGTATGA
>CADAUV010000025.1 GCA_902791235.1 Oscillospiraceae bacterium
CCGATAAGCGCACTGCTTGATTCAATTGCTCCTATCGTTGACGCTAACGAGCTTCTCACTCAGGTTCTCGACGGACTTGGCGTAAATCTCAACAGCATCCTCGGTAAGATTGGCATTAAGAATCTCAAGATTGACCTTTACAATATTGATAAGACCTTAGAGCCTGTTCTCGGCGGCAACGCAATCGTACCGCTCATCAACAACATCCTCGGTATTATTGATATTAAGGGCACAAAGATTGACCTTCGTCTTAACCCGATTGACTGGTTACAGCTTGCAAGCCACGGTGAGACAGTAACGGCTGCTTCACAGGCTGCAACCTATGACTCAAGAATTTTCGTAGTGGGCGATTCGTCAGAGACACTCATCGCAGTTCTCCGTTACCTCATTGACACAATTAATACAGGCGACAACTTCGATGCACTCAACTCACTTATCGGCGGCCTTATCGGCGGAGCAAACGACAGTATCTCCGATGTAGTAGGTCAGGTACTCGGTATGCTTCAGGGCGATACGGATGAGGTTATCTCCTCACTTGTTGAGCTTCTTCAGACTCTTGCTTAATTGATACAGTTAAGTAAAGTAACTGAATAAATAAGAATCCCCGGCGGTTTCCCGCCGGGGGTTTTTTTACGCTTTGGCGCAAGCATATGAATTAATAAAATATTAACTTGTAATATAAAACATTTTTATATATAATAGTTTTGTATATATCTTTTTATCGGGTGGTGATTAAATGCTTGGAAAATATGTTAAGGCAAAAATCCTTACGCCTGCTGACAGGTACAACGGCAAATACAGGCTTTACTGTCCCCTTCCCTTCGGCGCAATCGACGGCGCTGAAGACGAGGTTGCCTTCTTCCTTGACGAGTGTGAGAGCTTTGACAGCTTTGAAGGCATTGTAATCGCCCTTCTTGAGCCCGCGGAAAACGCACATAAGAATGCTCCGAATATCTGGCTTGTCGCAAAGAGCGGCACGCGCTACATAGCCTCCGATATTGAGGCAAAGCTTGACGCAGCGCGCCTCGGCTACGAAATAAAGAAATGCATTTTTGAATCAAGCGCAGGCGCTATCGTCTACAAAAAGCTTGACCGTGTGCGCTTCCTTCTTGTAAGGAACAGAAACGCCAACTGGGGCTTTCCCAAGGGGCATATCGAAAAGGGTGAAACAAAGTACGACGCAGCAAGACGGGAGGTACTTGAGGAAGCGGGCGTGCATGTTAAAATTCATCTGGGCTTTGAGGGCGTATCGCGCTATAAAATCAGGGACAGCATTGACAAAAAGGTTTCAATATTTGTCGGCACAACGGACGACGAGGAAACGGTTATTCAGGAAAGTGAAATTTCGGGTTACGACTGGCTTCCCTTCCACGCCGCAATACAGCGCCTTAAATTTGACAATGACATTGAAATTTTAATTGACGCGGAAAAGTATCTGATTGAAAACGGCTATATTGAAAACGAGTATCCGCATGTTCCTCCCTTCCCGGACAGGTTTTACAGAGGTCATGAGGCGCAGGGACTCGCAATCCACAACTTAAACAAGGAGTAAATATGCAGTCAGTAGTTGAAGCTATACAGCAATTTTTAACCTCGCACGGAATACCCGACTGGCTTGTGGTATTCATAATTTCCCTTATGCCGATACTCGAGTGCAGGCTCGGTATGTTCACGGCAATAGTGCTTTTACAGATGAACCCCTTTGTCGGCTTCATCATCAGCTTTATCGGAAATATTATTCCCATTCCCTTCATCCTGCTTTTAATAAACTGGATTTTCGAGGTACTTAAAAAGGTGCCGGGAATTAATAAAATAATCTACTGGCTGGAGGAAAGAACGCTTAAAAAGCGCGACAAGATTGACAAGTACGGCGTATGGGGACTTCTCATCTTTGTAGCAATTCCCCTCCCGGGTACGGGCGGCTGGACGGGCGCGCTTCTCGCCTCCCTCCTCCACCTTGACCGCAAAAAGAGCTTTGGCGTAATCGCTGTCGGCGTATTCATCGCAGGGCTCATCATAACAATTTTAAGCACGGTATTTAAGGTTGCAGTTTTTTGATGAACATTGAAGAGAAATTTTTAATCTCGCTTTGCAGCGCCTATCTTTCAGGAAAGAGCGCAAGCCTCCCCGCAGGCGCTGATTTGCAGGCGCTCTTCTCGCTTGCGGCACGGCACAGCCTTCTTGGTGTGGCGCAGTGCGTAAGCTCAAGGCAGAGCCTCGGCGACGGAAAATTCAGGAAAGCGCTGAGAGAGTGCTTTTATGAATGTGTATATATGCACGAGCTGCAGAGCAAGGCGCTAAGCGAGCTTGAAGCGCTTTTTGGCGCAAATAATATAAAGTATATACTGTTTAAGGGCGCGGTGCTTAAAGGGCTTTATCCCGTGCCTGAGAGCCGCACTATGAGTGATATAGACCTGCTCATAGCGCCTGAGGACGCGGAAAAGGTCGGCGCGCTTCTGACTGAGAACGGCTACACCTGCACGCAGGGCGGCGGCGAGGTGCGCAAATACAGTCAGGGAAAAATCATACTTGAGGTACATTCAAGGCTTATCGGCGAGTTTGGCACGGCGTTTGACGGCGCATATGAAAACGCAGTGTTTGACGGCTTCAGGGGCGTGCTTGAGCCGAGCTTCCACCTCGCCTATCTGATTGCGCACACGGCTCATCATTTTAAATTCTACGGCGCAGGAGTGCGGCTGATACTCGATTTGGCAGTTTTGCAGTCGGGCGAGAATATTGACATTGACAAAACCTTTGAGATATTAAAAAAAGCAGGGCTTGAAAAATTCGGCAGGCTTCTTTTAAGCATCTGCAAGAAGTGGTTTGATGTCGGTACGGCATACACGGAGGACACGGAGGAATGTGAAGGCTTCATTATGTCCTGCGGCGTTCTCGGCTCATTTGAAAACGCCCCCTCGGTGCTTACAAGAAGGGAGCTTGAAAGCGGCAGAAGCGCAGGCAGGCTCACCTCCTCGCTTCGCCTTGCCTTCCCGTCTTACAGCAGGCTTCGCAAGCTGCCGTATATTGATTTTATCGACGGCAGACCGTGGCTCACGCCTTACGCATGGGCATACAGATTTTATTATCAGCTTAAGAATAAAAGAGATTTTTCAAAATTTGCACTGTCGCAGCTCGGCAGCAGACAGTCGATTGAAAAGGCTGAAGAACAGCTTGAGTTTTTTAAGGAGATAGGACTTTACAATGATTAGGTTTTTAATTGTGCTTCTCACAATAATCGCAATACTTTTGGTTTTATTTGTCGCATGGTTTATGATTTTAAAAGCAAACGGCAACTGCCCTCTCTGCGCTATGAAGAGAGTGCTTACGCCGCGCAAGCTCACGATTGATACGAATGAATATGAGGATTATAACGAGGGTATCATCACCGCTCCTCCGATGGGGTGGTCAAGCTGGAACACCTTCCGCAATCATATCGACCAGGAGCTTATCGAGGAAATCGGCGACGCGCTTGTAGCAAGCGGACTTGCCGAGGCAGGCTATCAGTATGTAAACCTCGACGACTGCTGGCAGAGCTCAAGGCGTGATGCCGACGGCAAGCTTCAGGGCGATTTGCGCACCTTCTCCGACGGCATACCCGAGCTTGTAAAAAAGCTAAACGAAAAGGGTCTTAAAGTCGGCATCTACTCCTCAAACGGCGACCTCACCTGCGAGGATATGCCTGCGTCCCTCGGAAACGAGCTTCTCGACGCGCGCACCTTCGCCTCATGGGGAATTGAATTTCTTAAATACGACTTCTGCCACCATCATTCAATCAGCAGTAAAACTCCTCTGATTGAGCTTATCGAGCTTAACAAAATCGGCGAGAGAGATTACATAACGCTTGCACCCGAGGACGCCGAATACACGGGCAGGGCAAAGACCGTACAAAGCAAGGATTTGCCGACGGGACAGGCTATCGGCTTCATCAGCCACGGCTCAGGCACTGCAACGCTTAGAACTCCCGAGCTTGAGGAGGGCGACTACAACCTCACTATCGTTTACGGCAAGGATTTGACCCGTAAGCCGAAATATGTTCAGGTTATCGCAAACGGAGAGCTTCACGAGGTCAGCTTCCCGACGGGCTTCGGTTTTTCCGACAACGGCAGGGTGCAGATAAAGGTTGCGCTTAAAGAGGGCGTAAACGAGCTTGTTCTCAAAAATCCCGTTGCGACCTTCGTTGACTCGAGCTTCATTCAGTATCAGCGTATGGGCAGGGCGCTCAGACAGGCTTCAAGGGAATGGGCTGAGTTTACGGGCGCTGAGGAAAAGCCGATTGTATTTTCAATCTGCGAATGGGGTCATGCAAAGCCGTACCTCTGGGGCGCGAAGGCAGGTAATATGTGGCGCACAACCCACGATATTTTCCCTGTCTGGAAGAGCATCAGGCTCATTTATGAGCATACCGTTAACAAGTACGAGTATGCAAGAGTCGGCGCTTATAACGACCCCGATATGCTCGAGGTAGGCAACGGCAAGCTCACCGAAAATGAAAACATAGCGCACTTCTCGCTCTGGTGTATGATGGGCGCGCCGCTTATGCTCGGCAACGATGTCCGCAAGCTTCTTGACGGCAACGGCGAGCCTGTAAATGAAAATCCGACGCTTAAAATTCTTACAAACAAGCAGCTTATCGCAATCGACCAGGATTTGCTCGGCAAGGCTTGTAAGCGTATTTCAAAGAGCGGCGGCGTTGATGTGCTTGCAAAGCCGCTTTCAAACGGCGATGTGGCGCTCTGCTTTTTCAACAAGCACGGCTCGCGCCGTACCGCAAGATTCAATCTTGACGCGCTCACACAGGATGAATACCTGAACTTCGGCAAGGTTTCAAGCTATGAAATCCACGATTTGTGGAACGACGAGAGAAGCGTTACAACAAATATCAGCACCTCGCTTCCGGCGCACAGTGTCAAGGTTTACAGGGTTAAAACTATATAAAAATAAAAACACCGTAAGGTATCAGCCTTACGGTGTTTTCTGTTTATTTATAATTCATCAGTATTTCAATTTAAGTATAAGCCTTAATACAGGCAGTGCGTTTTCAATAAGCTCGCTTCTGCGTATGCCGTCGGGCTTGCCATAGGTTTCAAGCAGCGTGCCGTCCGACTTGTATTTCTTGTCGGTCTTCTCGCCGCCCGGCATAAGTACATTTACATGACTGCGCACCCTGTAAGCATTATCACGGAGATTCGGGAATTCGGGGCTTGCGCTTCTCTGCATCCACCAGTCAGTCATAACGCTGCCCTCAAAGCCCCACTCGTCGCGGAGAATTGTCTTTACAAGGTCATAATTATAATGGCTCCACACGCCGTTAATCTTATTATAGCTTGTCATAATGTTCATCGGCTGAGCTTCTCTTACGCAGATTTCAAAGCCTTTGAGGTAAATCTCACGAAGCGCCCTTTCCGTAATCCTTGAGTCCGTCTTAGTCCTCTTTGTTTCCTGATTATTGCAGGCAAAATGCTTAGGACAAGCCGAAACATTTGAGCTCTGAACGCCCTTGACAAAGGCTGAGGCAATCTTACCCGAAATTACGGGGTCCTCCGAGAAGTACTCAAAATTCCTTCCGCACAGCACATCTCTGTGAATATTCATACCCGGCGCAAGAATAACATCGGTCTCCCTGAAGGTCATCTCCTGTCCGAATTTAACGGCAAGGCTTTCAACAAGCTCCGTATTCATCGTACATGCAAGAGCGGTGCCGCAGGGGATAAGAGAGGTATAACGCTTAATTCTTATGCCTGCAGGTCCGTCCGTTGTGATAATTGGCTTAACGCCCTTTGCAATCAGCGATTCGCTCGTACCGCCGAAGGCGCCTGCGTTGCCCTCAACGCCATGCTCACTGTTCATATAACCCTGACCGCGCGAAAGCACCTCAAGCTCCTCGCTTGTAAGCGTGTTGGCAAATTCCTCGAGCGTGATTTTGCCGTCTGCAACATCCTGCAGAGTTTCGCCCTCGTTCTTCTTATAATCAATCTCCTCGGGAAGCGCGTCGAGAATTCTCTCCCTGAGATACGGCGGGGTCGCATAAACAGCGGTCTTTACGGGTATATACTCGTCGCCGTGAAGCCTCGGCACAATCACCGTAAAGCTGCGCTCGGGCGCACAGGCGGTCTGCAGGGTGTCGGTAACGGTTTCCTCAAGAGTGATTGTCGCAAATTCCGCAGCGTCCCTTACATTCTCGCCGATATAAAACACATACTCGCCCGCCTCGACAAGATATGAGCTTTTATTACCCGTTACGCCCGTATCGTCATATGACGAAATATCGTAAAGCGAAAAGCTGAATTCAAGCTTTTCCTTCTCCCCTGGCTCAAGCTCCTTCGTCTTGTTAAACGCAACGAGCGCGCGGCTTGCCTGCGACAGCTTGCCCTGAGGCTTCTTTACATAAAGCTGTAAGGCGTCCTTGCCTGCGGTCTCACCGACATTTTTAACGGTTACGCCCACCTTGAAGCTTTCGCCGTCAAAGCTCAGCTTACCTGCCTTAAAATCAAAGTCGGTATAACTCAGACCGTATCCGAAGGGGTAAAGCACGCTGTTCTTTGAGAAGGTTTCAAAATATCTGTAACCTACAAAGATATCCTCCTGATACACATTGTAGTCCTTTCCGCCGAAATTTGACGAGCTCGGATAATCATTATAATCCCTCGCAATAGTGTCAACAAGCCTTCCGCTCGGATTAATCCTGCCTGTGAGAAGGTCGGCAAGAGCGTTACCGCTTTCCATACCGCACTGCCAAGCGTATACAACAGCGCTGATTTTGTCGCCGTAAAACTCGGTCCAGCTCATATTGATAATGTTACCGCAGTCAAGCACAACAACAACCTTTTCAAAACATTCGGTTACATTATCAAGCATCTGAAGCTCGGTCTTTGTAAGATAGAAGCTGCCCTCCTCGAGCTTGTTTTCCCTGTCCTCGCCTGCAGCCCTGCCGATAATTACAACTGCAACATCATTGCGGCGGCTGATTTTATTGGCGATTGCTTTCTTAACAGGCATTTCGGGATAACACATCGGCCAGTGTCCCCAGTAGCCGTGATTAACGGGATTGGCGTCGCACCACTTCTCATATATCCCGCAAAGCTCAGAATCGAGCTTTACGCCTGCGTTTTTAAGTCCGTCAACAGGGCTTACAAAATAGGGCGCGTTCACATCGCCGCCGCTGCCGTAGCCGACATAAAAGTAGTCCCTCTGACATCTGCCGAAAAGAGCGACCCTGTCCTCAGCCCTGAGGGGGAGCGTGCCGTCGTTTTTAAGAAGGACCATACCCTCGCCCGCACTTTCCCTTATAAGCTCGGGCATACCCTCAAAAACAAGAGCCTCGCCGCTTGCGGAAAATTCCTCCTGCATAACGCCCGACGAGGAAACCTTGTCGATGACCTTCTGCACTGTCTTGTCAAATTTATCTTTAATACTCATTGCAATCTCCTTTCGGATTATTTCCTTTAATATATCACTTTTAAAAGAATATATCAACTCAAATAATTATTATATTTTCTTAATAATCACCGCGCGGTATTGTCGGCATAATTAAAAAAATATTGACTGATTGACAAGCAGACATTATAATATAAAATAAGTAAGTTTGAACTTTTTTATCTTTTAAATTTTATATGGAGAATAACTATGACGATTTTTGACTTACTCACCTTTGTAGGCGGACTTGCTCTTTTCCTCTTCGGTATGAAAACCATGGGCATCGGTCTTGAAAAGGTCAGCGGCGGTAAGCTTGAAACCGTGCTTGAAAAAATGACCAACACGCGCTTTAAGGGGCTTCTCCTCGGTACGCTTGTAACGGGAATTATTCAGTCCTCAAGTGCGGTAACCGTAATGGCTGTCGGTTTCGTTAACAGCGGAATTATGCAGCTCGGTCAGGTTATCGGCATTATTATGGGCGCTCATATCGGTACAACCGTTACCGCGTGGCTTTTATCGCTCACAAACATTGACGGCAGCGGAAGCGTGATACTCTCGCTTTTCAAGCCAAGCTCCTTTGCGCCCGTGCTTGCGCTTATCGGTATTGTTCTTTTTATGTTCTTCAAATCGGACAAAAAGAAGAATGTCGGCTCAATCCTTCTCGGCTTCGGCGTGCTTTTAATCGGTATGCAGACGATGAGCGGCTCGGTCGAGGGACTTAAAGAAATACCCGAGTTCACAAGCATACTTACAAAATTCCAAAACCCGATACTCGGTCTTATCGCAGGTGCGGTGCTGACGGCTATTGTTCAGAGCTCCTCCGCCTCCGTCGGTATTTTACAGGCGCTCTCCGTTACAGGCTCAATCACTGTCGGCTCGGCATTCCCGATTATTCTCGGTCAGAATATCGGCGCGTGCGTGCCTGTTTTACTCTCATCAATCGGCACTAATAAAAATGCGAAGCGCGCAGCGGGCATCTACCTCGTTTACAGCGTGTTCGGCGCGGTGCTTGCAATGGTTCTCTTTTACGGAATAGATTACATAATCGGCGGAATACCGTTTATTGACGAGCAGGTAAACGCTGTCAAGATTGCGATTATCCACTCGGTTTTCAACATCTTCACAACAATCGTTCTCTTCCCGTTCGGCAAGCAGCTTGAGAAGCTTATGTACATCATAGTTCCCTCCGACGAGAACGAAGAGCAGGGTACGGAAATTTCGGAAAATGAGGGCGCTCTTGTTGACGAGAGATTTCTTATGTCCCCTTCATACGCTCTTGACAAGGTTAAGGAGCAGTGCGACGATATGGCTGCGCTTGCAAAGGAGAACATCTATTTAAGCCTTGATTTCATAAAGCTCTTTGACCGCGACAAGGACGCGCGTATCAAGGAGATTGAAAAGCAGCTTGATAATTATGAGGACAGACTTGAAACCTATCTTGTAAAAATCAGCACGATGGATTTAAGCATTTACGACTCTGTAAGGCTTAATAAGCTCACCCACTCCATCGGTAATTTTGAGCGTATCGGCGACTACGGCTACAACATTCTTAAAACAAAAAGAAGAATGCACAAAAACAATATTCACTTCTCCAACACCGCAAATAAAGAGCTTGATGTTATGTCAAAGGCGGTCAAGGAGATTGTTGACCTTTCAACCGAGGCGTTTATGAACGACGATGTCAGACTCGCAAAGCAGGTTGAGCCGCTCGAGCAGGTTATCAACAACCTTAAATACGAGCTTCGTGAGAGGCACGAAAAGCGTGTTGAAGACGGCAAGTGCGACTTTGAACAGGGTATGCTTTTCGTCGACATCGTCAACTCGTTTGAGCGAATAGCCGACCACTGCTCAAGCCTCGCAGTAAGCATTATCGAGCTTTCGCACGGAAGCTTCCAGACGCACAGCTATCTTAAAGAGGTTAAAAACTCCGAGAACAAATCCTTTATGCAGACCTTTGAGGACTACCTCGAAAAATACGCAATTAAATAAAAAACGCAAAAGGTATTGAAAAAAGAATTATTTTAGTATATTATATATAAGTAAAATACTCTAAAGGGGAATTAGTTATGAAAAAATCAAAGCTTGCGCAGTTTAATATCTTTCTGTGCGTAGTTCTTGTAATTGCACTTGCTGTAAATGTATATCTCATCACCCGTCCTGAGAAGGTTGTTTCAGCCGATGAAGGCAGCGATGAGGATGTATCCGTGCTTGACCCGACCTTCACCGCAGGTACATACGGCGGTATCGAGTTCAAGGAAATCGGCGATGTAGTTAATTACTATAACGAGGCTTACAACAAGACAAAGGCTGAAACAAGAGAGTATATCGACGACAGCGGCAACACCGCAGTTTGGTACTCGCTCCTCGGCGAAGAGAAGCTTGAGGTTTCAAACATTATGATTGAGGGCAAGGAAAACGGCACGATAAACGGTCTTGTACCCGGAGTTGTCGGCGGACTTTACTCGCCCGGTCTTAACGGTCTTTCACCTTGTGAAAACAGGGACCCGAACCTCGATGTTGACGAGAACGGCGAGTCGCTCCAGACCTCACGCCTTACCGCTGAGGACCTGCTTGACGCGAATGTTACCGACAACGGCGACGGCACAATCACCTTACAGCTTCAGCCCGTAAAGGTTAATATGTCCCACAAGGGTCTTGACGCGCAGGGTCATCTTTTCTCAACACTCGGCGCTATCGACTCAACGGTTGAATCAATCTCGATTCTCAGCTGGGCTTCAGGCACAACCGCTGAAAATGTAATAGTTAACTATCAGGGCGGCTATGCAACAGTTAAGATTGACACAAAGTCAGGTCTTATCACTGAGGCTGATTACCATATGGAAGCGCACATCGCAGTACAACACGCAAGCGTTGCTGTACTTAAAGATAAGTCGGCTACACTCCTTGTTACATACGATATCCACTTCCCGGCAAGCGATGAGTATCTTATGACCTCAAAGGGAGCAAAGGTAAAATAATTTTAATATCAGATAAGGCTGTCGCAAGGCAGCCTTATTTTAGTCGCAAAGAGCTTTCACAGTTATGGATTCTAACAGATTTCGCGAGCTTTACGCCCGCGCTTATGAGAAAAATTACATAACGCACACCGATTTCCTTAACCTCGAGGAGCAAAGCGAGCTTGTTGGCGAACACCTTGAATGTACGCTTTTCGGCGGATATGAAAACGCCGAAAGAGTGATGGCGTTTTTCGGCGAGGGCTTTGACGAAAACGACACTCCGATAGGTATTATCAGGATTTCGCCAAGCGCAAAAAAATTCGCCGACGCGCTCACGCACAGGGATTTCCTCGGAGCGCTGATGAACCTCGGGATAAAGAGGGAGCTTCTCGGCGACATCGTAATAAAGGACAATTGCGGTTACCTCTTTCTTGACAGGCAGCTTGCGCAGTACATCTGCGACAATCTGACAAGGATTAAGCACACCACGGTGAAGTGCGAGCTTTGCGCCGCTCTGCCCGATGGTGCGGTAAGCGACCCCGAGGAAAGCTCTGTTTTCGCCTCGTCGCAGAGAGCCGATGTCCTCGTGTGCGCCGTTTACAGGCTTTCGAGAAAACAGGGCGCGGAGCTTTTTGTTCAGGGAAAGGTTTTTGTAAATTCGGCTCTTTGTAAAAATCCGTCGAGGCTTATCAAAGAAGGCGAGCTTGTTTCCGTGCGCGGATACGGGAGATTCAGGCTGTGCTCAGAGCTTCGCAAAACCAAGAAAAACCGAGCGGTGCTCGGCGTAAAAATATACTGATGAAAGGAAAGAATTATGTACCTTATCCTTCTTGCACTTGCGCCTGCAATATATCTGCTTAACTATGTGCGCAAAAAGGACCGCTCGGAGAAAGAGCCGCCAAAGCTTTTGGCGCTTCTCTTTTTCGCAGGGGCGCTTAGCTGTATACCTGCCGCAATTATAGAATCAAATCTCGGTGCGCTTCTGACGGCTGCAACGGGAATTGACGACACAGCGAGCTTTTCAAGCCACGGCTATTCCTTTGTAATCTACCAGCTTATAAATAATTTCCTGATAGTCGGACTTGCCGAGGAGGGCGTTAAGTTCCTTGCAATGTTCCTCATTACGCATAAAAACAGGAATTTCAACAGTCTGTTTGACGGTATGATTTATGCGATATTCGTATCGCTCGGCTTTGCGGCATTTGAAAATATACTCTATGTTGCCGAGGGCGGAGCGGCTGTTGCGCTTATGCGTGCGGTTATGTCGGTGCCGGGTCATATGTTTTTCGCTGTATTTATGGGATATTATTACAGTATGTGGCATATTTACAAGACTGCCGACAGGGTTGAAAACTCGCTTGCTATGCGCAGAATTATACAAAAGCGCGGCGAGCCCTTCAGATACAAGGGCTACCTCATTTCGGCTCTTATTGTGCCCATTCTTATTCACGGCTTCTACGATTTCTGCCTTTCCTTTGACAGCACGGCGCTGTTTTTGGCAGTCCTCGCTCTGCTCATCTCTCTTTACATAATCTGCTTTAAAAGGATTAAAAAGTTTTCAAGGGCGGATATGGAGGATTACAAGATTGTACCCATACTGATTATGATGAAATACACCGAGCTTGCAGGCATAGCGCCGACGGGCGACGCGCCGCTTACGCACACACAGCTTATTGATATAGCCGAAAAGCGCAATAAGGCGGAGCAGGCGCTTGCCCACACCGCCTTCACGGGACCGCAAAACAAAAATCCGTATTCAAATCATTAAATAAACCCCAAAAGCTTTATTGCTTTTGGGGTGTTTTATTACTCGCTTATCTTGAGAAGAATTACGCCGTGAGGAGCAACGGAGGTTTTAAATCTGTTTTTAAATCTGCCAAGCTCCTCCTTCTCCCATATGTCGTAAAGCGTATATTCCGTATCGGGCATAAGAAGGTCAGCAAGGTTAAGGCTCATAAACTCCGCCCTGTCGCGCGTATTGAAAAGCGCAGCATATTTGCACTTCCTGCCGTTTGCAACCCAGATTATATCGCCCTTGCCGTTCTTCTCTTTCCTGTAATACTCGTGCGCGCCGCGCGAGTCCCTGTGCATTTTCAGATGCTCCTCGTTTGTAAGAAGCGCAAGAGTTTCATCGTCGCAGTCGGGAAGATTGCCGCCCATCATTAACGGACTGCGGAAAATTCCCCACAGGCTCATCATCGTGCGCTGTTCCTCGGGCGTGAAGTTTGAATTCCTGTCCTGCTCGCCGTGGTAGCTTCCGTTTTTACAAAGCCTTCCGAGCGGCAGCATATCGCAGTCGGGATAAGCGCCCTGCTTAACCTCATCCTGCCAGAGCTTACATCTGTCAAACATATCGTGAAGCTTTCCCCAGTCGTCCCAGAAATCGCCCGTTATACGCCACATATTTGCATTCTTTGCAAGATGCTTTGCCGACTTGATATCAGCAGGTCCGGGTGAAAGCGAAAGCACCATATCCCTGCCGCAGCCGTCAATGGCTTTCCTTATCATTTCTATCTCATAATCGGCTGAGTAGGGATTATCCCACTTGCGAAATTCCGTTACGCAAATATCGTCGCACTTGATGAAATCCACGCCCCACTGAGCGTATAACTCAAACACGGAATTATAATAATCCTGAGCGCCCTTGCAGTTGTACATACCGTACATATCCGTATTCCAGCTACACACCGAAAAATGATGCGCAACCTCGCGCGCGGTAAACGGACTGTTTTTAATAGGCATATCGGCGTGAACGGCCTGACGGGGAATTCCCCGCATAATATGGATACCGAATTTCAGTCCGAGCGAGTGAACATAATCGGCAATCTCCTTAAAGCCCCTGCCGTTTTTCGCGCTCGGAAAACGGTTTTCCGCAGGCATAAGCCTGCCGTATTCATCCATATTAAGCGGCGTAAAGCTGAAATAGCAATTGTCCCTTGCTTTTGGCTCATACCACTGAATGTCGCAGACAACATACTCATAGCCGTACGGCTTTAAATACTTTGCCATATAGTCGGCGTTTTCGATAAGCTCCTTTTCATTCACCGCCGCGCCGAAGCAGTCCCAGCTGTTCCAGCCCATTGGCGCAGTCTTTGCAAGCGCTCTGTGATTAGACATAATACCACTCTCTCCCGATTAATAATTTATAAACAAACAGGAGGCAGACAGCGAAGACACTGTAAACCTCCATAAGACCAGGCAAAAACGAAAACGCCGAAGCCTGCTTAAAACTGCATTATCAGCGTTTCGTATCTGTCAGCCTGCGCTGAATACTATTTATCCTGTTCTGCCGCGGCAGCCTTAGCCGCCTCGCGCTCAGCCTTTCTCTGCGCTCTCTTCTTCTTAGCCTTGTAGCTGAG
The DNA here is from genome assembly GCA_902791235.1 of Oscillospiraceae bacterium. Classification (GTDB taxonomy): domain Bacteria; phylum Bacillota; class Clostridia; order Oscillospirales; family Acutalibacteraceae; genus Eubacterium_R. The sequence goes on from CADAUV010000025.1 coordinate 13,730, forward strand.
AAGCTTGTCGAGATGCTCGTCAGGAGTAAGGCAGGAGCCCACGGTTACGGTCCTCTTGCCGTAAATTCCCTGGAAGTCCGAGCCGCCCGTCATAAGAAGCTTATTCTTCTTACAGAGCTTTGAAAGCGCCTCAATATCGGCGTCGCTTGCCGACGGGTGCCATACCTCAACGCCGTCAAGTCCGTGCTCGACATACTTTTCAATCTCGTCAAAATTATCATTTTCAACAGGCTTTGCAATTACCGCTATACCGCCTGCCTCGTGAATCTCGTCGATAACATCAAAAACATCGGGATACTTAACGGGCGCAAGAATATTTGTTTCGCTGTTGTGCGAGAAAAGCGCGTCGTAAAGGTCGCCGTAAATTGAATTTGTGTAGCCTGCGTCCATAAGCGCATGCATAATGTGCTGTTTAAAAAGATTTGTGGAGCCGGAAGCGTGGCTGATAATGAAGTCGTTTGATACAGGGAAGCGGGATGCAACCTTGAGCATCATAAGCTGTGCCGCTCTCTTTCTTGCGACGGAGGTGCGCCTGCATAAACCCTCAAGTCTGTCGGGCGCGTCAGGGAGATAACAAAGTATATTAACCTGCTTGCCCGCCTCGTTGTCAATTGCTGAAAGCTCAACTCCGGGAATAATGGTTACGCCGTATCTTTTACCGATAACCTGTCCTCTGACAGTACCGGCAAGGCAATCAATGTCCGTGATGGCAATAGTATCAATTCCGCTCTTATGCGCTATTACGATTAAGTCCTCAATTCCGACAGAGCCATCACTAAGCTTGGTGTGTAAATGTAAATCAGCTGCCATAAAAATCTCCTTTCTGTATTATTACTCTATTACAATATGTTATTTTTCGTCGATATATAATACTTGTGTACGATAATATATTATCACTTCTAAATAAATATTTCAAGAACAATAATAGAGAAAAATAGATTTTGTTTCTATTAACTAACTGAAAGAGGTAATTTACGAAAATTTTTGAATAAATTTGTGTAATTTGCCGACAGGAAGTCCGACTACATTGAAATAATCCCCTTCAATACCCTTGACAAGAAGGCAGCCCCTGCCCTGAATTCCGTATGCGCCTGCCTTATCCGACGGCTCGCCCGTGCGGATATAGTCGGTTATTTCATCCTCGCTCAATTCATAAAAGGTAACCCTTGTTTCCTCAGAAAAAGTAATGCTTCTGCCGCCCTTAATCAGCGTAACTCCCGTAAAAACGGAGTGAGTTTTACCGCTTAAAAGACTGAGCATCTCCTTTGCCTGAGCGTCGCTTTCGGGCTTTCCGAGGATTTTGCCCTGAACGGCAACCACGGTGTCCGCGCCGATAACAAGGTCCTCCTCGCTTCTGAAGGGCTCCGCCTTAATCCGCGAAAGATACTCGACAGCCTCCTTCGGTGAAATTCCGTCGGGGAGGCTCTCGTCAACCTCGGCGCTTTTAACCGTAAAATCCTTTGTTATTATCGAGAGAAGCTCACGCCTTCTCGGTGATTTTGAAGCAAGTATAAGCATTAGCCTGTCCCCCTCTGATACAGTCCTCTTGTGTATTTATAATCGGGCTTTTTTCCGTTGCCGATTTTGTCAATCACATCGGCAACCTCGCTCTGCGTTTCGGTCGAGAAGTAAAAGTGAAGGCGCTGAGCCCTGATTTCGTCAAGTCTGTCAAGCATATAAAGCGGCACGCTGTTTAGCATCTCCGCGCAGGGATAAGACGAACAGACAACGGGGAACTCGTACCCCATTCTGTCAGTAAGCCTGCCCTTCTTTCCGCATTCGGCGCAGCCCTTCTGCGCCTTTATCGGACAGTTTCTCATAAGCATAAGCGGAAGCCTGCCGTAGACGATAACGCCCTTGTTCTCAGCCTCGATTTTATTTGCCTGTTCAAGTGAAAGCTCGAAGGAGAGCGTGGGATTTTTAATCATTCCTGCGGATATGCTGTTGAATATATTTAAGCCGAAATCGCCGAACACCTCAAAGCCAAGCTCCTCGCAGAGCCTGTATGTGCCGATATTACCGCAAAGCGCCCTTGAAACACCGGCTTTCCTGAGCTTCTGCAGCCTTTCCCTCAGCCGCTCCTCACAGCCGAAAACGCCCCTCGGGAGAAGCACGCCTGCACGGTTATCCACAAAATCCTCAAGGCTTGAATCAATCGGAATGAACACATATTTAAACGGATGCCTGTCGGGTATTGAAGCAGGGTCAAGGAAGCTCGCCGAAAGGCAGGGCTCTCCGGTTTTCGCCCTTACCGTCGGCGTTTTCACCGAATAGGGCTTCGCCTCAACCTCGGGCTTTTCAACCCTTGAAAGAGCCTCCACCGCGCGCCTTCTGAGCTCGTTAATCCCCGAAGCAGGGACTATCAGCCCGTCGTCAACCTCGGCTGTAATATCATTTGCGTAAAACTGCGTTCCGCCGAGCTTTGAAAGTCTTGCAATAAGGCTTTCCGCAGTCATGGGCTTATTTATCGCTTTTTCGGGAAGCCCGCCCTGAAGGGTAACGCTCCTTCCCCTTGCCGCCGCTTCAAGCGTAACAGCCTTGCCCTCTTTGCACACAAGGTGCATATCAATGGGCAGAAGCGCGTTCTCATTATCGTAATTACGGCGCAGCTCTTTAAGCACTTCCTTTGCCGAAAGCACATCGTCCTTCGTCCTTGCGCCGAACATCTCAGCGCCGCGCTTACCCGTCAGATAGCCGTCAGTGAAGCCCGAGCGCGAGAATACGCTCCTGAGCTGAGCCCTCTGCCCGTTGTCAAGCGTACCGCTTGCCGCATTCTTAACGGCAGTTACGGCGGCGCTCACATATTCGGGCCGCTTCATCCTGCCCTCAATTTTAAGGGAGGTTATGCCCTCAAGCTCGCTTAAATGCTCAATCAGGCTTAAATCCTTGAGCGAGAGCGCACGGTCGTTTTTATCATTCCCCGAGGTAAAGGGCAGACGGCAGGGCTGTGCGCAAAGCCCCCTGTTACCGCTCCTTGAGCCGATAACGGAGGACAGATAACACTGACCCGAAACGCACATACAAAGCGCGCCGTGAACGAATATTTCAAGCTCCAAATCGGTGCTTTTGCGTATTTCCCTGATTTCGTCAAGGCTCATTTCCCTCGGCAGAACAATTCTCTTAAAGCCAAGCTCCTTTGCAAGCCTCACCCCCGCAGGAGTCATAATGCTCATCTGCGTAGAGCCGTGAAGCCTTGCCGTCGGGAAATGCTCCCGTATCATTTTCGCCACGCCGATGTCCTGAACAATAAAAGCGTCAACGCCTGCCTGAAGCGCAGTCCTGACAACATCATATGCCTGACGAAGCTCGTCATCACGCATAAGAATATTGAGCGTTAAGTAAACCTTAACGCCCCTCGCGTGGCAGTACCGTACCGCCTCTTCAAGCCCCTCATCATCAAAATTGCCGGCGTTACGGCGTGCATTAAACTCCAGTCCGCCAAGATAGACTGCGTTTGCACCGCTTCGTACACCGGCTATCAAGGACTCCATGCTTCCCGCAGGAGCCAATATCTCAAAATTCATACTGAAACTTATCTCCTGTTCAGCTTTTCGCGAAGCTCGGAGATTTCCCTGTTAAGTCTTTCTATTTCCCTGCGCGCAACCTCAACCTCCATACGCGCTCTTGCGCTCTCCTCAAGATAATCCTTAATCTGAACGCGGAGATTGTCCGAGGACGCAGTCGCCTTCTTGCAGGCGTCAGCCTGGTCAAGCGCAACAAGCACCGCCGCCTGTGTTACCGACAAAGACGGATTTGCATTGCACACTGCCTTGATGTCGCTGTCAACGCTTAAAGCAAGATTTTCAACATATTCCTCGTCATCCTCGGTAACGATTGTATAGCTTGCGCCGCCGATTCTTACCTGTACTCTGTTTTTGTTCAAAGTAATCACCTCTTGTATACGACAAATACTGACATACAAATTCTCACAAATTCAGTATAACAATTAAAATGTCAAGTGTCAAGGGTAATTACACATTGCAGATTATGTAAACAACCGTTTTACTTTAGTGGACTAATTCGCTAATACATTTCTAAAACCATTTGACTTTTGCGCTGATAATTGGTATAAATATACTCAGGTATAATTTTTTGGAGGTAGGAATATGGAAAACTCAAGAAGCACCTTCAGCGGTAAGCTCGGCTTTATACTCGCCGCAGCAGGCTCCGCAGTAGGTCTCGGAAACCTTTGGCGCTTCCCGTATCTTGCAGCACAGTACGGCGGCGGCGCATTTTTACTCGTTTATGTAATTCTCGCAATTACCTTCGGCTTCGTACTGATGGTAACGGAAATTGCAATCGGAAGAAAAACACAGTTAAGCCCGATGGAAGCATTTGGCTCGCTCAACAAAAAATGGGGCTGGCTCGGCAAGCTCGCTACGCTCGTACCCGTGCTTATCTTCCCTTATTACTGCTTAATCGGCGGTTGGGTAACAAAGTACGCAGGCGTAATGATTATGGGTCAGCTTGAGGAGTCGGCAAACGACGAATTCTTCGGCGCTTACATCACGAACACCGTTGACCCGCTTATCTGGTTCGGTATTTTTATCGTGGCGACAACGCTTGTAATTATTTTCGGCGTTAACAAGGGTATCGAAAAGCTCAGCCGTTTTCTTATGCCGGCTCTGCTTGTTATCACGATTGTGCTTTCAATCTATGTCGTAACAAGACCCGGCGCAGGCGCAGGCGTTAAGTATTATCTTTTACCGAGTATTGAAAACCTCAGCGTAAAGACCTTCCTTGCGGCGCTCGGACAGCTTTTCTATTCAATGTCGCTTGCTATGGGCATTATGATTACATACGGCTCATATCTCAGCAAGGAACAGAGCATTGAGAACTCGGCAAGGCAGATTGAGATTTTCGACACGGCAATCGCTTTTCTTGCAGGTCTTATGATTGTTCCTGCAGTATTTGTATTCTCGGGCGGCAGCGCGGAGGCGCTCGGCAAGGGTCCCTCTCTTATGTTCGTAACTCTGCCCAAGGTATTTAACTCAATGCCGGGCGGAAGATGGATTGGCATTGCCTTCTTCGTGCTTGTTCTCTTTGCCGCAATCACAAGCTCCGTTTCAATTATGGAGGCGATTGTTTCAGGCATTATGGACAGCTTCAAGATGTCAAGAAACGCTGCAACCGCTATCGTTGCGGTTTACGGAATCATCGTGGGCGTCGTATGCTCCTTCGGCTTCGGAATCTGGGCGGATTTCACAATCTTCGGCTTCAGTATCCTTGATTTCCTCGACTTCGTTTCAAACAGCATTCTTCTTCCCGTTGTCGGTATGCTCACCTGTATTATGGTCGGCCACTTTGTCGGCAGCGATGTTATCATTCAGGAAATCGAGCTTAACGAAAAATTCAGGCTCGCAAAATTCTATAAAGTAATGGTAAGATGGATTGCGCCGATTTTCATTTTCGCAATTCTTGTTTCCTCCGTTCTTGAAGGCGTGGGAATAATTAAATTCTGATTACTGTAATTTTACCTGTAAAGCGGTTGCCGACGGCAGCCGCTTTTAAATTTTGAAAAAATTACTGTTGCACTTATGCCCGTAATTTAGTATATTATATATAACGGATTAAAAGGAGGAACGGGAATGGAAAAGAACATTGACCTTGCGCTTATCGACGGTGTGCTCGATAAATACGCTCAGACAAAAGGGTCTCTCATTACCATTTTACAGAAAACACAGGATATCTACGGCTATCTGCCGAAGGACGCTATAATAAAAATAAGCGAAGCCACGGGCATTGCCGAGTCGGAGATTATGGGTGTTGCAACCTTTTACACCCAGTTCAGACTCACGCCCGTCGGCAAATATCTTATTATGCTCTGTCAGGGCACAGCCTGCCATGTTAATTCAAGCGAGCTCATCCTTGAAACAATAAAGGACGAGCTTGGTATCGACGACGGCGAAACGACGCAGGACGGTCTTTTCTCGCTCAAATGCGTAGCCTGCCTCGGCTGCTGCTCGCTGTCGCCCGTTATGATGATTAACGAGGATACATACGGCTCGCTCACCCCTGATAAGACGAAGAAAATTTTAAGGCAGTTAAGGGAGGCTGAGTAATATGCGTATAGTTATCGGACAGGGCTCCTGCGGTATTGCGGCAGGTGCCGAAAAGGTAAGGCAGGCTCTCTTAAAGGAAAATATCACTGCCGACATTTCAATCACAG
>CADAUV010000026.1 GCA_902791235.1 Oscillospiraceae bacterium
TGTGTTCTCTTAACCTTTGAGCCCTGATGTATTTCTACATCACTGCCAAAAAGAATTACGCCGACACGGTTCTTTCTGATATCCTGAACCATACCCTTTATGCCGTTTTCAAACACAACAATTTCACCGTACATAGCATGGTTTAAACCGTGGATATTTGCAATACCGTCGCCAACCTTGACAACAGTACCGATTTCCTCGCCGTCAGCCTTAACCTCGTAGTCCTTGATATCCCTGTGAAGCACGGCGATAACGGAGTCGTTATTTACCGCATTACTGCGCGCGCTTGCAAGAAGCTGCTCCTTGATGTCCGCAAGCTTTGCTTTAAGGCTGTAATCAAATTCCTTATCGGCAAAGCGAATTATAAAGCCGCCGATTAAGCTTTCGTCCTTAACAATATCAATCTTTGCCTCGTCGGCATTTTCCTGCTTACAAACGAATTCCTTAATACCCTTAAGCTGCTTTTCGTCGGGCGGATTAACGCAAAGCACGGTTGCCCTTGCGATATTGTTTCTCCTGTCGATTGAAGCAATAAGCTCCTCGATAATATCACCGAGAAGATATGCGTTACAGTCAACCGAAAGCTCCGTAAGAAAGTCCTTTACAGAGGGCGAGAATAAATCCTCGCACACCTTGCTTTTCTCATCGGGAGTAACATTCGGATTGTCAAGAAGCTCCGCAAGCTCGGGTGAAGCGTCAATCATTCTGAGCGCTTCCTCAAGACTTGACACACTGACATTTCCGTTAAGCAGTGCGTCAATGTATTTATCAAAATTCTGACTCATTAATCATCACTGCTTTCATTAATAAATTTGTCATAGAAGGTTGAATCAAGCTCAGGGTTAACCTCCCTCTCAACCACCTTCTGCGCTGCCTCAATTGCAAGATTTGCTATATCCTCTTTAACAGCCCTTCTTGTGTTTTCGGCATCAATTTCAGACGCTTTTCTGGCATCGCTCTTGATTTTGTCAGCCTCATTATTAGCTCTTGTGATAATCTTTTCATATTCCGACCTTGCGTCCTGGCGCGCCTTTGAGATTATCTCCTTGCCCTCGCCTGCATAGTCGGACATCTTAGACTCATAATCGCTTTTAATCTGCTGAGCATCCTCGTTTGCCTTTTTGGCGTCGTCTAAATTTTCATCAATTATTTCCTGTCTTTTATCCATTGCCTTTTTTATCGGCTTGAAAAGCACGAGCCTGATGAACACATAAAATATAATCAGGTTGACAAAGGTCCAAAGCAGGTTAATATCAAACTTAAGCATATCTGCTTTTCCTTTCGGTACCGATTATTTTACCATTAAGATAATAAGGATGCTTGCAACAAGTCCGTAAACAGCCGTTGCCTCTGCAAGCGCACAACCGATGATGAGTGTTGAACGGATATTGTTGGTTGCCTCTGGCTGACGCGCAATTGCGTCAACAGCCTTTGCTGTTGCGATACCGATACCGATACCTGCACCTAAACCTACTAATACTGCTAATCCTGCACCTAATGCTACCATAATTAAATTCTCCTTTATACTATTTTAAGCTGTAGCTTTTTTTGTCTTACTTTGTTTCTTTGCTTTTTTTGCTTTCTTTTTAAGTTTTTCCCCGGGTTCATCCTCCTCAATCGCCTCAGAGATATAGATGGCTGTCAGGAATACGAATATATACGCCTGCAAAAAGCCGTCAAAGAGGTCGAAATAAAGGCTGAATACCGTAGGAAGAAATACGGGTACCACCGTTTTGAGAAGCTCCATAATTATGAATGCGCCGATAATATTGCCGAACAGTCGCATACATAATGAAAGCGGCTTTATAATCAGCTCAAGCAGATTAATCGGAGCAACTATCGCAACGGGCTTTGCAAACGCTTTAAGATGCCCTCCGAGCCCCTTGGCTCTGATACCTGCAAATTCAACAAGAATAATACTTGTAAGCGCAAGCGCTCCCGTAACCTGAATACTCTTTGTCGGCGGCTTCATACCGAAAATGCCGACCATATTCGAGGCTCCGATGAAAATTGCCGTACTCATAAGCCACCAGGCGTACTTCATTCCCTCCTCGCCGAGAATACCTTTAAAGAAATCCTCAAGCTTTGTGTAACACATTTCAAGAAGAAGCTGTCGCTTTGAAAGCTTACCCTCAGCTTTAAGATTACGGGTCAGGATAAAGGACAGAAGAATTATTACCGCCATAATTATCCAGCTTACAACCGTCGACTCGTCAAGCCAGCAAATCTGCCTGCCGCCGATATTAACGAAAAAGTAATCGTTTATCTCAAGCTGTTCAACAAGCTCTTTCTGCAAATCAAGCTCCATCGTAACAGGACCAAATATCATACAATACCTCCGTTCCTGTAAAACTATATCAAGCACTGCCGAGTGCTTTAATATATTTATATATTATAGCACTATTGAAAATTTTTTCAACACATTTTTAACAAATATCAGCACGCCTGCAATTAGTAGATTATAGCACCTTAAACCGTATATTCAACAGACATTTTTATACATTTGTACAAAAAATATGTTTTACTGACGGAATTATCCCGTCGCTGAATAAAAGGAAAAATAAAATTAACTATTTACTTATTTTGCCTTATAGTTTATAATATTTGCAACGAAATCAAAGGAGTTATTTTAGCTATGGCACAGCAGAAAAAAATGGTTGACTCAATCACCTCCATGGACGAGGACTTTGCCAAGTGGTATACGGATGTATGCAAGAAGGCTGAGCTGATTGAATATACCAGCGTCAAGGGCTGTATGGTAATAAGACCTTACGGCTACGCTATATGGGAGAATATACAAAGAATTCTTGACGGAATGTTCAAGGAAACGGGACACGAAAATGTATGTATGCCGATGTTCATTCCCGAAAGTCTTTTACAGAAGGAGAAGGACCATGTTGAGGGCTTTGCGCCCGAGTGCGCGTGGGTTACCTACGGCGGCAGCGAAAAGCTTGAGGAGAGACTCTGCGTAAGACCTACTTCGGAGACGCTTTTCTGCGAGCACTTCAAGAATGTTGTTCACTCGCACAGGGATTTACCGAAGCTCTACAACCAGTGGGTATCCGTTGTTAGATGGGAAAAGACAACAAGACCCTTCCTTCGTTCAAGGGAATTCTTATGGCAGGAGGGACACACCCTTCACGCAACTGCAGAAGAGGCTATTGAAGAAACCGAGAGGATGCTCAACATCTATACGAAGTTCTGTAACGAGGCTCTCGCAATGCCCGTTGTTCAGGGTCAGAAAACGGAGAGCGATAAATTTGCAGGCGCAGAGAGAACCTACTGTATCGAGGCTCTTATGCACGACGGCAAGGCGCTTCAGGCAGGCACAAGCCACTATTTCGGCGACGGCTTCGCAAGGGCGTTTGACATCCAGTTTTCAAACAAGGAAAACCAGCTCACCTATCCGCATCAGACCTCATGGGGTATGACCACAAGGCTTATCGGCGCAATCATTATGACTCACGGCGACGACAACGGACTTGTGCTTCCGCCTGCTGTTGCGCCGATTCAGGTTATGGTTATTCCGATTGCTCAGCACAAGGAGGGCGTGCTTGACAAGGCTTATGCTCTCACGGATGAGCTCAGGAAAATCTGCAGGGCAAAAATTGACGATTCAAACAATTCGCCCGGCTGGAAGTTCGCCGAATACGAGATGAAGGGCGTGCCTGTAAGAGTTGAGCTTGGTCCTAAGGATATTGAGAACAATCAGTGCGTTGTAGTTACAAGACATAACAGAGAGAAGACGGTTGTTTCTCTTGACAAATTAAGCGAGATTATTCCGCAGAAGCTTCAGGAGGTACACGACGGACTTTATCAGTCGGCTCTTGAAAACAGGGAGAAGCGCACCTACAAATGCACAACACTTGACGAGATTACAAAGGCGCTTGAGGAAAACGGCGACGGCTTTGTAAAAGCGATGTGGTGCGGCGAAGAGGAATGTGAGGACAAGGTGAAGGAAATCACGGGCGTCGGCTCACGCTGTATTCCTTTCGAGCAGGAAAAGCTTTCCGATGTATGCGTTTGCTGTGGCAAGCCTGCAAAGAAAATGCTTTACTGGGGCAAGGCTTATTAAATAAAAAATTTAAAATAAAAATGAATAACTATGGGAGGGCAAAGCCCTCACCCATTATAATACGGAGGAAAATTTATGTCAGTTTTAGTAACGGGCGGTTTAGGCTACATAGGCTCACACACCTGCGTTGAGCTTATGAATTCAGGAGTTGATGTTGTTGTACTTGACAATCTTTACAACTGCAAGAAAAGCTCCTACGACAGAATCAAGGCTCTTGTAGGAAAGGACTTCAAATTCTACGAGTGCGACATCAGGGACAGAGAGGGTATGAGCAAGGTGTTCGAGAATGAGGACATTGACTCGGTTATCCACTTTGCAGGTCTTAAGGCTGTCGGTGAAAGTGTGCAGAAGCCGCTTGAGTATTTTGACAACAATGTAAACGGAACGCTTGTACTCCTTGATGTTATGAGGCAGTACGGATGCAAGAAAATCGTTTTCTCATCCTCGGCAACCGTTTACGGTATGAACAATGTATCGCCTCTTAAAGAGGATATGGAGGTCGGCGGTGTTACAAATCCGTACGGAAGAACAAAATATATGATTGAGTGCATACTCAAGGATTTATATACCTCCGACAATAGCTGGTCCATCTGCCTTCTCAGATATTTCAACCCCATCGGCGCTCACAAGAGCGGCACTATGGGCGAGGACCCGAACGGTATTCCGAACAATCTTATGCCGTTTATCACACAGGTTGCAATCGGTAAAAGAGAAAAGCTCAATGTTTTCGGAAACGACTACGCAACAAAGGACGGCACGGGTATAAGGGATTATATCCATGTTGTTGACCTTGCGCTCGGTCATGTTAAGGCTGTTGAGAAGGTCAGAGGCGAGGAAGGTCTGTTCATCTACAACCTCGGCACAGGCGTGGGCTACTCCGTGCTGGATGTTGTCAAGGCTTTTGAAAAGGCTTCGGGCGTTACAATTCCTTATGAGATTTGCCCGAGGCGTGCAGGAGATATCGCAATTTGTTACAGCGACCCTCACAAAGCGCTGACGGAGCTTAACTGGAAGGCTGAAAGAGGACTTGAGGAAATGTGCGAGGATAGCTGGAGATGGCAGAGCCAGAACCCCGACGGCTACCCTGATTAAAAAACTTAAAATCGCTGACGGACTGATACGGTTATCAGTCCGTTTTCTTTTTCTTTTAAAAACCTTATAATGTATCTGCGAGAGCAAATATATATAAGGAGGTGTCCTTAATGGATACGCTAAAGGAATTTGAAAAGCACCTGAAAAAAGAGAACCTGTCAGAAAAAACGATTGAATCATATCTCTGGACGGTGGAAACCTACAAGAAAAAATACGGCTTTGTAGGCAAGGATAATCTACTTGCCTACAAGGGTTTTCTCACCGAAAGATATAAGCCGAGCACCGTTAATCTCAGAATTCAGGGTATCAACAAATACCTTGATTTTATCGGCTACCGTGAGCTTGCGCTCAAAGCAGTGAAGGTACAGCAGAAGGCGTTTCTTGAAAATGTTATAAGCAATGCCGATTACACTTTTCTGAAAGAGCAGCTTAAAAAGGACGGCGACCTTGACGGGTATTTTATGGTATGGTGCCTTGCGGCAACGGGGGCAAGGGTAAGCGAGCTTGTACAGATTAAGGCGGAACATATGAGCGTGGGCTACTACGATTTATACACAAAGGGCGGTAAGCTCAGGCGAATTTACATACCGCAAAATCTCAGGGAGGAAACACAGATGTGGATTAAAAGCCGCGGGATAAAAAGCGGCTATCTGTTTCTCAACAACAAGGGGGAAAGAATAAGCACAAGGGGCGTTGCGCTGAGGCTTAAAACCTATGCGGAAAAGTACGGTATAAATGAAAGCGTGATGTATCCCCACTCCTTCAGACACAGGTTTGCCAAAAACTTTATTGAAAAATATCAGGACCTTGCTCTGCTTGCCGACCTGATGGGACACGAAAGCATAGAAACAACAAGAATATACCTTCGCCGCACCTCGAGCGAGCAGCAGGATATTGTGGACAAAATTGTCAACTGGTAAAAAGAAAGCCATCTCTGAAAGATGGCTTTTATAATTTGAAATATGATATATAGATTTTGTGCTTTACGGTAAAGCGCTCGGGATAATCGGCAAGCATTTTTATATGCGCTGTACTCCAGCTTTCAAACTGCTTTTCGTCCATTGAAGCGAGCGTTCCTCTGCAGGCGCACATCCTTCCGTGCCAGCTTTCACGAGTGAAAGGTATTTCGGCATAAAAGGATTCCGTTACCCTGCCTTCAAATAAGTCGTCATAAACATCCTCAAAACCGTTTTCCGCGCTCCACTTACTGTTATATTTTTTTACAAGGTCAATGCTCTTTGCGGCAATTTCATCGTCAAGACACCAATCCATAAAGACCTTAATGAAAATTCCGTTTTTCCTTATCAGACGGCTGATTTCCGTTTTTATTACCTCACGGTCAAAATAGCCGAAGCACTGTGCGGCTGTAATACAGTCGAAGCTGTTGTCAGGAAGTCGGGTGTTTTCAGCAGGCGCAGTAATGAAGTTAATTCTTTGATTATTCTTCTGCGCGTTCTGTTTTGCAAAATTAATCTGCTCAGCGGAAATATCAACAGCCGTTATATCCGCATGGGGATTATATAAATTCTGCGGAAGAATACCCGTGCCTGTACCAAGGTCAAGCCACGCCGTGCCGTCAATACCGACGCCGAGCGCGCGGAGCCTGTCATATAATTCCTTCGGGTAAATATCCCTGTACTGCGCGTACTTTTCGGAGGTATTTCCCCAGTCGAATTCTTTGCCGCCGTCAATATTCTTATTTTTCATTTTTCTTCTCCCTGAAGCTGTAAGTGCGGATGAATTTCGAAAGGTCAGCACCACTTTGCTGATAACGCAAAAGGATTTCGGCGCAGGCGCGGCTGTCGCTTCCCGCATGGTGATGATTGAGCGTAATGCCGTAATAGTCGCACAAAGCATTAAGCTTTCGGCTCATATCGGGCAAAAGCGCCCTGCCGATTTTAACCGTGCAAAGATAGCGCGTATACGGCTTCCACTCAATGTCATAAGCCTTCAGGCAGTGCTTTAATACCGTTAAATCAAAAACCGCGTTATGCGCAACGGGCATACCGCTGCTCATAATCGGCTCAAGCTCACGCCATACCTCGGGAAAGGTCGGCGACTGAGCAACCGTTTCCTCGCTGATTCCCGTCAGATTTATATTGAAATAATCGAAGCTTGTTTCGGGGTTTACAAGATAATAGTATTCATCGGTGATTTTACCGTCGTCAATAACCGTTACTCCGATAGCGCTCATACGGTTATTGTACCTGTTTGGCGTTTCAACATCAAAGGCTATATATCTCATAAAAGAGTCCTTTCTCTGAAGGAATTAACATCCTCGTCGCTAAGCATAAGCACATCGGAAATAAAGCGCTTTTCACCCATGGCGTCAACGGCTTTAAAAACCTCCGTGAGATACTGCCGTCTTGCGAGAAACACGCCGTAGACCTTTTTTGCAGCCGTTTTATTATGTTTAAAAATCCTTACAAGGAGAAAGTACTTTATCGCCTTTTTCCTGTTAACCTTATTTGTAAAAAGATAATCCTTGAAAATATCCTCACGGCTAACGCCGAGGAGCATAAGCAAAAGAGCCGTAACCATACCCGTTCTGTCCTTGCCCTCCGTGCAGTGATACAGCACCGAGCCGTCAGTGTTATTCTTAACGATATAGCGGACAACGCAGGCAAGGTTTTTAAGACAGTCGCCCGTCATAACCTGTGAATAAAGCCATGTCATATCGGGAATATTGTCAAGGTCCTGCTTACTTTCATGGCTGAGTCCTGGCAGTGAGCCGTCAAACACGGGCATCTCCCTGTAATCCACTGCGTCAATTCTCCTGTCCGGCTTTTCGCCCTTTTCAATATCCGTGCGAAGGTCGATAACCGTTTTCAGCTTATATTCATTTTTAAGAATTTGTATATCATTATCCGTAACTGCGCTTAAATGACTGCCGCGAAGTATACGGCAGGGTCTGAGCGTACGACCGTCTGCGCGCATACCGCCGAGGTCTCTTATATTCTTAGCTCCTTTTAATTTAATGTTTTGCATAATATCACCAAGGATAATTTAACATATTACGCCGATTAATACAACCGTTATTGCGTTTGTGTACGGATTTTTACAAAACATAATGCCTTCGGAAACCGAAGGCATTATGTTTTGATATAAGATAATTAAAGCTGATTATTTACAGAAAATAAGCTTCTGCACATTCGCCGTATGCGTACATAGCTTTCGCAAGGTCCGCAGCTTTTGCGTCGCCCCTCTCAGCCATTAATGCAAGAAGCGAATTCACGCTTGCAGACACATCGCCTGATGCAGTTGCTACGGTGAAGGTGTTACCGAAATAAGCAGGTGCTATTCCACTGATTTCGATAAAGCTCCTGTCGCCGTTAACGCGTGCCGCCGCCTGTGCGCCGTCCACGCCGTTAATATCATTTACAGCAGCTTCCGCGCTTGTAAAGAGCTTAAACCTCGGTGCAGAGGTAGCAACCATTGAAAGACCGTTCAAAAGTCCTGACGGATACTGAATTGCTACGCCTGCAGGCGTGATGCCCTGCGTGTTTACATCAGCCGCCATATGCTCGGTATTATAGCCGAAATATACCTGCGACGCCGCCGCATAGTTAAGAACGGAGCTTGCAAGCGCAGTAAGCTTTTCATCACTGTTTGCGCTTATAATACTGTTGCAGTAAGCGGCAACATTATAGGTCTGCGTATAAAGTTTATTCTCGCCCGAATCCGCATCCGCCTGATTTGCGAATACCTCAACAAGAACATCCTCGGTAATCTGTGCAGGCGCCTGCTTTACGGTGAATATCTTTGAGCCGTCATAAGGGCTACCCTGCTTTGTATAGGTATCAAGTGAAGCAAGGGAAACCACATCGGAATAGGTATCGGCTGTTTCGCTGATATCCGTATTGTGATTATAAGTGAGCTTTACAAACGCATTCTCGCCGTAATCGCCGTCAAGATAGAAGTTAACGCTTAACTCATTTGCAACCGTAATTGAAACACCGTTGTTAATCAGCTCTTCCGAAGCTGAATCCGTATAAGTATGGCCGTTGAGATTTACGGTTGCGGTATAAACGCGCTTATCGCCGTCAACCTCACTTGTAACATCGGCATTTACCGTTTCCTTATGTCCGCAGAGTGTACAGGTAAATTCTGCACTCGCGCTGCCGTGATTCTCAGCCCATGTCCATTCAGGCTCGCCGTAGCTATGCTCCTCCTGAGTATAAGCAGCCGTGTAAGTTACATCATTTGTAACGGCAGGAAGCTCAGCCACTGAGTAAACTCTTGTTCCGTCGTTCCAGCCTGCGAAAACATAATGGCTTGAAGAAGTAGAATAATTCTCAGGCATTTCGCCATTATACTCGGGCGCTGAACCGTAAGGAACATTTACATCCGTTTCAACAGTTTCGCCGCCGACAACCCAGCTTACCGTATGCTCTGCAGTCTTAAAGGTTGCGCTCACGCTTACGGGTACATCCGGCATAACAAAGGAAGTACCGTTCACCTCGTACTCAGTGGCGTTCTGGTCGCTGACTGTCAGGGTATCAAGCTGATAACCTTCATCCGGAGTTACAACAAGATTAACTGTTTTGCCCGCTTTAGCGCCGCCGTTTTCATAGCTTACAGAGCCGTTAACACAATCGTTAAAGGTAATAGTGTGCCAGTTCGGGTCCTCCTCAAAGGTAGCCCAAAGCACTCTGTCGCCGCTCCAGCCCCAAGGCATCATTACATACCAGATATTCTCGTCGGTTTCATCCTGAACGCCCGTAACACTGTACTGACTCATTCTCTGACCGAGCGCAGTAACAATCCAGCCGTCCTCAGGATGAACGGTATATGTAATCGTTTCGCCGTCTATTGCTGTTTCCTTATCAGCCGTAACTGCTCCGTGCTCAAAGGTTTTCACGGGTACATCACGGTAATACGCATAGTGGATATGAAGCGTAATATCCTCATCGGGCATTACAAAAATGCCCTTACCTGTTTCCTTATTCCAGTCAACAGCTAATTCCTGATACTCATTATTGCTGTCATAATAATAGAAATATGTTGCATCAAGCTTAGCATGCTCCTGTGCATAGTCGTCGATAACAATTACAAATTCCGCTGTATCACCTGCAAAGCCCGAAACGGTTACATCATTACCATAATCGTTGATTGTAACTGTACGAAGCTCCCTGAAGGAGTAGTAAAGCGTTAAGTCGCTGTCGGGCATAGTGAAGGTAACTGTATGGTTAGCCCTGTCATAATAAGGCATCAGATTAACTCTGACAGAATTCTCGTCAATATAATACAATGACGACAGCTCATAATTCGGATATGCGTCCGAAATATCAACATTCAGCGTAATCTCTTCGCCCGTAATACCGCCAAGCTCATTATATCCGTTACGGATGATATTGCCCTTGGCATTTTCATATGATTGCTCGTCACGGATTATACGATGGTATTCGGGATTAATTACATGCTCTCTGTAAAGTGTAAGCGGTTTTGCAGGCATGGTAAAGGAAACAATGCCCGTTTCCGCATTATAGGAACCGTTAGCAATTAAATCTGTACGGTTGCCGTCATTATCCTCGGAATAAAGCCCCGTGAGAATATACGGATAGAAGGACTCAACCTTACCGACATATGTTTCGCCCTCGGATAAAATCATTTCACTCTGCGCAGTGATACAGCCGTGGTCGTTGATGGGGTCATAATCCGCTATTACATAATATTTCAGACCTGAAACAACCGCATTTACCGTAACATCGGATTCCGGCATTATGAAACGGGCGTCGCCGTGAAGCTCAACCTCAAGCTCCTGTCCATTGGAATCGGTTACCGTAATACTCTCGATTACTCTGCCAACGCCGTTCCTGCCGCTGTCATTGATATATTCGTACGGGTAAACATAAATGGTCATACCCGGAATACCCTTATGGGTACTGTCGCCGATGGACTCACGGTGGAAGTGAAGCAGAGCGCCTGTATTATCAATAATATTATATGTGTTTACAAAAACAGGTGTGATTACAAGGTAACCGCCTTCGCCGCCGAAATCGGCAACGCTCTCCTCGTACTCGGTATTATCGTAATAGTAGGTATAGTTCGAGCTGCTGCGCTGGCTGGTACCGTCGGCAGAAAAATACTCGTACTTGTACTCGGATAAAGTATAGCCTTCATCGGGATGGAAGCTTAGATTAATTTTATCGCCAATCAGCGAATACTCCTTATCGCAGGTAACCGTGCCGTGTTCAGCCTCGCCCATCACGATACGGCAAGTAATATCAAAGGTGTAATAAAGTGTTATATCGCTGTCGGGCATTGTAATGGTAAAGGTGCCGTCCGCCTTATTGTAGCTTGACATCAGGTCGGTTTTCACGCCGTCTCCGTCAGTATAATACAGTTCGGTTAAAGCGTAATATGAGGTCGGAATCGTAGCCTTTAATGTAACTTCTTCGCCTGTAACTGCACCCATATAGCTTGCGCCGATTCGTGTTATACTGCCGCGGTTCTCTGCTGCGGACTGCGACTGAGCGTCAAGGTTAATCGAATGAAGATTCGGATTAAGCTCATGCGTAAAGTAAAGCGTGAGGGATTTTGCAGGCATAGTAAAGGATACTATTCCTGTCTGTGCGTCATAGGAGCCGTTTGCTATCAGGTCGACAACATTATTGTTAGCATCCTTTGCGTATAAGCCTGTAAGCACATAGGGATAGAAGCTTTCCACCTGACCCTGATAGGTTTCACCTGCCAAAAGCGCATCGCTTGAAATATGGCGGATTACGCCGTGGTCATGAATCGGGTCATACTCCTGATTAACGGAATATTTTACGCCCGATACAGTAGCGTTAACCGTAACATCCGAGTCAGGCATTGTAAACTGAGCCCATCCGTAACTTGAAAGCTCTGTCTCTACCGGATTACCGTTTTCATCCGTTACGGTGATGCTTTCGATTTTACAGCCCTCATCTCCGCTGCCGATATAGTTTTTCGGAAATACAAAGACATTTTCACCGATAAAGCCCGTTGTAACAGAAGCGCCGCTGTATGTACGGTGGAATTCCAGTAAGCTTTCAGTCGCGTCAGTAATATTTTTAACCCTTCTGTAATCAGGAGTAAATACAACCCTGCCGCCGTCTTCATTACTGAAGTTCACATTATAGTCATATGTATGACTGCTGTTCATATTGGTGAAGTCAGTGGTGCCGCTATCGATAACATTACCCTGCGGGTCGTATGTGCCGTACCTGTATGAGTACAAATCATATCCGTCGGCAGGAGTAAAGGTAATAGAAACTGTATCGCCGTTTTGTGCAAGATACTTATCGGAGGAGCCCGTGCCGTATTCGCTTAAAGCAAAATCAATTAAAACTCCGCCGTTTCTGTCCTCGGTTATCTCGTTTGTATATGTTTCGCCGCCAAATACCGCCGTTGCGGTTGAAACTACCTTATCTGCGCGAATCTCTCTTGTGATAACAGCCTCCGCCGTTTCACTGTATCCGCAGCCATCTGCCGTGCAGGCAAAGGTAACACTTGCAGAAGATTTATCCTCAGCCCATGACCATGACGGTGATAAGCTGTGAGCCTGCGCCGTATATTCTGCGGTGTAAGTAACATCCTTATCCTTTACGCTAGCCGGAAGAGAATCAGGCGCATAAGTGCTTTCGCCGTCGCTCCAGCCTGAGAAGGTATAATGATTAGAAGCGTCTGCGGTCCTTTGCGGTGTTTCGCCGTTAAAGGAAGGCGTTTCACCCACGGGGATACCCGCTTGGGAAAGAACGGTGCCGTCATAATTATTAAATGTGATACAGCTGCAGTCATTCAGGCACTGAACAGTATTTTCGTATTCCTCGTCAATAATCAGTATTTCCTGTGCCTGTTTGTTCGACATTATCACAGTTGTTTTATTATTTCTTTCCGTTTCTTTAATTGTAAACGGAAGCGGGATACAAATTGTTGCATTACGCAGACCGTCTAACATGCCCTGACTCAACTGAGTTTGAGGCAAATATAAAAAAGGAGAAGTTACGCTGTTAGAATGAAATGTGATTTTTCTCAAACTATCACAAGAGCCGAAAGGCTGTAATCCGAAATCGGAAACATTTGCGGGTATATCAAGCTCTGATAAATAATCGCAGGAAATCAATGCGTAATTACCGATAGATGTTAAGGTGCTTGGAAGGGAAATCTCCTCCATAGGACAACCCGGAAACAACATATGGCCAAGCCTTGTTACGCCCTTTTCAACAACTACTTTTTTGATATCAAGGTCGTTTTCATACGAATAATCAAACGGACTGCGGTTTACAGCGCTGTAATCAGGCGTCGGACCCAAGCCGCGAAGGGTCAGCGTGCCTTCGTCATCCAGATAATAGCTGACATACGAATTGCCTAACTTAGTCCACTGCGCTTCAGCAAATGCCGTCATAGGTAGCATACACACAAGCATCACAGCCGTCATAATTATTGCCAGAGTTCTTTTTATATGCTTCATATAATTCTCCTTCAACAGTTGAAATAAGAAAAAGTCTGTAAAACTTAAGACGATTTATATATACATTATTAAGTCGGAAATGTCAAGAAACAATAAACAAATAATATATAAAAAATCTAATAAATACTGATTGGAGCTTCTGCTCTATTATATTATCCGTTTGTCAGAATATATAACCGAGAAAGCTTTATCACACAGCTTAAGGATTTAAACACACTCCCGATGAGTTAAAGCGGTAGGTTTTTGAGCCGATTTTTTTACTGCCCGTTACCATAGCGCCGCCTGACTGGAAGTAATACCACTTACCCGAAAGCTTTAACCAGCCTGTCTGCATTGCTCCGCCCGACTGGAAATAATACCATTTATTTGATAATTTCTGCCAGCCTGTAAGCATCTGTCCGCCCGAGGTGAAATAATACCATTTATTTGATATCTTCTGCCATCCCGTAAGCATCTGTCCGCCCGAATTGAAGTAATACCATTTATTTGATATCTTCTGCCAGCCCGTCTGCATTACTCCCGAGGAGTTAAAGTAAAACCAAACTCCCGAAATCTTAAGCCAGCCCGTAGCCATCCTGCAGTTATTATTACGGTCAAGATAATACCACTTTCCGCCGTCGTTAAGCCAGCCTGTGAGAAGAGTTACATTGATATTATTGCCCGAGGTTTCAACCTTTGAAACATATACCCAGTAGCCGTCGCGCTTTGCCCAGCCGACCTTGACCGTATCCTGCGAAGGCGTAACGGGCTTTTCAACGATTTTAAAAGTCTTTGTTACAGTACCTGTGTAATTGCCCTTGAAGGTAACTGTCATTGTTGCGGTACCGATTTCAACATTATTCTGATATTCAACATCATAGTCGGTACCTCTTACAAGCACAAGCGTTTCACCCGAATACTTGGGATTAGGGATTACAGGCTCGATTTCTTTACCCGTATAATACTGGTCGGGAACGGTATAGCTTGTATAGACACCCGAAAGGTCCATAGGATTATCGACTGTATAACTCCATACAGCGAAGGTACCCTCCTGAAGATACTTACTTCCTGCAAGCGCCACAATCTTAAAGGTTCCCGTATCGCCGACATTTTTATATGGCGTTACATCAACAATCTTAAAATCAGTTCCGTTAACAAGCGTTATATAATGAGTTCCCGAGCCGAGCTGGAAAGTCTTGTTTGAAGTGATATCGGCACCGAAGGATACTATTACGCTTCGCTCATATCTCGAAAGGTCAGCCTTTGTAACCACGATAGGAATAAGCACCTGACCTGTGTAATTGCCCTGATAGTTAATAGCAAGAAAATAATTGTCGCCCGGCTCATTGAGCGAGGTGGAATAATATTTTCCGTCCTTATACCTTAAGGTTACATAAGTATAATCCTTACCCTCGACAAGCTCGGTTTTCTCAGAGTCAACAATCCTTACGCTTATTGTAACATCAGCGCCTGTATACTCGGTTTTAAGAGTGAGCGTATCGTCGGTAAGCTCAATACTTGAAAGGTCGGAATCATTAATCTTAGTGGCTTCAAGGTCATAGTTTTCCTTGAGATTACCCATATGAAGCGGTGAAATTTCAAACTTCTCAGTGTAAACATTATTGCCGAGCACAGTCTTAAGCTCGAAGGAATACTCCCCTACATCCTTGAGATACTTTCCCTGAGATACATATTCAATACCCTGCGCAAAATCAATAAACTCGCAGGTATAATAATAGCCCTTTGAATTGAAATAAAAGCCCTCTGTTTTCTTTAATGTATTTTCCTTATCAGGGTCAATCTTATAGAGGTTGCCGTTAAGGTCAATTATCGTATAATTTTCGTAAATGTAATTGCCGTCCTCGACAAACTTTTCCTCCGGATTATCAGTCTTCATTCTTGTTATGATAGCGATAATCGTAATATTCTGCGCCGTGTCAACATCGTCAATATCGCCTGTTTCAAAACGGAAATCATCGGTGCTGAGATTATATGAGGAATAATCGTCATAAGCCTTCTGATGCTTTTCGGGCGCAAACTCGCCTGTTTCATATCCTCTCAGGAAGAAGGAATAATCGACGACTGTATAATGGTCGTTAAGCTTCTGTGTTCTCTTTGAAGCAAAGGTGGTATCAACGCTGTACCACTGATAGTCCTCCTCAACACTGTCTTTAAGAAATACCATATTCCATGCGTGAGGGTCGCTTGCTTTATCGGTTGCAGTGAGGTCGTAATCGCCCGTTACAATCCTGCAGTCAATACCGTTTGACTTACAAAGCGCATAAAAGAGAAGCGTATATCCCTCGCAGACCGCTCTGCCCTGGTCTCTGTGGCGAATTCTGTAAAGTCCCTGCGTATCAACAAGCTGGTCCGTTATATATTTTGAGGTATCGAAATCCGATGAATACACGCCCTCAACGGTACCGTAAATCGCGCCGTACGCGCTATGCGCGACATTATACCTTGCGCTTCCGACAGGATATTTCTCGCGCGTAACATCCTGATATACGCCGTTGTCATAGCAGACATTCTTTGCAAGGAAGTTGTATATGGTTTTAACCGTGTAATACTCGCGCACATTACCCGTCGACTTTGCAATCTCAGGGTTAGCATCAATAAAATATCTGTCAAAATAATTTACAAAGCGCTGTACAATCTGCTCCTGTTCATAGGTGGTTATATAGGAGAAATTGTAAGTAACCTTCGTAAAGAAAAGCTCTGTATTATGATCGTTTATATTAAAGGTTGCAGGATAATAAGTCTCATTAATTTTCGTAGTCTGCCTTAAATAATCGCCGCCGTAGGGAGTCCCGTCATCTGTGTATACGCTCTCAATAAGGCTGTCGGTAACAAGCTCGTCAAGATATGCGTGCTTGTCGGAATTATACCTTTCACGGTCAAGCATACTCATATCGAAAGCGACATAGGCTGTAAAGGTGTCCTCCCTGTTATACATAGAAGTACGCACTGCCTGCGCAAGATTATTAAACGAAGCGTCGCTGTTGTAGATTGCCTGATGCCATTGATTATCGGTAACAAACCAAGCCTCGCCGCTGTCCCTGTCAAAATAATACATAGAGCCGTCAGTGCTTTTGTACTCCTGTCCCTCAGTATAGGGGGACTCTGCGTTTGCACAAAGGGGGAACGCAATAAGGCAGACAAAAACAATTATAGCAGACACTAAAACAGTAATAAGTCTTTTATTTTTCATACAACCACCACCTGTATAGATTAAACCATAATGATTATAGCATATTTTAAAAATAAAGAGCAGATGTAAAATGCACAAAAAAAGGCAGGAAAAATTGTGCATTTTTCCTGCCTCAGACTCTTGAAAAAGGGCATAAACGCGCTGTAATACTGTATGAATTATTTAAGAATGAAGTCAAGCACATCTTTATATACTTCGTCCTTATTAAGCTCGTTTAAGACCTCGTGTCTGCAATTGGGATAAAGCTTGAGCTCAGCCTTGCTGTGCCCTGTCTTAATAAGCTTGTCATAAACCTTTCTTACGCCCTTGCCGTACTCGCCGACGGGGTCCATCTCGCCGCTGATTATGAGATATGCCCTGTCATCAGGAAGCTTTGAATACCACTCGTCCGAATTTGCCGCAACATTAATCTTAACAAGGTCGTTCATACCCTGTGCAGAAAACTTGAAGCCGCAGTATTCATCCTGAATATACGCGTCGACAATGCTCTTATCACGGGTAAGCCAGTCAAATTTTGTTCTGCCCTCAAATTTTGAGTTATAAGAGCCGAAGGTAAGAGAATCAAGGGTCTGCGACTTATAAAGCACGCCCTTAGTCTTCGCTGTAAGAGCCGAAAGCTGGCTGCCGAGAGGCGCAAGCGGATTAGGTCCGCCCGTACCCATAAAGATTGCTTTTTCATAATCACATTCCGAGCACCACGAAGCAAAGCAGCGAACAATAAACGAGCCCATTGAATGACCCATAACAACAATTCTCTTATCGGGATAATCATTCCTTGCCATATCGAAAACGGTCCTGAAATCGTTTACAAGCTCCTTGTAGCCGTCCTTTGTGCCGAAGTAGCCTGTTTTCTCTATATCCTGATTTGATTCGCCGTGATTTGCCATATCGCTGAAATACACTGCAATATGATTTGATGTTAAGTATTCAAGAAAATCCCTGTATCTTTTCTGATGCTCAGCCATACCGTGATGGAGCGCAAGAACGACATCAACCTGTGAATCGTCAGGAGTATACACATTTCCGTAAATCTCACATTCCCCTGTTGCCGACGGGAAATGGTATTCTTTGATATTCATAAAATCTCTCCTTTAAAAATTTATCAGAAAAAACAGGGCGCCTCAGGGGCGCCCGTCGCAAGGTGCCCCAAAGTGCCCCGAATATTTATTATTCCTCTTCCTCGGCAGGAAGCTCAGAGGTACAATGCGGACATCTTGTTGCATCAAGCGGAATCTCGCTCTTACAGAACGGGCACTCCTTTGTTGTAACCTCTTCCTCTTCTTCCTCTTTTTTCTTGCCGATTGCCATAGCCTTATTAACCGACTTGACAATAAGGAAGATGATTAACGCCATAATTAAGAAATTGATGATAGCGCTTATGAATGCGCCGAAGTCCATCTTGGTAGCCTCATTGCCCTCGACAAGCTGAATAGCAAGTCCGTCAATGTTTGTACCGCCGAAAATTGCAATAATCGGATTGATGATATTGTCAGTAAGAGCCGTAACGATTGCGCTGAAAGCACCGCCGATGATAACGCCTACTGCAAGGTCAAGAACATTTCCTTTTGCAATAAACTCCTTGAATTCTGCGAAAAACTTTTTCATAAAATTTCCCTCTTTCCTTATATTTTTTGAGCGAAGCCTGTCCGCCCTTTAATCCTAATCATTATATCACACTATCCCCGTAAAATCAAATGCGGGAATAAATTTTTTATCGGCGGAGGCAAGCTCCTGTATAAAGAGCTTATCAATGCCCTTTGAAAGAGCGAAAGAAAGCACCTTATTATATTCCCTTTCGGTGATTTTGCGATTGAGCTCGGGATACTCCTCAAGATTGCCGCAGGGTACATACTGCGCCATTAAAGAAACGCAGGTATCCTTCAGATTATCACTGAGCCAGCCGAGCGCCTCAAGGCTTGAATTAGTATTCTGCGGAAGTATGAGATGGCGCACGATAAGACCGCTTTGCATCATACCGCGCTCATCAAAGCTGTCCTCTACCTGAGAGCGCATTTCAAGAATTGCTTTTTTTGCGACCTCGGGATAATCGGGTGCAAGTGAATATTTTTGCGCCTTATCTGACCTTGTATACTTAAAATCAGGAAGGTAAATATCAATTTTTCCGCGAAGCTTTTTAAGCGTTTCAACACTCTCGTAACCGCTCGAATTATAAACTATCGGAACAGGCGAAGCAAAATCCCCGAGAAGTTCCGCAAGCCTGTCTGCATAATGAGTCGGATTTACAAGATTAATATTTTCAGCTCCCTGCTCAATAAGGTCTTCAAAAATTCTTTTAAGCTGAAAAGCGCTGACCTCTTTACCTTTAAGCTCACGGCTAATCTCATAATTCTGACAATATACGCAGCGAAGATTACAGCCCGTGAAAAAGACAGTGCCGCTGCCGTTTTTGCCGATCAGCCCGATCACCTCGCCGGGGGCAGCCGTCAGCGAGATGCCGTCCAGCACGGTGCGCGTTTCGTAATGCCGGCGCTGCTTCGAGAGCAGCTTTTCCTTGAGCGAGCTGCCGCGGTCGGTGTAGAGCCGGAATGTTTTTTTCAGATCGTGTATTTCGATCGCAGACATGATATCCTCCTGCGGCATTCAGTTCGCATTTTTCGCCGGCTCATATATAGGCCGGACAGCCGGATTATATATTTTTCCTTCCGGGAGTGTGAGACGGTCTCCGTTCCGGACATTCTCGAATATGACCGCATTGCCGTCGGTGTCGCAGACCGTTACCTGAAACG
>CADAUV010000027.1 GCA_902791235.1 Oscillospiraceae bacterium
AAATCATAACCACCAGTGAAACTGGTGGTTTGCACAGGCCCTAAAAGGGCCGCCTACTGGCTCGCCGACTGAAAGTCGGCACTGAAGTTTGGCAGTGCATTACCTTTTCAAGCAGCCGCTCACGTGCGGCTGTTTTTCTTTTGCTTATTTATTCTTGTTACCCGTGAACGGGTCTACATACTCTTTGAGTGACACTTGGTCGCTTGCAAAATCTTCTTCCAGTTGATTTTTGATGTATTCCTCTATCACTCGCTTGTTTCGACCGACTGTATCTACATAGTATCCTCTGCACCAAAAATGCCTGTTGCCATATCTATACTTCAAATTTGCGTGTCGGTCGAAAATCATTAAACTGCTTTTCCCCTTGAGATATCCCATGAATTGTGCTACACTTAAGTACGGTGGAATTGACACCAAAAGGTGTATGTGGTCTTTGCACGCTTCTGCTTCTATGATTTCTACGCCTTTTTGTTCACATAGTTTTCTTATGATTTCTCCGATATCTTTTTTGATTTGTCCGTATATCTCTTTTCTTCGATACTTCGGTGCAAACACTATATGATACTGACATCTGTAACTTGAATGTGCTGTGTGTTTTATTTCATTATTCCCTTTGTTTTTCATTGCTTTAAACCTCCTGTGTTTTAGGTAACGCGGCTGCCAAACCGTTTCCTATTATACTTGGAGGTTTATTTTTCGCCAATACTCTCGGCTTGCATTTAGCTCGCCGGTCTTATTTTTACTAAAGCGTTTTCATTCCCCCAGTAGAACTGGGGGTTTATTCTGTGCTGAAGACCAAGCTTGCATTTAGCTCGCCGGTCTTATTTTTACTAAAGCGTTTTCATTCCCCCAGTAGAACTGGGGGTTTATTCTGTGCTGAAGACCAATGAAAGAAAACTCCCGAGGTTTAACCCTCGGGAGTTTTCTTTGAAAGGAATTGATGTTATCAGTCGTTTTTCTTATTACGACTGTTCATGAGTCCGTTGCGGATACGGCGCACATCTGAGAGAGCCTTATAGAGTGAATCGTCGATAGAAAGGAGAGTCTCGTCGGCATAATTGTTAACTGCCTTGAGAACTGCTCTTGACTCATTCTGAGCGTTTGTAACAATCTCATTAGCCTCATTAGTCTTTGTTGAAAGAATTTCAGCAGCCTGATTCTGAGCGTCGGTGATGTACTGGTCGCCCTGCTCCTTAGCCTTTGCAAGAATATTTGCAGCCTCAGCCTGTGCAGCCTGAGTAATCTGGTCGCGTGTAACAAGCTCGCGAGCCTGCTCCTGAGCCTCAGCTACGATGTCAGCAGCCTTTTTATTAGCTTCGTCGATAATGCTGTTTCTTGAATCAACGATAGCCTTTGCCTGCTTAATCTCCTGCGGAGTGTTAAGACGGATATCCTCGATAATGGTCTTAATCTTGTCCACATCAACTGCAAACTTTTTACTGAGCGGTATTGAGGTAGCGTCGTCAAGAACATCCTCTAAATCTTCAAGTAAAATATCGGTATTTGTCATATCAGTTATCTCCTTTACATCTTAAATAAATATCATTTACTATTTCTTTTGGCACATAGGGTGAAATGTCGCCGTTAAGACGGCAAATCTCCTTAACCATACTTGAGGAAAGAAACATATTGTCGCCCCTTGCGGGAAGAAAAACAGTTTCAATTCTCGGATACAGACTTTTATTAATAAGCGCCTGCTGGAATTCGTAATCGAAATCAGAAACGGCGCGAAGTCCCTTAACAATGACGGTTGCGTTATTATTCTTTGCGTAATCAACAAGCAGTCCGTTATAGGTGTCAACCTCTACCTTATCGCTTTTAACGCATTTTCTTATAAGCTCAATCCTCTCATCAACCGTGAAAACGGAGTTCTTTGAGCTGTTGCTCATAACAAGAACAATAACCTTATCAAAAATCTCACAAGCCCTTTCAACAATGTCGAGATGACCGAGGGTCATCGGGTCAAAGCTGCCCGGGCATATAGCAATTTTCATTCAAATCTCCTTTCGGTAAAGGCTCACCATTGTTTTTCCGTAACGCCTTACCCTGTCCGCATACCAGCCGTCAAGCTTTTCAGGCAGACTTTCCTGCACCGAGTACTCACAGACAATAACGCCGTCATCACTCATATGCGAAAGGAGAAGCAAAAGGCATTTATCAAGTAAGCCCTTGTTATAAGGAGGGTCGAGAAAGGCGATGTCAAATTCACCCTGTCTCATTAAAAATGACTGTGCGTCGGATATTACCGTCCTTGACTGAGCCTTAAAGCCGCAGTGCGAAATATTATTTTCAACAATTTTCATCGCCTGCTTGTTATTCTCAACAAAGACGCACTCGCTTGCACCTCTGGAAAGAGCCTCGATACCGAGCTGTCCCGAGCCTGCGAACAAATCAAGAACACGCCTGCCCTCAAGCTCAAACTGAAGCATTGAAAAAATCGCTTCCTTTGTGGATTCAGTTGTTGGCCTTGTAACCTCCTCACCCGAGAGGGTTTCAAGTCTTCTGCCTCGTGCAGAGCCGGTAATAACACGCATCATTTTATTTCTTCCTATCAAGTACAAAAGGGCAGAATACCACCTTTATACTTTATTAATTATACAAAGTATAAGATTAATAGTCAAGTTAATTATTATAAAAATTAAAAATATCCTCGGCGTTCTTAACGGTTATACCCTTAACCTGTGAAAGCTCGGATATACTTGCGCTCTTAATTGCCGAGATTGTTTTAAAATGCTTTAAAAGCGCTTTTGCCTTGGCGTCGCCTATGCCGTCAATCTTTGTAAGCGAGGTTGAAAGCGTACTTTTAGTATGCTTCTTATGATGATAGGTGATTGCAAAGCGGTGTACCTCCTCCTGAATTGTAGACACAAGAGTGAACACCTGACGGTGCGAATTAATCTCTATCTCTCCACCGTTTAAAGCGATTGCGCGCGTGCGGTGCTTGTTATCCTTTACCATACCGAAAACGGGCACATCAAGCCCCATAGAGCGTATTACGGGCAGCACAGCCCTCACCTGAGGTTCACCGCCGTCAAGCAGTATAAGGTCAGGCAAAATCTTAAATGTGCTGTCCTCATCGTCATTATAATAATGATTGAAGCGCCTTGTGAGCACCTCGTTCATTGAGCCCACATCGTTCTGCCCGTCAAAGCCCTTGATTGAGAAACGCTTATATGCGCTTTTCATCGGTCTGCCGTTATGGAAAACTATCATACCTGCGACATTATCAGCACCGAAGGTATGCGAAATATCGTAGGATTCAATATATTCGGGAATCTTCTCAAGACCGAGAAGCTGTCTTAATTCCTCCAGCGTTGCAAGCTCTCTGCCAAGCCTTCCCTGCTGCTGTGCAAGATGCTCGTTAGCGTTTTTGATACACATATTTACAATGGAAAGATGCTCGCCCTTCTGAGGATGAATAATCTCAAGCTTCTTTCCCCTCTCGCTTTCAAGGTACTGATGCAAAAGCTCCTCATCCTCAATCTCGCCGTCAACGGCAATTCTTGACGGGATACGGCTTCGCATTGAATAGTAGCGCTCAATAAGCTCAAAGCGCGAAGCAGGAATATCCTCCACCGCGTCAATAAGCCAGTATTCCGAATCGGTAAGCTTACCCTGCTCAAAGCGGATAACCTCAAAGCAGGCTTTTTTATTGCCGTTTACAAGAGCGAATACATCCTCCTCGGGAACATTGATTGAAACAACCTTCTGCCTTTCCTCAAGGTTTTTAATCGCCTTGATTCTGTCGCGAAGCTTGGCAGCCTCCTCAAACTGAAGATTCTCCGAACATTCAAGCATCTGCGCCTGCATATCCTTTACAGCCTTTACGCTTCCGCCTTTGAGGAAAGCAATTGCAGAATAAATGCTCTCCCTGAATTCCTCCTGAGAAATCCTGCCTGCACAGGGCGCGGAGCAAATACCCATAAAACCGTTAAGGCAGGGGCGGCTTTTATTATAATCTCTCGGGAACTGCTTATTACACCTCGGGAGCTTAAAAATCTTCAGCGTTTCCTCAACAGCCTGCTTGACAGAAAAGCCCGAGGTGTAGGGTCCGAGATACTGCGCGCCGTCGTTTTCCATCTTTTTACATTCACGGATTTTAGGAAAATCGCCCTTGGTTATTTTAATATAATGATAACCCTTATCATCCTTTAAAAGAATGTTGTATTTAGGCTGATGCTGCTTAATAAGCGAAGCCTCAAGCACGAGCGCTTCAAATTCACTGTCGCAGAGAATGTAGTCAAAATCATCAACATTCTGCGTCATACGGTAAACCTTAACGCCGTGGTTGGTGTGGGAACCGAAGTACTGAGAAACCCTGTTTTTAAGCTTCTTCGCCTTGCCGATATATATAATTTTTTTATCTTTGTTTTTCATTATATAGACGCCCGGCTGCTGCGGCAGCGCCATTGCCTTTTTACGAAGCTCTTTTTCAGTCAAGTCCCCACCTCCTTTTTGATAAAAAAATAAAGCACACCAAAGTGTGCTTTATGTAAATGTATTCTTATTACTCGGTAAAGCCGGATTTAACGAGAGAAACAAGGCCCTCAACAGCCTCTTCCTCATCGGCACCGTCAGCAATGATACGGATATCAGTACCGCCCATAATGCCAAGTGAGAGCACACCTAAAAGGCTTTTAGCGTTGACTCTTCTCTCTTCCTTCTCAACCCAGATGCTTGACTTGAATTCGTTTGCCTTCTGAATAAAGAATGTTGCAGGACGAGCGTGAAGTCCAACCTGATTTTCAACCTTTACATCTTTAACGAACATAATAAATACCTCTCATTCATTAATAACCAAAATATATAATGTATTAATTATTTAATTTTCACTGTAATTATTATATCACTAAAATTTACAGGGTCAATAACTTTTTAAAAGTTCGTTGCACTTGTTAATTGCAACTAAATATTTTCAGCCTTATTTGTGCAATTTTCACATAAAAATTTAATCTCTTTTAAGCTTCGACAGAAATTCCCTGTCTTTGTCATTAAGCTCCGCTTTTTCGAGCATATCCGGGCGTCTGAAAAAGGTGCGTTCAAGCGACCTTTCGCGCCTCCATTTTTCTACATTTGCGTGATGACCCGAAAGCAGTATTTCAGGGACCTTCCTGCCCTGCCATTCACTCGGATGGGTATACTGAGGATACTCGAGAAGAGAGTTGAAATGGCTCTCCTCCTCGAAACATTCATCGTCGCTCAAGACGCCGTCAAGCATCCGTGAAACCGAATCGGCGACAATGAGCGCCGGAAGCTCGCCGCCCGTGAGAACATAATCTCCGACAGAGATTTCCTCAGGCTCAAGCGCCTCAATCACCCTCTCGTCAACACCCTCATAATGACCGCAGAGAATTGCGATATTATCAAGCTTTGCAAGCTCCTTAACCCTTTCCTGAGTAAGAGTCCTGCCCTGCGGCGTCATATAAATCAGATGCGGCTTACAGCCTGTTTCCCTGCACAGCGCCTCAAAGCAGTCGTAAATGGGCTGGGGCGCCATAACCATACCCATACCGCCGCCGTAGGGCTTGTCGTCCACCCTGCGGTGCTTATCAAGGGTATAATCCCTGATGTCTATACAGTTAATCTCAACCTTCCCCGCCTGCCTTGCTCTGCCGATAATAGACTCGCCAAGCACGGAATTACACATATCGGGAAAGAGTGTAAGTATATCAATCCTCATCAAATAAGCCCTTCATTTTCTTAATTCTTATAACCTGATATTCGGTGTTGATTTCCTTAACGATATCGGGCGTTGCGGGAATCAGCGTATGCTTACCCCAGCTTTCGATATCATAGATATCGCAGGAGCCGTAATTGACAACATCGCAAACCCTGCCGTACTCCTCCCCGGTATCAATATCCACAACATAGCAGCCGATAAGGTCGGCGATATAATTTGCGTTTTCTTCAATCTCGGCGTCGTCCCTGTTACCGTAAAGCACCCTGCCCTTAAGCTCCTGCGCCTGCTCTATTGAGTCAACGCCGTCAAGCTTAAGTATCGCTATATCCTTCTGAGGTCTTACCGCTTTCACTCCGACGGGCTTTTTACCGTCGGGGTCAAGGTAGAGAATTTTGAACTGTTTAAGATATTCTATGCCGTCGCACCATAATTGAAGCTTGACCTCGCCCCTGATGCCGTGAGTGTTATTAATTTTTCCTACTTCTAAATACTGTTTCATAGCTTTAAAAACGGGAGGGCACGGAGACCCTCCCCTGCAATTTTTTATTTTACGGACGGAGGGTTTTCCTCCGCGCAGATACGGATTATTTCATTGCTTTATTGATTTTCTTAACCTCTTCAAACTCGTCCGTGATTTCCTTTGAAGGCGCGGGAGTTACAAGAGATACAACGATATTAACTATAATTGAGATAACGAATGCCGGAAGAAGCTCATAAACCGCAAGCGCAGGAACATTTACGGCAATTACGAATTTCCACAAGAATACCATAATTCCGCCTGTAAGCATACCTGCAAACGCGCCGTATCTGTTTGAGCGCTTCCAGAAAAGAGCGAGAAGCATTACAGGTCCGAATACTGCGCCGAAGCCTGCCCATGCAAAGGATACAATCTTAAATACCGAGGAATCGGGATTCCACGCGATAACGATACCGATAACGGCAATGACAAAGAGCGTTGCTCTTGCAATAATAACCTCGGTCTTTTCCTTAAGCTTAACGCCGAAAATACCGCCGATGATATTTTCCGATACAGCGGAGGAAGCAGCGAGAAGCTGGCTGTCGGCAGTTGACATTGTTGAGGCGAGAATACCCGAAAGGATAACGCCTGCAACAATTGCAGGAACAATACCGAACTGAGAAAGGAAGTTTGAAATTACAACAATAATTGTTTCATGCTGTTTGTCGGGGAGAGGGTCAATTGCACCGTTTGCGACCATAGCTCTTCCGACAACGCCGATAAGCACAGCGATTGCCATTGAGATTACAACCCATACGGAAGCAACTCTTCTTGAAGTCTTAACCTTCTTCGGGTCCTCGATAGCCATAAATCTGAGCAGGATATGAGGCATACCGAAATAACCGAGACCCCAGGCAAGCGTTGAGCAGATTGTAAAGAGCGTGTACGGGCTTGATGTATTTGTCGCAATATCATGCGTCTGGAACATATTGAAATAGCCGTTAAGGCTGTTGGCGTTAGTAACAACAGCGTCAACGCCGCCAGCCTGCTGTACGCCGAAAGCAAGCACGATAACAAGCGCAATCGTCATAATGATTGACTGAATAAGGTCAGTTGTTGAAGCCGCATTAAAGCCGCCGAGAGAAGTGTAACCGACAATGACAATCGCAGAAACAATCATTGCAATATGATAGTCAATGCCGAAAAGCGTACCGAAAAGCTTACCGCAGGCTGCAAAGCCCGAGCCTGTATACGGAACAAAGAATACAACAATCATAATTGCGGCAACCGCCATAATCATATGCTTGTCGTCCTTATATCTCTTAGAGAAAAATTCGGGCAGTGTAATAGCGTTACAGTGAGCCGAATAGTTACGAAGCTTCTTTGCAACAAGAAGCCAGTTGACATATGTACCTACCGCAAGTCCGATAACCGTCCAGCCTACATCAGCGATACCCGTAAGGTATGCAAGACCCGGAAGTCCCATAAGAAGATAGCTTGACATATCCGATGCCTCTGCGCTCATCGCTGTTACAAGCGGTCCGAGCTTTCTTCCGCCGAGGTAGAAGTCGCCTACATTATTCGTCTGCTTTGAATAAACGGCGCCGATAATCACCATTGCGGCAAGATATATGCCGATTACAAGCATAATCATAATTTGTGAAGTGGTCATAATTAGTCCTCCTTTTTAAGCCTTATCACATTCCAGCTGAAGGGCTTGAGCTCAGCTGTAAGCTCACTGCCGTCCATAAGCGGCAATTCGTTTTTGTGCGGCTTAACAAAAGGATTGTCAAAGCCGTTTATATCGTTTTTATCATATCCGTCCATTGAGATAAACTCAAAGGGCTTATAACCATCAAAGTCAAGAAGATTTACGCTGAGCAGCGCGCTGTCGTCCATCGACTTATTGACGCAGAAAACGGTCATCTCCTCTTTTTCCTCATCATATGTAGCAATGCTTTCAAGATAAGGAACATCCGTGAACGCCTGGCAGTCATATTTATCACAACTGAGGATGGGATTAAGAGCAACTCCCCTGCCGAAATTGCTCACATGCTCGAAGGGATAATATATAGTTTGTTTAAAAATCCCTCCGCCCGTCTGTGTGAAAATGGGTGCTATAACATTAACAAGCTGCGCAAGACAAGCAATCTTAATCCTGTCAGCATGGCGAAGGAAGGTAATCATCATTGAGCCGACGAGAAGAGCGTCCTCAAAATTATAGATATCCTCAAGCCTTGCAGGCGCATAGCTCCAGCGCTCATAGGGCGCATTGTCCGAATGATACCATACATTCCATTCATCAAAGGAGAGGCTGATGGTTTTATTCGAGCGGCGCTTTCCCTTTATGTAATCGCAAACACAAATAACCGTATGGATGAAATCCTCAAGCTCAAGCGTACGCGCAAGATAGGACATTGTGTCGCCGTCGTGGTTACCGTAATACTGATGAAGCGAAACATAGTCGACAGAATCGTAAGCGATATCAAGAGAGGTTGCCTCCCACTCGCCGAAGGTCGGTGAGTTTCTGCTTGATGAGCCGCAGAGAACGGTTTCAATCCTGTCATCAGTCCACTTCATAAGCTTGGATGCCTCGAGCGCCGTTCTTCCGTATTCAACGGCTGTTTTTGCGCCCATCTGCCATCCGCCGTCCATTTCGTTACCGAGGCACCAGAGCTTTATATCCCATGGGTCGTTATAGCCGTGAGCCTTTCTTAAATCCGACCAGTAAGAATTGCCCTTATGGTTCGTATACTCAAGAAGATTTCTCGCCTCGTCGGGACCGCGCGTGCCGAGGTTAACCGCCATCATACATTCGGTATTCGCCTTCTTGCACCATTTCATAAACTCGTTAGTACCAAAGGTGTTCGGCTCAGTTGTACCCCATGCGAGGTCAAGCTTTTTCGGTCTGTTTTCAACAGGACCGACGCCGTCCTCCCAGTTATAGCCCGATACAAAATTACCGCCAGGATACCTCACAATCGGAACATTCAGCTCCTTCACAAGCTCGATTACATCCTTGCGGAAGCCGTCCTCATCGGCAGTTTCATGGTCCGGCTCAAAGATACCGCCGTAAACCGCCCTGCCGAGATGCTCAATAAAAGAGCCGTAGATTCTCTTGTCGATGTCGCCTGTTTTAAATTCTTTGGCGAGCGTCATTTTAGCTTTCATAGCTTTTCTCCGTATATTTATTTTTTCTGTTCACAAGGAAAATTCCCGCGCAAACAAGAATTAATGAAATAAGAGTGTTAACGGCGGAGCCCTTCAGGCTTTCGCCGAGCATCAGCGCTGACATAATGCAGCCAAAAACAGGCGTCATAAAGGAGTATACCGTAACACCTGAAACAGGGTTATACTTGAGAAGTATTCCCCAGACCGTATAGGCACAGGCAGACAGGAAGGCAAGGTATGCAAGAAGGATTATTCCCCTCGCGCCGCCACCGGAAAGCCTGCCGCCAAGGGCAAGTCCGAAAAGCGTCATCACTATTCCGCCGACAAAAAACTGAAATCCGCTTAAAGTTACGGGACTTTCCGTGCGTGAATAGCTTTTAATAAGCACTCCCGATATTGCGTACGAGAGCGCAGAAAGGATAATAAAGCCCTCGCCGAAAAATGAGAAGCCTCCGTCAATACCGCCGTTATTAAGATTGATGAGAACTACTCCGCCAAAGCCGAGCGCACAGCCGAGCGCTTTTGCCGCGGTAAGCTTTTCCTGCTTCAGAACAGCCGTTACCAAAAGGACTGAGAAAAACACGCCTACGCCGTTTATTACAGAGCTTTTTGTACCCGTAGTCCTCGCAAGTCCGATATAGAAAAATATGTACTGAAGCACTGTCTGAAAAAGTGAAAGCACAAATATATTCCTGATACTCCCCCTTTTCGGAAGCAGTGCTTTTTTAGATATAAGGCTGCCTGCGATAAGAGTTAAAACTCCTGCGAAAGTGAAACGAATACCTGCAAAGAGTATCTGAGAAGCGTAATCGCCCGACGGCACGCCCCAAAGAGTATACCCTATTTTAATCACGGGGAAAGCGCTTCCCCACAGTGCGCAGGACAAAAGCGCCAGCAGGCAGATAACCGCAGGCTTTGTCAAAAGCTTATTTCTTTTCTGTTGTTGAGCCAAATCCGCCACTTCTTACTCCGTCTGCATCATCGTCATAGGTTATACCAAACTGTGTAAATATACCCTGAGCAAAGCCTTCTCCGCTGCCTACCTCAAGGCGATGTCCTTCATCGTGGGCATCACAGCTTATCTTAATCATAATGTGGCCCTCATTAAGAGCATTATAATAATCAGCGTCGATAATGCCCACTGTATTGTCAAGCTGGCAGCGGTGCTTGAAGCCAAGACCTGAGCGCGGATAAATAGAAAGCACCCAGCCCTCCTCGATATAGGCGCGAATACCCGTAGGGACAAGGGTGGACTTACCTTTTACAAACTCTATATCGGCAGGTGCAAAAAAATCATATCCTGCTGAACCCGAGGTCGCCCTCTTAGGTAGCTTTATGCAGTCATATATTTCTCTTACATCCTCAGTTTCGGGAAAAATCTTGAGCCAGTCATTCTTGAACTGCTCATAGGAAACCTTCTCAAATCTTGCAATTTTATACATATTATTCACCTAAATTTTGATATTTAAGATTATAATAGCATATATTTATAAATAAAACAACTAAAAGTTTACAGCCCGAAGGATACGCTCAGCGCTTCGTTAATCCTGCCCATATCGTTATCCGGCAGGGTCCCCATTTTTTCTTTAAGTCTGCGTTTATCTATCGTTCGCACCTGTTCAAGAAGGACTATGCTGTCCTTAGCAAGACCGCAGGTGCTTGCATTCAGTTCAATATGAGTCGGCAGATTATTCTTATCCCTTTGAGATGTGATGGCGGCGGCAATAACGGTCGGCGAAAATCTGTTGCCGACATCGTTTTGTACTATCAGCACAGGTCTTACGCCTCCCTGCTCGGAGCCTACGACGGGACTTAAATCCGCATAGTAAATATCGCCTCGTTTTACTGACATATAATCACCCTTACAAAACGGTATCCTGTACCGTGCTTTCAGTTTTACTATTACCAGATTTTTAACCTCTTATACATTATATGAGAAAATGCCTTCCTGCTCTAAAAAGGAAATCTGCCTTTTATCAAATAAAAGGATTTGTCATAGTATAAAGTAGCAACAAGATTGCAAATTCATTAAAGGAGATTTATATGGATAGCTTTACAGATTTATTCAAGCCGAGCTTCCTGAAGGACGACAAGGCAGAAGCCTTTCCCGAGGAAATATCGCTTGCAATGGCATATGTACCGCTCCAGCTTGAGCTTATAGTTTACGACGGCGACAAGGGTCTTGAAAACGGAACAATCTTTCCCGCTCTTAACAAGCCCTTCTGCGGAAGGATGGTGAAAAATGAGCAAGGATAAGCTTTTGAGAAGACTCTCGTCGCTTGGCTTTTCAATGCAGGAGTACAGGCTCTTCCTTGATACTCATCCGCAAAACAGCGAGGCGCAGGAGCTTTTTGACAACACAAAGAAAAAGTACGACGCAGTTTTAGAGGAATACGAAAAGCAGTTCGGCCCGCTCACGCTTAACGGACTCAACAGCGACGACTGGCTCAAAAACCCGTGGCCGTGGGATAACGACGCAAATTAAAAATGCAAATGCAGATTTCTCTGCATTTGCATTTTTTCAGCCGCCTGTTACTTTGTTTTTATAACATCCGTATACTCTGTTTTTGAGGTTGTCGTTTTAGTACCGTCGGGATTTTCGCTGCTTTTTTGGACAAAAAATTTTAAAATAATTAATCTTTGTTAATTATAAATAAAAAGCCCCGGCACTATTTGTATATAATGCCGAGGCTGAATTTAGTTATATCTTTTTGGCGGCGGTAAATCGTCATTATCGTCGAGATAGACATCCCTGCTGTCGTTACGCTTATTAATCTTCTTTCTCTTCTGCTTTTTCTTGGAGAAGGAATTAACGAGAAGAAGGACATAAATAATGGCAAAAAGCACAAGAAGAATTAAAATAACCTTGACTATCAGCGATGAGAAAAACGCCTTGACGGCATTTATCACCTTCAGGAAGGTCGAAAGCTCAACAGTCTGCGCCGCAACCAAATCCACCGTTGCGACAACCTCATTGCCGTAGAGGATATCGGCTGTACAGATTTGCTCTCCCTTGGAAACGGGAGCGTTTACCTCCTCGGGCTTATCCTTGAAATCGTAGATAATTGAGGACATATCAAGCCCTGCCGGGACAATCTCGTTTACATCGTCCTTCGCAACAAGCTGAACAGTGTCGGCGTCCTTACCGTCCTTGACATTAACCTCACCGATAACCTCGTCCTTACGGACAAGCGTAGTATACTTGAGGCTGTTGAAAGCCCATTCAAAAAGGGTTTTTGCGTCAACGAAGGAGCATTTGGTCTTATAGGATTCGCCGTTGATTTCCTGCTGGGGCGACTTCATAACAATGGCAAGATAATTATAGCCGTTCTTTGAAGCCTTGGTGATTACGCAGTATTCAGCCTCTTCTGTCGAGCCTGTTTTAATGCCCTGTGCGTACTCATAGTAATATGTGATATACCCCGGCTGAAGCATTAAGTTGGTATGCGGCAGAGTGTAGCCGTGGAATTCAACCGAGGTGGTTGTTGAGATTTTTACAAAGGTTTCGTTTTTAAGCGCCTCAAGAGTCATAAGCGACATATCGCGCGCCGTTGTATAGTGATTCGGGTCATGCAGACCGTCAGGGTTAACAAAATTCGTATCCTTACAGCCGAGCGACTGCGCCCAAGCATTCATCTCAGCCACAAAGCTCTCCTTACTTCCGCTGACGAATTCGGCAAGCACCTCGCAGGCGTCGCAGGCTGAATG
This sequence comes from Oscillospiraceae bacterium, assembly GCA_902791235.1. Classification (GTDB taxonomy): domain Bacteria; phylum Bacillota; class Clostridia; order Oscillospirales; family Acutalibacteraceae; genus Eubacterium_R. Next base: position 13,017 of record CADAUV010000027.1, read on the forward strand.
TACCATTGTGAGATAGAGCAGCGTTTCTATCGAAAGCTCCTCGCCGACTTCTATACCTGCAACCTGTGCGCCCGTGCCGATGCTCTGGTCATACGCCGTCTGGGTCATTACGGTTTTTTGCGAGAGGTCGCTTACCTTATTGAGAACAACCATAGCTGTTGCGATTTTTGTAAGCGACGCGGGATATAATCTCTCGTCGGCATTCTGCTCGGCAACGACGGGATAATCGGAGTCGTCAAGATTTATAAGCATATACGCATGCGCATAGATAGTCTGGTCGGGTGTATAAAGCGCCGCCTCGGATACTAACGGCGTAAAAACGAATGTTGAAAGAATAATAACAAATGCTAAGAATAGTGAAAGTGTTTTTTTCATAGACTTGACACCTAACTGTAAAAAATATAGAATAGTAATATATTTAATAATAACATTTTTTCAGGGTAATTAAAAGACCTATTTACATTTTTCGGAGAATTTTATGATTTATATAACAGGAGATACTCACGGCGACATAAGCCGTCTGAAAAGCTCTAAGCTCAGCAAGCTTGGCGAGAAGGATTATTTAATCATTTGCGGCGATTTCGGTTTCATATGGAATCCGCAGGATGAAAATGAAAAGAAAAATCTTGAATGGCTCAAAAAGCGCAAGTACACAATCTGCTTCGTTGACGGCGCTCACGAGAATTTTGATGTATTAAACTCATATCAGCCATACAGATGGAAGGGCGGAAACGCACATAAAATAGCTAAAAATATATATCACCTTATGCGCGGCGAGATATTTACCCTTGAGGGCAAAACCTTCTTTGTTATGGGCGGCGGCGAAAGCGACGACGCGTCTCTGAGAATCGCAGGCGAGAGCTGGTGGGAGGCTGAGCTTCCAAGCGCCGAGGAGCTTAAAAACGGCGTGGAAAACCTTGAAAACACACAGAGGAATATAAACTACATCCTCACCTATGAACCGCCTACAATTGCTAAGGACATACTAAGACAGCGCAACAATAAGCAGGACCTGAACATAACTCCGCTCAACACATACCTTCAGGAGCTTATGAAGAATATCGACTATATGCACTGGTATTTCGGCTGCCTTCATATCGACCAGAATATCAGCAAAAAAATGACCGCTGTATTTGACGAAATAATAAAAATATCGAATTAACCAAATTAAAAACCGTTTCGGAATTTCTCCCGAAACGGTTTTTCTTTAATCATATATACTTTAGAAATCTACCTCAGTGTCATAGTAACAGCACTTGAGAAGCTTCTCCATCTCCTCAACAGAAGGCTGACGGGGATTTGAGCCTGTGCAGGCGTCGGCAATTGCGTTAACTGCAATGTCGTGAAGCCTTTCAAGGAATACCTCCTCAGGTACGAAGCCCTGCTCTGTCGGATAGCTGTCAGCACCGTAATTCTTAATGCAGTGAGGAATATTAAGGTCATCGTTCATCTTTCTGAGATAAGCGATAAGAGCGGCAACCTTCTCATCGTCGGTAGCATTCTTATCGGCAATACCCATATAATCAACGATAACACCGTATCTCTTCTTCGCTGTTTCATCCTTTGCGTTGAATGCTATTACCTTAGGAAGATACATAGCGTTCGCTGCGCCGTGAATAATATGCGCGCCGTAATCCGCAAAGATAGCGCCCGTCTTATGCGCCATTGAATGAACGATACCGAGAAGTGCATTTGAGAACGCCATACCTGCAAGGCACTGTGCGTTGTGCATACGGTTTCTTGCATCCTTGTCGCCGTTATATGACGGAACAAGGTCCTTCATAATCATCTCAATAGCGTGAATTGCAAGCGGGTCGGTATAATCGCAGTTAGCAGTTGAAACATATGCCTCAATAGCGTGAGTCATAGCGTCCATACCTGTGTGTGCAACAAGCTTCTGCGGCATTGTCTGTGCAAGCGCCGGGTCAACAATTGCAACATCGGGTGTGATTTCAAAGTCAGCGATAGGATACTTGATACCCTTTTCATAGTCGGTAATAATTGAGAAAGCGGTAACCTCGGTTGCTGTACCTGAAGTTGATGATACAGCGCAGAAGTGAGCCTTCCTGCGAAGCTCGGGAATACCGAACACCTTGCACATATCCTCAAATGTGCAATCAGGATACTCATACTTAATCCACATTGCCTTAGCAGCGTCGATTGGTGAGCCGCCGCCGATTGCAACAATCCAGTCGGGCTCAAATTCCTGCATAACCGCCGCACCGCGCATTACTGTATCAACCGAGGGGTCGGACTCAATGCCGTCAAAAATCTTAACCTCCATGCCGGCTTCCTCAAGATAAGCCTGAGCCTTGTCAAGGAAACCGAAGCGCTTCATTGAGCCGCCGCCGACACAAATAATCGCCTTCTTACCCTTGAAGTTTTTGAGCGCCTCAAGCGCATTTTCACCGTGATATACATCACGGGGTAAAGTAAATCTTGCCATAAGATTGCCTCCAAAAATAGATTGTTAAAGATTTATCAATCTTTAATGACTATACTATCACTCTTATATTTAAAAGTCAATATACAGTTTACAATAATTGAAACAATTTTTTGAAATGGCAAAATATTAAAGAGGTTAAAAAAGACGAAGTCAAAACCTAACCTTCGTTACCGCACCTCGCCTAATGTTTTGAACTTATTTATACATAGGACCGTAGGTTGCGCAGGCACGGTAATCTGCGGACTGGGCGTCCTCAGTGCCAAAGCCTGACCACGAATGAGGTCTGAATATGCGGCTATCGTCAACATTGTGCATATTTACGGGAATTCTGAGCATTGACGCAAGCGTAATCAAATCCGCTCCGATATGTCCGTATACGGTTACGCCGTGGTTAGCGCCCCAATTTGCCATAACGCTGTAAACATCCTTGAAAGCACCCTTGCCCGTAAGATTCGGTACAAACCATGTTGTGGGCCATGTTGGGTCAGTGCGCCTGTCTATAACATTATGGATTTCATCGGGAAGGTCAACCGTGTAACCCTCCGCAAGCTGAAGCACGGGTCCGATACCGTCAACAACATTAACTCGCAGCATTGTTACAGGCATTTCGGCTCTGCATCTGAAATGACTTGAAAAACCGCCGCCGCGGAAGTATTCATAGTTTGCGCGGCACCAGTCGGTAGCGTTAAGGCAAGCCTTGATATCCTCGTCGGTCATTTTCCAGAAAGGCTTCATACAGCCCTCGTTCTTTGCATTTTTTGAAGCGCCGCTGCCGTCAAGCGCAGTTGCGCCCGAATTGATAAGGTGGATAAAACCGTTCTGCGCCTTTCCGTTTGGACGCACGCCTGTAACCCTCTCGCACGCGTCGGGGCTCCAGTATGTACGCACATCATGGAAGCAGGGCGCACTGCCCGATACGAGAGTTCCGAGCATCATTGCCACGCCGTTTAATGTATCGTTCTCAGTAGCAAAGGGAGTGGGCTGTTTTCTTCCGTTCCAGTCAAATGTGCTTGCCATAATTGCTTCCGTAAAGTCAGCGTTCGGAAGCCAGTCAGTCCACTGACGCTGACCCTGAAATCCGCCTGCAACAGCATTCTTTCCGAGCGCCTCCTCGTGCCAGCCGAGTTCGTCAAGCTTTTTATTGCCGTATAAAATATCGCGCATAACAATTGTCATTTTTGCGATGAATTCCCAGTCCTTATCGGGAGCGACAACCTTTGATTTCGTAATGATTTCGGGGAGCTTCTTACCCTCGTTACAGTCAAAGCCCTCTTTGCAGTTCTCCTTAATCCACTGAAGAGCCTTTTCATATTCGTCCTTATCGTATATTTCAAGAGTTATACGGCGGATAATCTCCGTCATATCAACCCATTCGGCGCGTATACCGAAATACTTCTGGAACATATCGGCATTACAGTAACTGCCTGCAATACCCATTGCAATTCCTCCGAAATTTACATACGACTTATTTTTCATCCAGCCAACGCTGACAGCACAGTGAGCAAAGCGAAGGATTTTCTCAGCGACATCTTCGGGTATTTCGGTATCGGTAATATCCTTTACATCCTTACCGTAAATTGAAAAAGCGGGCAGCCCTTTTTGTGCATATGCAGCCATAACGGCAGCAAGATAAACAGCACCCGGTCTTTCAGTTCCGTTAAAGCCCCAAACGGCTTTAATCGTCTGCGGGTCCATATCAAAGGTTTCGGAGCCGTAGCACCAGCAGGGTGTAACCGAAAGAGTTGCGACAACATTTTCCCCGGCAAACTGCTCTGCGCACTTTGCCGCTTCGGCACCGCCGCCGATTGTTGTATCGCTGATAACGCACTTAACGGGTGTTCCGTCAGGATACCTCACATTGGCTTCGATAAGCTTTTTGGCTGACTCAGCCATTCCCATGGTCTGATTTTCAAGACTTTCTCTGACGCCTCCCCAGCGGCCGTCAATTACAGGTCTTATTCCGATTTTAGGATATAACATAGTGTTCCCTCCTACTTAATTATATCAATATATTTTTTATATGCATTATCCCAGTCAAGCCTGCTTTCAGGGATATATCGGGTGAGTTTTTCGCTCTCGGCAATAATGCGTCTTCCGCAGTCCACGCTTTCAAGCTCGCCAAGCGCAATAAGCTGAAGAATTATATTGCCGAGCGCCGTTGCCTCGACAGGTCCTGAGATTACAGGAATACCAAGACTGTCGGCAGTCATCTGACACAAAAAGCCGTCCTTGGTACCGCCGCCGAGAAGGTGAAGCACATCAAAGCTCTTACCTGTACAGCGGCTTATTTGTTCAAGCGCAAGTCTGTACTTGAGCGCAAGACTTTCATATATACAGCGCACAATCTCACCGACGCTTTCGGGTACGCACTGCCCTGTTTTTTTGCAGTATTCCCTGATTTTGTCAGGCAGATTTCCGTGGGCGGACAGCAGGGGTGAATCAGAGTCAACAAAGCACCTGAAAGGCTCTGCAATTCTTGCGTGCTGTTCAAGCTCATTATAAGAGTAGCTTTCGCCTTTTTTTGCGTAGTCGCGCTTTGTTTCCTGAATAAGCCAGAGTCCGCTTATATTTTTCAGGTAGTTTATTTTACCGTTTGCGCCAAGCTCATTTGAAAGTCCAAGCTCACAGCTCTCTCTGCTCAGGACGGGCTTATCAAGCTCACAGCCTATGAGCGACCATGTACCGCAGGAAAGAAAAGCGGCGTTTTTTTCATCCGCGCAGGGCATTGCCGCCACTGCGCACTGAGTGTCGTGCCCTGCGACAGAAACGACCTTTATACCTTCATAATCCCCTATCACGCTTGCGCTTTCCGTAAGAGGCGCAAAGAGCTTTTTATCAATCGAAAACGCAGTTAAAACCTCATCGCTGAAATCCTGCGTTTCAGGGCTGAGCATCTGTGAGGTTGAAGCAATTGTCTTTTCGCACACCTTTTCACCGCAAAGAAGGAAGGAAAAAAGGTCGGGCATAAAAAGAAGCTTGTCAGCCTTATTAAGACTGCCGTCGCAGATAAGCTGAAAGAGCGTGTTTATACTCATTATCTGATTACCCGTCAGACTGTAAAGCCTGTCGGCGGTGAGTATATTCTCCGCTTTTTCAATCGCATTACTTGTACGCCCGTCCCTGTAATGATAAGGAGGATTTAACAAGTCCCCGTTTTCGTCAAGGAGCGCATAATCAACACCCCAGGTGTCAAAAGCAAGGGAGTCAACCCTCCCCGCCTTTTTAATCGCTTTTTTCACCTCTGCCATAATCATTTCAACATCGTGATAAATATGGCCGTCGGCTTCAAGCGGAATGTTATCGAACCTGTGTATCTCTTCACAGGTTATTTTCGAGCCGTCGCATAAGGCTTTTATCGCCCTTCCGCTCGAGGCGCCGAAATCAAAAGCTAATACGGTTTTCATTTAACCACGCCCTTTTTAAGCAGTACATTTGCATATACTGCCTCCTCACCTGTTGCGATAATGGCATAAGCGTTTTTCGCCCTTTCATAAAAGGCAAAGCGCTCCATATACTCAATATCGCAATTATCCTTTTCGTATTTATTCAGAATAGCATCGTACTGCGCCCATATCTCAGGCGTAGGCACGGTATCGCCTTTAACGACCTCCATAAGCGCAACCGGCTTTTCGGAATAGGCGTCAAGTGGGACAAGCGCAAGCACAGCCTCAAGCATCTCGGGAACACCGCACCCGTCAGCACGGATAACGACAGCGTTTTTCCCTACGCTTTCGCAGGGGAAATTACCGTCGGCTATAACAAGCTCATCGCCGTGGCCCATCTCGCAAAGCACCTTTAAAAGCTCAGGTGAAATGATTTTGGAAATACCCTTTAACATTTAATTATCCCCTTTCTTATGGAGCATTTTATCTTCGGGATTGAACACCTTATGACCGGGATGCCTTCCCGTAACCTTATAGTAACCCCGAAGGTCAATAAGCTTTTGGATATTCTCATTGCTGATATCAAAGCTTCCGCCGAGAATTACCGCGTTAATTGTAATTTTTGCCCAGAGCTCAAGGCTCTCCATACGGTAAAATGCAGTGATAACATCACTGCCGACAGCGAGCGCGCCGTGATTTTCAAGAAGCATCACATCATGCTCCTCAAGATACGGCTCAATGGCATCGGGCACCTCAACAGTTGACGGCGTACCGTAAGGCGTAAGAGGTACCGAGCCGATTACAGCGACATCCTCAATCATATTGTACATATCCATGGCTTTATGCGCAACTGCAAAGCCCGTTGCTCCGGGCGGATGCGCATGAATAACACTGAACACATCGTCGCGTTTTTCGTAGCAGCGAAGGTGCATTTTAATTTCACTTGAGGGTCTGTACCCCTCCTGCGCTTCAAGCACATTACCCTCGCCGTCAAGTATAATGAGTTTGTCAGTAGTTATGAAGGATTTGCTTATGCCGGTCGGCGTAGCAATAATTCTTCCGTCGTCAAGCCTGACGCTTACATTACCGTCATTAGCGGCAACCCAGCCGAGCTGCCACATTTTATGACACACATCGCAAATGCTGTCTTTAATTTCATTGATATCCTGCATAATTATCTCCTTAATAATTGATATAAAAATTATACCATATAAGTAATTTGTATACAAGCAGAATTAAATGAATAGTGAATAATGAAAAACACCGAGGTTTCCCTCGGTGTTTTGTTTATAGGTTTATGCCCTTAAAAAGGTGCAGAATTTCGTTTTCTTGCGAGCGGGAGCTGTACAAA
>CADAUV010000028.1 GCA_902791235.1 Oscillospiraceae bacterium
AAAGCAGTTTTGACAAAGTATTTTTAGGCTATAAGGCAATAATAAAATCCGCTGCATACTTGCCGTATTCAGCGGATTTTTTGTTGTTTTAGAGTCAAACAAAGTCAAAACCTATCCTTCGTTATCGCACCTCGCCTAAAAATCGGAACGCTTTTCTAATGAAAAATGAAAATTGAACTTATCGCTACGCCCGTATAATTAATACGGTTTATAAAATAAATTCTGTATATTACCCCTTATTTTGTAAAAAATATAATCGGTGATTATATGATTTTTGTTAAGGCTTTTATTGTCGGCGGACTTATCTGTGTTATCGGTCAGCTCCTTCTTGATAAAACAAAGCTGACTCCTGCAAGGATACTCGTGCTTTTTGTCTGCCTCGGAGTGCTTTTCGGCGGCGTCGGAGTTTATGACAAGCTTGTGGAATTCGCGGGCGCAGGAGCAAGCGTGCCGCTTTTAGGCTTTGGCAACGCTCTTGCCGACGGCGTAAGGCAGGCGATAAGGGAGCAGGGTGCAATCGGAATAATAACGGGGGGCTTTACCGCCTGCGCAGGCGGTGTTACCGTCGCCGTTGTAAGCGCGCTGATAACTGCGCTTATAGCTAAGCCAAAAGATAAATAAATGTTTATAATTTGTCGAGTAAATTAACTTGAAAAATTAATATCTCTGTGCTATAATGTTAGCTAATAATTATGAAAATAGTTATTACAAACAAAATATTATGGAGGTAAATTGTTATGGCTATGACTTATGAGTCAGTTGTTCAGGCAGCAAGAAAGAAGTTTTCAGATGCGGATGTTTCTTCGGTCAACGGCACTGTTGCTTTCCAGATTGACCTCATCGGTAAGGTAGAAGGTACCTTTTATATTGAGATTAAAGACGGAAGAGTAAATGTTGAGCCTTATGAGTATTACGACAGAAACGCAATTCTCACAATGAACGCTACAAACTTCACAAAGCTTATCAACGGCAAGCTTGACCCTGTTATCGCATTCACAACAGGCAAGCTCAAGGTTGACGGCGATATCAACACAGCGCTTGAATTTACAAAGTTCTTAAAGTAAGAGATGAGAGAGGAAGGCATATGCTTTCCTCTTTTTCATTTTGTGCTTGATTTGATGAGAGAGCAAGGCATACGCCTTCCTCTTTTTCATTTTGCGCTTGATTTGATGAGAGAGCAAGGCATACGCCTTCCCCTTTTTCATTTTGTGCTTGATTTATTATAATTTATATTGTATAATATCAAGCAAGGCAGAGTTCCTTATTTTATAATGTAACGCATAGGCCCTGTGCGACGGGATGCTACGAACCTTGTCAGGCGGGGAACCGAGCAGCAATAAGTGGATTTTTCTGTGTGCCGCAGACAAGTCTGTGCGTTGCATTATGGAATAAGCTTCTGTCTTTTGTTTTTTTGGAGGCATGAATATGTATCAGGCTTTATACAGGAAATACAGACCGAAATGCTTTTCGGATATCTACGGTCAGGACCATATCGTTACAACTCTTAAAAACGAGATTAACGAAAACCGTGTATCCCACGCATATCTTTTTACAGGCTCAAGAGGTACGGGCAAGACCACCTGCGCGAAGGTGCTTGCCAAGGCGGTGAACTGTCCTGACTGTAAGGACGGCGAGCCATGTAATGAGTGTGATGTCTGCAGGGGCATTGACAACGGCTCGATACTCGATGTGGTGGAGATTGACGCTGCGTCAAATAACGGCGTTGACAATATCCGCGAGCTTCGCGAGGAGGTCAATTATACCCCAACGACGGGCAAGTACAGGGTGTACATAATTGACGAGGTGCATATGCTGTCGCAGGGCGCTTACAATGCGCTTCTCAAAACTCTTGAGGAGCCGCCGTCCCATGTTATTTTTATCCTTGCAACGACTGAGGTACATAAGATTCCCACAACGATTCTTTCGCGCTGTCAGCGCTTTGACTTCAAGCGTATCCAGCCTGAAACCATGGCAAAGAGGCTTGACGAGGTTGCCCGTTACGAAGGGCTTACACTTGACGCCGACGCGGCGCTTCTTATCTCAAGGCTTGCCGACGGTGCGCTGAGGGACGGACTTTCGATTCTTGACCAGTGCGCAGGCAGGAGCAGCAGTATTGATTCCGCTCTTGTTTCACAGGTCGCGGGTCTTACGGGCAGGACCGCTCTTTTTGAGCTTACAAACGCCGTGCTTGCAAATGACACAAGCGCCGCAATGAACAAGATTGCACAGCTTTATGAGAACAGCTATGATATGGGCAGGCTTTGCACTGAGCTTATCAATCATTACAGAAACTGTCTTGTGGCAAAGGCTGTTAAAAACAGCAGGGAGCTTATAGTTTCCACCGAGGATGAGTACAACGCGGTTATGCAGACGGCGGAGGCGTTCAGCGCCGAAAGCATTGTTTACGGCCTTGATTTGCTTCAAAGTGCTCTTGTGAGAATAAAGAGCGGTGCGAATGCAAGAATTGAGATGGAGATGACCTTTGTCAAGCTCTGCGAGCCGAAGCTCAGCGATGAGATGCCTGCCGTACTTGACAGACTTTCAAGACTTGAGAAAAACGGCGTGAAGGCGCCGCAGGCACAGCCGGTGCCGCAGGTTGAAATACCGAAGGAGCCGGAGAAAAAGCCCGAGCCCGTTGTGAAGGAGGAGCCTGAAAAGGCAAAATTGCCTGAGGAAACAAGCGAGCCTGAAACAAAGACAGAGCCCGAAACAAAGCCCGAGCCTGAGGATACATCCGAAGGAGCTGAAGCGCCTTCGCAGGAGGAGCCTCAGCCTGAAGCTTCAAAGCCTCAGTCCAACGAGGAAATTCCGTTTGACAAATGGGCTGAGTTTCTTGATGAAATACATAATACCGACATCGCGATTTACGGCGTTATAAACAGCGCAAGCGGATTTATCAAGGGGGATTATTTTGTTATATCCACCACTAATCCGACGCTTCGTCAGTTTATTAAAATACCCACTCACGCTAAGGCAATCAAGGCTGCCGTTTATGCCGTTACAGGTGTAAAATACAGGCTTGCCATCAGCGGCAACAGCCCAAAGCTGAGCGAGAACAAAAGGGATGCGCTTGAGGATTTAATCAGTCAGGCGCAGGGCAGAATAAATATAAAATTTGAGGACTAAGACGCAGACTATTAAGGAGGATAATTATGAAAGCAAGACTTCCACAGGGTATGGGCGGAGGACCGCAGAATATGCAGAATATGCTTCGCCAGGCACAGAAAATGCAGGAGAATATCGAGTCAAAAAAGGCTGAGCTTGAGGAGAAGGAATATGTCGTTTCCTCGGGCGGCGGTATGGTTGAGATTACCGTTAAGGGCAACAGGGAAATTCAGGCAATCGGTCTTGACCCTGAGGTTGTTGACCCTGAAGATGTAGAAATGCTCGAGGATATGCTCGTTGCCGCTTTCAACGAGGCTATGCGCCAGATTGACGAGGAGCAGGAGCGTGAGCTTGAAAAGGTAACAGGCGGACTCAATATCCCGGGACTTTAATAAAAACGCAGTAAGAGGAAATAATAATGTCTTATAATCTTGCACCGCTGCAAAATTTAATAGACCAGTTTGAGCGTATGCAGGGCATCGGCCACAAGACTGCACAGCGTATGGCGTTTTATGTTCTCGGTCTTTCCGATGAGCAGGCGAGGGAATTTGCACAGGCAATTACCGACGCGCATACAAAGATAAAGCAGTGTAAGGTGTGTTGCGACCTTGCCGACGACGACCTGTGTCCTATCTGTAAGAGCGACAAAAGGGATAAGAGCGTAATCTGCGTTGTTGAGGACCCGCGCGATGTTGCGGCTATCGAACGCACCCACGAGTACCACGGTACTTACCATGTGCTTCACGGCGCAATTTCACCTATGGATAATATCGGACCTGACCAGATAAGGCTTAAAGAGCTTATTGCGCGCCTTAACGACGATACGGTGGAGGAGGTTATTATGGCGACTAATCCTACCGTTGAGGGCGAGGCCACCGCAATGTATATAAGCAGGCTTTTAAAGCCGATGGGCATTAAGGTGAGCAGGCTTGCCTACGGTGTGCCTGTCGGAGCGGACCTTGAGTATGCGGATGAGGTAACCCTTTCAAGAGCGCTTGAGGGCAGAAGCCTTATTTAAATGAATAAGTTATAATTGCGAACAGTCGTACCTATTTTATAAAATAAGGAGTGAGAGGCTTGTCGGATGAAAAGAAAATAATTGCGAATAATAAAAAAGCCTATCACGACTATTTTGTGCTTGAAACCTATGAGGCAGGCATTGAGCTTTTCGGCACGGAAATCAAGTCAATCCGTAACGGCAGAGTTAATCTTAAGGATAGCTTCTGCTCGGTTGACGGCGGCGAAATGTTTGCGATAGGTATGCATATTTCTCCGTATGAGCAGGGGAACAGATTTAACAGGGACCCGATGAGGAAGAAAAAGCTCCTTCTTCATAAAAGGGAGATTATGAAGCTCTTTGGCGAAAGTCAGCAGCAGGGCTTGTCAATTATTCCGCTTTCGCTTTATATTGTGAACGGCAGGGCTAAGCTTGAAATCGGACTTTGTAAAGGTAAAAAACTTTACGATAAACGCGCAACGCAGGCGCAGAAGGACGCAAAGCGTACAATGGAGCGCGAATTCAAGGAAAGATATCAGTGATAAAACGACCCATATGAATGAAAAATAAATAATAAATTATAACGATATGAGGGGGCGAAAGGATTTCGACAGGGTACTTGAATCTTGGTCAGCGGGTAGCGGAGTTGCACCGCTTTAAAAGTAACAACTTAAAATTAACTGACAATAATAAATCAGTAGCTCTTGCTGCTTAATTAGCGGCTTGTGCTCCTTCTGAGAGTGCCGCGGCTCAGAACGGAGTATCGACTCAGCGGCGAACATGAACGGAAGAGCGTCTCGGCTTCCGTCAGGTATCAGAGAATACCGTAACCCGAAGGTTGTTTATCACCGTCGGGCGAGGGGAATCATAAACGATAAACTACACCCGTAGAGCCCTTGACAAGGGTGTTCTGGACGTGGGTTCGACTCCCACCGCTTCCACCAAAAGCAGAACCCGCACCGTTAGGTGTGGATTCTGCTTTTTATAAAAGGGAGTCGAACAGGGCAATCTTCTACAGAAGATAGAAACAGTCCGGGGGACTGTTTCGGTGCCCGCGGGCGTGCCGTCGAGCGCAAAAGCGAGACGGGCGACTCCCACCGCTTCCACCAGGAAAGAACCTCACTTGTGATACAAGTGAGGTTCTTTCAATGAAATTCATTCCTGCGGAATGAGTGAAATATTCCTGCGAAATATGAAATACACTTTGTGTATGAAATATGCTTTGCATATGATGAATGAATTTTATTTCATATTGCGGTGAAACCGTAATATTTCATACCGCATATGGAGGTATTTCATAACTGCCTATGGCAGCGTATAAGGGCAAATCCTATCGGATTTCCAGACTGTCGGTTATTCTTTTAAAATGTAATGAAGGTCTGTACAATTCCCTGTACAAGTATAATGATTATCAGTACGGGCAGGATATATCTGAAATAAATCTTTAAGCCCTTGTGAAGCTTTATGCCGCTTCCTTTATTGACTTCGCTGAGGTATTTGTCAAAGCCCCAGCCGCGCTTTGATACGCAGAAGAGAAGGAATACAAGCGAGCCTATCGGGAGAAGCAGGTTGCTTACGATGAAGTCCTCGATTGTGAGGATATCCATATTGAGCGGATTGAGCGTAAAGAGCCTGTGCCCTGCGATAATAACCTCTTTGGCATTCTCGGTAAAAATACCCACCTTGCTTAAAATATTGTATCCGAGGAAGCACGGCGCGCTTGCAATAAGTATGATAATGCAGTTGACAAATGTTGACTTTTTTGTTGACCAGCCGAAATTGTCCGACGCGCTCGCGATAAGATTCTGGAATACTGCGGTAACTGTTGAAAAGCTCGCAAAGGTCATAAAGAGGAAGAAAAGGCTGCCCCAGAGTCTGCCTGCCGGCATATGTGAGAATATTTCGGGCAGGGTCAGGAATATGAGCGAAGGACCCTCTCCCGGCTCAACATTGTATGTAAAGCAGGCAGGGAAAATTATAAGTCCTGCCATAAGCGCTACAAAGGTATCAAGAAGCGTGATGCGCACGGCTTCGCCCGTAAGTGTGTGGTCGTCAGACATATAACTGCCGAAAATCTCCATTGCGGCAACGCCGAGGCTGAGTGTGAAAAACGCCTGATTCATAGCGCCTGCGATAACATTGCCGATACCCGTTTCCTTGGCTCTGTTGAAATCGGGAAGAAGATAGAAGGATACGCCCTCTCCTGCGCCGCCGAGCATAATGCTGTTTACCGCAAGTACGACTATCAGCACAAGCAGACAGAGCATCATAATCTTTGTGATTTTTTCAACGCCGTTTTTAAGTCCGCCGCTGCAGACAAGAAAGCCGAGGACGATTATAAGTCCCGTGAATATTGCAAGCTCAAGCGGATTTGAAAGCATATTTGAGAAGACCTCGCCCGTGTTTACGGGTAAGCCGTCCGTTATTGAGCCCGTAACATACTTTACGAAGTAGTCGAGCATCCAGCCAGAAACGGTTGTATAGTACATCATCAGAAGATAACAGCCGATAATACAGAACCAGCCGTGGATATGCCATTTGCTTTTTTCAGGCTCAAGCGCTTTGTAGCCGAGTACGGCGCTCTTGCGGCTCGCCCTTCCGACTGCAAGCTCGGTCGTGAGTACGGGTATACCCATTATTGCAAGGAAAATCAGATAAAAGAGTACGAATACTCCTCCGCCGTATTTGCCTGCGATATACGGGAATTTCCATACATTGCCTATTCCTATTGCACAGCCTGCGCTTACGAGTATGAAACCGAGGCGTGATTTGAAATTTTCTCTTTCCATAAATGCACCTTATAATAGATTATTAATATGTATATTATAAAATAGACCTGTAATACTTTCAAGTCTATTTATGTATTTCGGTTAAATTCTGTTTACTTAATAAGCTTTTGGTGGTATAATTTTTATATAAGGTTTCAAGGGGAAACATAGGGGGAGAATTTATGAAGCTTAAAAGAGGCGACTGCGTAAAGCAGGGTATTAACCCTAAGGCAGTCTATGATTTTGTTAAGAGATGCGAGGCTGAGGACCTCGGTATAAATACCTTTATGCTTATAAAGGACGGCGTTGTTGTCGCCGAAGGTTACCACAGCCCTTATACCAACGAGGGCAAGCATGTTATGTATTCGCTCTCAAAATCAATTACGGCTATTGCGCTCGGCTATGCTGTTGACGAGGGCAGGGTTTCGCTTGAGGATTCGGTTTGTAAGTATTTCGGCGAGTACGACAGGCGCGGCAGGAATGAAAAGATAACGGTAAGACATCTTGTTACAATGACTGCGGGCAAGATGATAGGTATGGCTTCTGACAGGAAGGACCGCGACTGGATAAAGATTTTCTTTGACGCTCCGTTTTTCTTCAAGCCGGGTAAGCATTTCCTTTATACCAACGATAATTTCTATGTTCTTTCCGCTATTATATCTAAGGTCTACGGACAGACGCTTGTCGATTTTCTCTATCCGAGGCTCTTTGAGCCTCTCGGAATAGATAAGCCCGACTGGGAGGTTGATAAGTTCGGTTATGCCGCAGGCGGCTGGGGACTTTACCTTTCCACCGAGGATTTGTCAAAGATAATGCTCTGCTATTCGCAGTACGGCAAGTGGGAAGGAAAGCAGGTTATACCCGAGGAGTGGGTGCGCGAATCAAGCGCATATCAGGTCCCCACAAATAAGAAGGGTCAGATTGATGTAACGAAGGGCTACGGCTACGGCTTCTGGAGGCTTTCGAGGGAGAATTCTTACAGAGCGTACGGCCTCCACGGACAGATGGGCTATGTTTTTGAGGACAAGAACACCGTTCTTGCAATGACCTGCGGTATCTCGAAGGATATGTATATGAGCGACGCCATAAACGAGATGTGCAAAACTCTCTGGGACGAGCCTGACAAGAGTTACAGCGGTAAGCTTAAAGAGCTTCTTTCCTCGCTTGGCGATATGGACGATTTACCGAAAACCATAAGGAACAGGAAGCTTGAACTTGACTATAATCAGAAGGCGCTTATGACCCGTTCAAGCAGCTTCGCTTCAATGCTCCCTGCGACTATGAGTACCGTTATGCACCACAATGTAGGTAGGATTGACCGTTTTATTCTAAGCCTTGACAGCGACAACAATTATTATATGGCTTGGAAGGAAGGCGATTATGTCAACAAGGTAAAGCTCGGTATGGAGAACAGATATGAGGCTACGCCCGTCAACCTTGCAGGTATAAGGATGACCGCCTATACCAAGGCGGCGTGGACGCAGGAAAAGGAGTTAACCGTTCTTGTCAGAATAGGGGAGACCTGCTGCGTGCGCAGGCTTGTGTTCGACTTTACAAATAAGAATCATATTATAATAAAGAATGATTCATACCCCGACCTGCCTCAGCTTGCGGCGCATTATGTCAATTTCTCGGGCATAATTTTGCCGAAGAGCCTTGAGCGCCTGCTTGAAAAGCATATTGCCCCTGCGGTACTGCTTTTAGGCGAGCCTGATTTCAAAATTAAATAATATTTACATAATTGTAAGAAAGAATAATACGGACGCCTTTAAAGTGTCCGTATTTTTTTATTGTAATTTTGTAAAATATTTCTTGACAAATGAGTTAGTGAGTGCTAATATAAATTTGTAAAAAGATTGTACACAATTTAATTTAACTAAATCAAGGAGGCAAAATTATGAGCATTTATGATTATAAGGTTACCGACCGTAAGGGTAACGAGGTTTCTCTTTCCGATTACGAGGGCAAGGTAATTATGGTAGTGAATACTGCGACGGGCTGCGGCTTTACACCTCAGTACAAGGAAATTGAGGAAATGTATGAGAAGTATCACGATAAGGGCTTTGAGATTATTGATGTTCCCTGTAATCAGTTCGCAGAACAGACTCCCGGCACTGACGAGGAGATTCACGAGTTTTGTACTCTCAAGTATAAGACTCAGTTCCCTCAGATGAAGAAGTCGGATGTAAACGGCGAAAACGCACTTCCGCTTTTTGAGTATCTTAAAAGTCAGAAGGGCTTTGAGGGCTTCGGCAGCGGTCCTGCCGCAATCGCTATGGGCGTAATGCTTAAAAAGCAGGATAAGGATTACAAGAGCAAGCCCGATATCAAGTGGAATTTCACAAAGTTCATTGTTGACAGACAGGGTAATGTTGTTGCACGCTTCGAGCCGACCGCTTCAATGAGCAAGGTTGATAAGTGCGTTGCAGACTTATTATAATCTAAGAAAAGGTGATAATATGAAATACGCGGTAAGATATTATACAAAGACAGGTCATACAAAAAAGCTTGCAGACGCTATCGCAAACGCAGTCGGCGTTGAGGCAAAGAGTATTGATGTGCCGCTTGAGGAGGATGTTGACATTCTTTTCCTCGGCAGTGCGGTTTACGCGGCGGCGCTTGACAGCAATGTAAAGAGCTTCATTGAAGGCATTAATGTAAATGTCGGCAAGGTTGTAAGCTTCAGCTCAGCCGCAATTTTAAGCGGTACCTACAAGCAGGTTAAGGCTGTGTGCGACAAGAAGGGCATTGCTGTTGACAGCGATGAATTTTTCTGCAAGGGTCAGTTTAAGATGATTGCAAAGGGCAGACCTAATGCGCAGGACGAGGCTGACGCGGCGGAGTTTGCTAAAAAGTATTTATAAAAGTATTTAAAAAAGGAGATAATAAAATGGGCTTTTATGATTTTAAAGTAATGAGCAATAAGGGCGAAGAGGTTTCTCTTTCCGACTACGAGGGTAAGGTTTTACTTGTTGTAAACACAGCAACGGGCTGCGGCTTCACACCTCAGTATGAGGGACTTCAGAATATGTACGACAAGTACAATGAGAAGGGCTTTGAAATCCTCGATTTCCCGTGTAATCAGTTTGCTTTTCAGGCACCGGGTAATGACGATAAAATCAATCAGTTCTGTACTGTTAAGTACAAGACAACTTTCCCGAGATTTAAGAAAATCAAGGTAAACGGCTCTGACGCCGCTCCTCTTTACAAGTATCTTAAGGAGAACAGCGACGGCAAGAGAATTAAGTGGAACTTCACAAAGTTCCTTATCGACAGACAGGGCAATATTGTAGGCAGATTTGCGCCGAGCGATACTCCTGCAAGCCTTGAGGCAGAGGTTGAAAAATATCTTTAATTAATATATAATAGTTTTGAGGTAATAACTATGTATGATGTAATAATTATCGGCGCAGGTCCTGCGGGCGTATCCGCAGCGCTTTATGCAAAGAGAGCCAATAAGAGCGTGCTTGTGCTTTACAGCGGCGAGTCGCAGCTTGAAAAGGCGCATATGATTGACAATTACTACGGCTTTCCGGGCGGCATAAGCGGAGCTGACCTTTATAATACGGGTATAGCTCAGGCTAAGGAGCTTGGCGTTGAGGTTGTCAACGAGGAGGCTCTCAATGTTGCAATGAACGCCGATATGAATTATGAGGTCAGCACCGAGGGCAGTACCTATGAGGGAAAGGCGCTTGTGCTTTCAACAGGCAATAAGAAGGTTAAGCCGAATATTAAAGGCGTTGACGAGTTTGAAGGAAAGGGCATAAGCTACTGCGCAATCTGCGACGGCTTTTTCTACCGTAAGAAAAATATCGCAGTTCTCGGCAATGAGGCATACGCTTTAAGCGAGGCTGAGGAGCTTGAGAATATCGCGGGAAGTCTTGTGATTCTCACCGACGGCCTTGACGCGCCCGAAACCGATAAGTATGGGGTTATTACCAAAAAAATCAAGGAGATTGCAGGTGAGCAGAAGCTTACAAAGGTAATCTTCGAGGACGGCAGCGAGCTTGAGCTTGACGGACTCTTTATCGCACAGGGTGTTGCAGGCGGCGTTGATTTTGCCAAAAAGCTCGGTATTCTTACCGAGGGCGACCGTATTACCGTAAATGATGATATGAGTACAAATGTACCCGGTATCTTTTCCTGCGGTGATGTAACGGGCGGACTTTTACAGGTCTGCAAGGCTGTGTACCAGGGCGCTGAAGCAGGGCTTGCCGCAGTCAGGTATTTAAAAACAAAACAGTAAGGAGAAATAATATGAGCGTTTTAGAAATTGATGATGCTAATTTTGAGGCGGAAATTCTTCAGGCGGACAAGCCGGCACTTGTTGACTTTTATGCAGTATGGTGCGGACCGTGTAAGATGATGTCGCCCGTTGTTGACCAGATTGCCGAGGAAAATGACGATATCGTTGTCGGCAAGGTTGATGTTGACGAGGCTGAGGAGATTACCGAGAAATACGGTATCTCGTCAATCCCGACGCTGATGGTTTTCAAAAACGGAGAGGTTGCGGAAACCTTCGTCGGCGTAACTGCAAAGGACAAAATCCTCGCAGCATTAAAATAAGAGCAAAATAAAAAATCCTTGGGGTTAATCTCCAAGGACTTTTTTGTTATGTGTCGCTGTATACTTGTGTTTTATAAATATTATTCTTGTTCTGCCACGATTTTATAAAGCCTGTCGGGGTAGTCGGACATAATGCAGTCCGCCTTGACGGAGGAGAGGTACGCAAGGTCCTTTTCGTCGTTAATTGTCCAGTACTGCACCGCAATACCGTGGCTGTGCGCGTAGTTGATAAGCTTGGCTGTCGCGAGATTTGCGGCAAGCCTTATCGGCATATTGTAAGGGATTTGAAGCGCAATATATTTCGGATTGTAATTGTCGCTGTTCGTCATTGCGCATTTGTAAAATTCAAGCACCTCTTTTATAGTCGCGCTCCGTGCGAGCTCGGGATGAGCCTCGTCAACATACAGCGAAACCTCCTCCTTGAATGTTCCGAAAATCACCCTGTCGGTAAGCTGTCTGTCTTTAAGAATTTCGCAGAGAATATCAACGCCCTGTTTGCCGAGCTCTCCGCCGTTTTTTATTTCAATTATATAATCAAAATGTCCGTTTGCTTCGAGGTAGTCAAGCACCTGTTCAAGTCTTACAATCTTCAGCTCGTCGGGTACCTTGTCGCCGTGAAGGTCGGCATAGGGCATTTCGCCTTCGGGATTTTTGAACTTCGCACCGATGTTAAGAGCACGAAGCTCCTCATAGGTGTAATCCTCGGGGCGTGCGTCCTTTACGCCGAGCACCTTTTCACAGTCAGTGGTTCTTTCAAGCGTATCATCGTGCAGCAGAACGAGCACGCCGTCCTTCGTAATATGCAGGTCGAATTCAAAGATATCAACATTAAAATTTTTATTCTCAATACAGTTTCTGAAAGCCACCATTGATTCCTCAGGCGCAATTCCTCCGCCCGAACGGTGCGCGCTTATACTCGGCTTGCCCGTCGTGCTGATATATCTGTTATCACTTTCGTAAGTTATGATATCCTCGGGGTCGGAATGATAGCCTGCCATGATTAAATCTGTGCAGACAAGTGCAGTAATCAGCGCAAGAACAATGCACAGCGCCTTTTTGCCGCGGCTCAGCTTTCTTTTCTCTTTTTCTTTTACGGGCATATTATCACCTCTTAAAACATTTTAGCACAATGAAAACAAAAAGCAAGTTGCAATAAATAATATACTATTGTCAATTAAGTATTGACAACGGTATATATCTGTGGTATACTTTACCACATAAAAGCGTTACAGTTCAACGCGTTAAAGCAGGAGGAAGTACAATGGACCTTGCAGTAAAGATTATTATGCTTGTGCTCTTTTTCGGAGTGATGATAGGCGTCGGCTTTTATTCACGCAAGCACACTACGGATGTAAACGGCTTCGTGCTCGGCGGCAGAAGCGTCGGACCGTGGCTCACCGCCTTTGCGTACGGCACCTCGTATTTCTCGGCGGTTATCTTTGTAGGCTACGCAGGACAGTTCGGCTGGAAATTCGGTATTGCTTCAACATGGATAGGTATAGGCAATGCTATTATCGGCTCGCTGATGGCGTGGGTAATTCTCGGCAGGCGAACAAGGATTATGACGCAGCATCTCAACTCCGCTACAATGCCGCAGTTTTTCGGCGAAAGGTTCAACAGCAATGCGCTCAAGGTTGCGGCGTCGGCAATTACTTTTGTGTTCCTGATTCCCTATACGGCTTCGCTTTACAACGGACTTTCAAGGCTTTTCGGAATGGCGTTTAACATTGACTATTCCGTATGCATGGTAATTATGAGTATTCTTACGGCGGTTTATGTAATTGCCGGCGGATATATGGCGACGGCGATTAACGACTTTATTCAGGGTATTATTATGCTTGTCGGTATAGTTGTGGTAATTGCGGCTGTTCTCAGGCTCAACGGCGGATTCATCGGCTCGCTTGACGGACTTGCGCAGATTACCGATGAAAGAGTATCGGCAACGCCCGGAATTTTCAATTCATTCTTCGGTCCCGACCCGCTCAGCCTTTTATTTGTTGTAATCCTCACCTCGCTCGGAACATGGGGACTTCCTCAGATGGTACAGAAATTTTATGCAATTAAAAGCGAGAAGGACATTAAAAAGGGTACGATTATCTCAACCTTTTTTGCAATCGTAGTAGCCGGCGGCTGCTATTTTCTCGGCGGCTTCGGAAGACTTTTCTCTGATAAATTCAATATTCTTGAGGACGGCTCAATCGAGGGCGGCTTTGATTCGATTATCCCGACAATGCTTGCGGATTTAAAGCCCGTTCTTATTGTGCTTGTTGTAATTCTTGTGCTGTCGGCTTCGATGTCCACGCTGTCCTCGCTTGTGCTTGCCTCCTCGTCAACTCTTACAATCGACTTCCTCAAGGGAACGCTTGTAAAGGATATGAAGGAAAAGCAGCAGGTGCTTGTAATGAGAATTCTTGTTGTGTTCTTTATTGCAGTTTCAGCGGTTATCGCGCTTTTCCAGTATAAGACAAAGACAAACTTTATAGCTCAGCTTATGGGTATTTCGTGGGGTGCCCTCGCAGGCGCTTTCCTCGCACCGTTTATGTATTCGCTTTACTGGAAGAAAACAACAAAGGCTGCCTGCTGGGTAAGCTTCATTTTCGGCTCGGGAATTATGGTGCTCAATATGGCGCTCAGACCCCATTTCCCCGTAATCCTGCAGTCGCCGATTAACTGCGGAGCGGTAGCAATGCTTGCCGGACTTGTGATTGTGCCGATAGTATCGCTAATCACTCCGAAGCCCGATAAGGAGCTTGTGGATTCCGCATTCGCCTGCTACCATAAGAAAACAGAGGTTGAGCAGTCCACCGCTCTCGGCGATTAATAAATTTTAAAATGCAGACGGGTAACTGTCTGCATTTTATGCCTTTTGACAATTATACTGTTTTATAATATAATTGAAACATATTATTTAAGGAGGCAGTTTATGCAGGCATATACACAGGTTGAAGAATATATGAAGACCGTCGGTCTTAAATACATAAAAAACGCACAGGATTTTATTGCAGGTCTTGCATACAGGACTGACAAGAAATATGCGCAGGAGGTTGCAGACCTTTTAAACGCCCGTGCCGAGGGCGCGCCTACGGATAACAACAAATTTTATGCGCTTAAAAATGAATCGCTCAAAGCGTCGGTTTATATTTCAGCCGCATTTGACGGCGGCGTTTTCAGGCATATAGGCAATATGGTCATTGACAACGCGGAGCTTCTTAAGGGCAGGGTGCTTGACCTTGGCTGCGACTGCGGTATTGTTACCTGCTTTATGGCACAGCAGAATCCCGATACGCATTTTGTCGGTGTTGATATTAATGAGAAGGCTGTTGAAAATGCAAAAGCGCTTGCCGAAAGCCTCGGAGTTACCAATGCGCAGTTCATATGCTGCGACGCTTATGAATATACTGATGATGAGAAATTTGACGCAGTAACCTCTTTCAGAGTGCTTCTCGATATTGCCGATAAGAACACAAAGCCGCTGTCCTTTATCGGAGAGCGCGGCGAGCGCGAGGAACAGTATAAAAACGCCTTTGCACCTTATGCAAAAGCCGTTTCCTCAAATCTCAGGGACGGCGGAAGCTTTATAAGCGTGGAGCGCTATACAGCAGAATACGGCTGGCTCGGCTGGCTTGAGGCACTCAGCGCAGAAGGATTTTCTTTTGATGACAGGTGCGTTATTATGCGTGCGCAGGATATTTCCTCCACTAAGGAGTATTCAGTTACCTTCGCGGTAAAGGGCGACGGTAAAAATGCAGAGGAAATATTTAACGATGTTCTGTCGGCTCAGTTCAAATCGGGTACCGGTTATAACGGCGGTATGGCGGAGTTTGCACTTTATTATGACGCTGACGGAGAAATTAAGATTACCGAGGTCAGAAATAAGAAAAGCGGAAGAGTTATTCATGAGTTTGCTTTTGCAAAGGCAAAAAGCGGTAAGCTTATGTATTACGATGCGAGCGGAGATTCCCGTAAGATAAAGTATTACAACGAGAAAAAGCACGAAGCAATGCTTAAGGATTATGAAAAGAAGCTCGGGCTTTTCGATGAGGAAAAATATGAGGTCAGGGAAGTAACGCTTTAACTTTTTAAACTTTTTGTTAACTTTTGTTTACAGATTTTTAACAAGTTATTGAACAGATACCGCATATCTGTACTATAAAAATTATTTTTTATTGTTGAATTTGCTACAAAACAAAATATATAAATTGTTGACTTTTAACGAAAAAATAAAAAAATATTGCATATTTGTTGGCGTATTGCTATAATTAATTTGTAATTAAAGTAAATTTTTGGGTAAATTTACAAATTCAGCGGGAGTAGGTCGTGTTAAATTCATTATTCTTTAAACTTGCAGTTGCCGTGGTGTACGGCTTGGTAGTCGGAGGAACGGCATTCCCGCTTTCTGAAAAGCTTGCAAGCAGTAGGACGGATGACCCGTCAAAGCTTGCACCGCTGCTCAAGGCTTCAGTCAGGGCTCTTGTTATTGTCCTTGCCGTAGGCGCGAGCACGGGAGTTACACTTACCGCGGATATGTCCGACGCGGTGGGCGTTGGCGAATGGATAAGAAATCTGATTTTGCTTATCCCTATCTTTAATATATCTGTTATTGATTCACTGGTTCGCAAGATTCCAAATCCGCTTCTTCTTGTGATGATAGTGGTCGAGGCAGTTTATATTACATATGCGAGCATAAAAACGGCGGATATAACAATTCTCTTCGGTGCTTTTATCGGCTTTTTTGTCGGCACCGTAACCTGCCTTGTTCCGAGTCTTTTAAGGATTCCTATGGGCGCGGGAGATATTAAGTATAACGCCGTACTGGGAATGTGCTTAGGAGCGGTAAATTACCTGTTTGCCATGTTTTTTATGGCATTCTCGGTATCAATTGCATTTGTATATCTCAAGCTCAGCAAAAAGGGCGGAATGAAAACGCTTATACCTATGGGTCCGTTTATTTCGCTTGGTGCCGTGGTTGCGATATGCCTGCCGCTTGCACAGCTTATAAGTGCTTTGCATGTGAGTATTTAGGTTTAAAAGGCTCAAATGCCGATTAAATAAAACAAATCTATAAGGAGGAAAAACTAATGACATTTTTAAAGGATGAAAATGGTCAGGGCATGGTAGAGTACGCTCTTATCATCGGTCTTATCGCTATCGTTGTTATCGCTGCTCTTGTAATTCTTGGTCCAAGAATTAGAAAGATGTTCGAGGATACAAATAAGGCTCTTCCTACAGTAGCTAATTCATAAGTTTACTGACCAAAAGACATTAGTAAAACATAGAAATCGGGGCGGGGTAACTCGCCCCTTTTTCTAACCTTTAAAACGGGCTGGTGATAGCAATTGAAATGGTTAAACAGAATACTTAAAGAGGAAAACGGACAGGATGTAGTTGAATTCGCTATGGTTCTGCCTTTGTTCCTTTTGCTCATTATGGGTATTATTGATTTTGGCTGGATGTTTTTTAATTACATTTCGGTTGCAAACTCAGCCAGAAATGCTGCCCGTATTGCCTGTGTTGAATATGTCGATGTCGCAATAGACAAGGTATCTGCGCAGGGCGGCGGATTTGCCAAGGTCAGCGCGAACGGCAAGGTTTATACATATGACCTGCTTGATGTTGCGGATGGTGCCGCTAACGCTTTGACAAACGAAGAAGCGGATATTGTCAAAACGGTTAAAAACACTCTTCCGGGCTCGGTTGACGATGTGGCTATTAAGGTGGATTATACCTATGACGACAGCGAGGACGCCGAAAGAAACGGCTTTGCTGTTGAGAAGAGGTCAAACGGAGATGTGACGGTTACTGTTACCGGTCGCATGCGTGTTCTGACCCCTGTTTTGGGCGTTACCGCCGACCATATGATGAAGGACATTGAGTCCGACGCGACCTTTAAGGTTGAAAAGCAGTTTAATTCCGATTAAAGGTCGGGTTCATTAGTTATGTAAATAATGATTTTATGCGCATTAAATTTAATTATTTAAATGCGCATAAAGTCTTATAATATATATTAAAAAATTTAAATTCTGAAATATTTCAGTAAAAGGAAGGTAAAAGTTTATGAAAAAGGTTTATCTCATCGCAGTAATTTTTGCAATTATAGCAGGCTTTGCAACCTTTATGTTTGCAAAGAATCTTGATGCGAAAACAACAATCAAGGATGCGGACACAAAGGTTGTCTATGTAGCGCTTCAGGACATTGACGAAAATACGCAGATTGTTGAGAGTATGTTTGCAGAGGATGCGGGATACTTCACCCTGAAGGAGGTCGTTGCCGCAGACGCTGACCCGAACTCCATCACCGCAGAGGAAAGGGACGACCTTCTCCTCAATAAGATTACGGCGGACGCAATCTATGCAGGCGAGCAAATCAGCAGCGCAAGACTTCTTGACGAGGACGCTGATAATGTAAGTCTTTCCTTTAAACTCAGCCCCGGTATGGTTGCTTATTCGATTTCGGCAAGTAACATAAACGGTGTTGACGGTTATATCGGCAAGGGCGATACGGTTGACATTATTGTTTTCGACGGCGCAAGCGGTGAGGCAAGCCTTGAGTATGAGAACTTGCCCGTAATTCGCGTATCCAATAACTCGGATAATGCGGCGGCTTCTTCAAGCGGCAGCGCAATCACAGCGTACAGCACAATTACTGTTGAGGTAACGCCTGATGAGGCGCTCAGACTCCGTGAGATTGAGAGTCAGGACTACAAGCTCATTCTTAACTCAAGAGCAGCTGAATAATTCGGCAAAATAATTATTAGCAGAGGATTAGTGAATATGGAAAAAATTAACATAGTTGTTTGTTCAAATAACACCGAATACAAGGTTGCTCTTAAAAACAAGCTTGTAGATGAAAACATTGCGATTATCGGTTATGCAGATATTGAGCCAGGCGCAAGAGTGAGAATTCAGGGCTTCGTACCCGATGTTGTTGCCTTCCTTATGAATAATGACGAGATTGACGAGGATTTCTTTGATTTCGTTGACGGGCTCGGATTAAGCTCTTTCGGCGCGGCGGCGGTTGTACTTACCGAAAAGGTAACGGTTGACCTTGTAAACCAGGCTGCACAGGCAGGAATAAGACAGGTTATGGATATCGCTGTCGGCGGCGAGCAGTTCTGCGACAATATCAATTCAATCGTTTCAAGAGAGCGTAAGTTCGCCCCTCAGAGCTCAGCAGAGAAAAAGACCCGTTCGGGTGTATACGCCTTTTTCAGCGGCAAGGGCGGAGTCGGCAAAACCACAATCTGCACAAATTCCGCAGTGTCTCTTGCTTCAAGGGGCAAGAAGGTACTTCTTATTGACCTTGACCTGCAGTTCGGCGACGCGGATATGGCGCTTGATGTTGTTCCGAATGAAACAATCGTTGACCTTGCAAGGGATACGAACGGCGTATCAATTGACAATCTTACGACCTGCTGTACATCTCATTCCTCAGGTCTTTCCCTTCTTTCCTCACCAAGCTCGCCGGAGCTTGCGGAGTATGTAGGTCAGGGTACGGTAAAGCAGATACTTGATGTCGCAAGAAATTATTTTGAATACATTTTGGTTGACTGCGGATGTCAGCTTACAGACCCTGTTATTACAGCCATTGAGGGCGCTGATTATGTGTTTATGGTAAACGATGTAAATATTCTCTCTCTTAAGAGAGCCAAGCTTTGCCTCAATGTTTTACAGCAGATTAATCAGAAGGAAAAGGTAAGGCTTGTTGTAAATAAGAATCTCAAGAAGAATTCCGTAAGAATTGAGGATTTTGAAAATCTCCTAGGTCTTCCCGCATATGCAGTTATTGCAAGCGACTTCAAGACGGTTAACACCTCTCTTAATAACGGCCAGCCGGCAATCACCTTTAAGCCCCGTGCCGCTATTTCAAGGGATATAGCAGGGTTTGTTGACAAGATTGTGCTTGAGCGCGAGGGAGAAGCAGGCTTGAAGCAGAAGACAAAGAGGTTTGGTAAATAATGGGA
>CADAUV010000029.1 GCA_902791235.1 Oscillospiraceae bacterium
CCGAGGGCGGCGGCGGAGACACTCCGACACCAACATATCAGCGCGACCAGTGGGAAACCGGAGTCATCGGCTTCTAAAAAGGGCATAACCGCGACAGAGCATTACGGTTATATCCTTGCTTGTAGGGGCGGACATCTTCCGCTTGACTAACTACAACAAACCAACCATTTAAAAACGCAGAGGGTAAAACCTCTGCGTTTTTTAATGTGCAATGAAAAATTAATAATTAATAATTCTTGACAAGGCGCAAAATAAATTATATATTAAAATAAGTATACCTGCTTAATTTACGGTATCGGGAAAAGGAGTTTACCTGTTTTTATGAATACAAAGCAATACATTAAAACAGATGTTGTCATTGTCGGAAGCGGCGTTGCCGGGCTTTTTGCCGCGCTCTGCCTTCCGAGCGACAAAAATATACTCGTGATAACCAAGGAGGAGCTAAAGGAGTGCGACTCGTTTTTAGCTCAGGGCGGAGTATGTATGCTTAAAAGCATTTCCGACTTCCACTGTTATTTTGAGGACACGATGAAGGCGGGTCATTACGAGAACGACCCCCAGTCGGTAAGGATTATGATTTCCTCATCTACCGATGTTATCTCGAAGCTTGTTGACCTCGGAGTGAAATTCGACACCGACGACGAGGGCGAATTTGATTACACGCGCGAGGGCGCCCACAGGCAGAACAGAATTCTTCACCACAAGGACGAAACAGGCAAAGAAATAACCGATACCCTTTTAAGCATTGCGCTCACAAAGGAAAATATCACGCTTGTACCTCAGACCACAATGATTGACCTCATTGAAAAGGACAATATCTGTTACGGTATTGTATGCGAGGATGAGTACGGCGAAATGGGTGCCGTGCTTGCAAAGGATATAATCCTCGCAACGGGCGGTATCGGCGGACTTTTTCTTAACTCCACCAACTATCCGCATATCACGGGCGACTCCTTTGCGCTTTCACTTATACACGGTATCGAGCTTAAGGATATGAATTACATACAGATTCACCCGACAACGCTTTACAGCAAAAAAAGCGGAAGGCGCTTTCTTATAAGCGAAAGCGTGCGCGGAGAGGGCGCAATACTGCTTAACGAAAAAGGCGAAAGATTTACCGACGAGCTGCAGCCGAGAGATGTTGTAACAAACGCAATCGTCGAGGAGATGAAAAAATTCGGCACCGACCATGTTTATTTAACCCTGCCGACAATGTCAAGCGAGGAGGCAAAAAAACGCTTCCCGAATATCTTTGAGGCTTGTATGGACGAGGGCTACGACATAACAAAGGATATGGTGCCCGTAACGCCCGCTCAGCATTATATGATGGGCGGAGTTAAAACCGACATAAACGGACAGACCTCAATGAAGCATCTTTTCGCAGTCGGCGAAACCGCCTGCAACGGCGTTCACGGCAGGAACAGGCTTGCTTCAAATTCGCTTCTCGAAAGCCTTGTGTTCGCAAAGCGCGCCGCACAGGTTATTGAAAACGACACAAAGGATAAGCCTTCGGACATACCCGAAATTGACCTTGAAGCATATCCGTCAGTTCCCGAGCTTCAAAAGAAATTCAGGAAGCTGATTATGGAAGAAATAAAAGGAAAGGACCCTGAGTTTTATGATAAATGGTGTAACAATGAAGATTAATGTGGATAACTATTTGTGGAACACTCTGAGGGAGGACATCACCTCTGAGGATGTTTCAACAAACGCAGTAATGCCCGAAGACAGACAGGGTAAGGCTGAGCTTATCTGCAAACAGGACGGCATTATATGCGGCCTTGATATATTTGCAAGAGTGTTTGAGCTTCTTGACAGTAACGCGAATTTCTCGTCATACTATAAGGACGGCGACAGCGTTAAGAAGGGCGAGCTTATCGGCGTGATTTACGGCGACATCAAGGCGCTCCTCAGCGGCGAGAGAACAGCGCTTAACTATCTTCAGAGAATGAGCGGTATCGCAACAATCACAAGGGAATACGCAAAGGAGCTTGAAGGCACCTCGACGACTCTCCTTGACACAAGAAAAACCACGCCGAATATGAGGCCGTTTGAAAAATACGCGGTAACCGTCGGCGGCGCAACAAATCACAGGTACAACCTCTCCGACGGCGTGCTTCTCAAGGACAATCACATCGGCGCGGCAGGCTCAATCACAAAGGCGATTTCCATGACGAAAAGATATGCGCCGTTTGTAAGAAAAATTGAGATTGAAACCGAAACGCTCGAGCAGGTGAAGGAAGCGATAGAGGCAGGCGCAGACATCATTATGCTTGACAATATGGATAACGAAACCATGAAAAAGGCTGTTGAGCTTATCGGCGGCAGAGCGCAGACCGAATGCTCGGGCAATGTAACAAAGGAAAGGCTAAAGGAAATCGCTGCAGTCGGCGTTGACTTCGTGTCCTGCGGAGCACTGACACATTCCGCACCGATTATGGACCTCAGCCTGAAAAACCTGAAACCGATAGAATAACAAAAAACGAGGTTGAAAATTCAACCTCGTTTTGTTTGTCAGAAACTCATCTGACCTGAAATAAAGCTCTCCTGCTTCGCGTCCTTAACGGTATCGTCAGGATTAAGCCTGCCGAGAAGCAGAGGCGAGTCAGGGTCGTGATTCCTGTAATTGTTTATCACAATACGGCTGTCGTAATTTGCATAGCAGTATTTACACATATGAGGGCAGGTGTTATACGCACCTATATCATTACCGAGAAGGCATCGGCACTGCGCTCTTGCGTACTGCGGTTTCGGCATTTCAAGGCGCTCGCCGATTACCCCTTGCACGACCTCTTTGGTCATACAGCCCTGCGTGTCAATACCGAAGCGCGAAAGCTCCTCGTCCTCACAGCAGGCATAAAGCTTTATACCGTGCCGCTTTGCCGAGCCTGCGAAGCTCTCGCCGAGCTCCAGCCTCAGCGGCTTTGAAACCTCAGTAACCGTCGGGAAATTCCTGACGGTCTTTTCATACAAATCAATAAAGCTTATAACGCCGTTTTGCGCCGAGCCCGAAAGTGCGGCGGCTATTTTATCAAATGCCCTTTTATGAAAATCGGCACTGTATTTATCGCTGATAAATACAGGGTCATACCGCCAGAAAATCCTGTTTGCGCCAATGCTTTTTGACAGCGCCTTCACGCTTTCAACGACCTCGCTCACGGGTGGAACATTCGGCTCAATATCCCTGCCGTAAGGCGTAATTGTTATATGCCAGAGCTGTGAAAAACGGCTGAGCTTTTCAAGATGAGGCAGAAGAGGCGCAGGATTTTTAGTACCGAAAACAAGCAGGTCAACAACCTCGGGGTCAAGCCTGTATCTTATTACCTGCTGAGGATTATAGGGATTTCGCGAAAGGACCTCCCCTGCTTCTATTCTGTTTATAAACCATTCCGAATAATAGGCAGGAATATCCGTGCGCTGCCCTGTGTTTAAAATCATATAATCACCGCAATAAATATACTACAAACCGCACAAATTATCAAATGCAAATCAGAGATTAAACTGCGTTAACCGCTTTTATTTTAGATGAATTGTTAAGTATTTCACAAGAAAATATTCAGATTTGGTAAATAATATATAAAATTAAGGAAAACTATAAAAAAGGTATTGAAAATAAACGCTGTCCGTCGTATAATGACAACGGTTAATGTTGAAATTGTCTTTTATTTTAGACAAAACAGGAAATATAGTTGAGGAAAATTATGAAGAGTATTTTTGAATATGTTGAGAGAAGCTATAAGCGCTTCCCCGACAAGACGGCGTTTGTTGACGCTGATGCAAGCATCACTTACAGCGAGCTTTACAATTACTCCAGAAGCATTGCAACCGCTGTCGGCAGGCTCGGCACAAGGAACTGCCCCGTTGCAATTTACATTGACAAAAGCGTGAAGGTTCCGTCAGCGATGTTCGGTATCGCCTGCTCAAACAATTTTTACATTGTTGTTGACACCGAGATGCCGAAGGAAAGAGTTGAAAAGATTTTTGAAACGCTTTCCCCCGTTGCAATTGTAACCGACGAGGCTCATCTTGAAAAGGCAAGGGAGCTTGGAGTTGAGAGCGTCATTATTTACGAGGACGCCATAAGCAAGCCTGCTGATGACGAGCTTCTCGCAAAAATTTACGACAGGATGATTGACACCGACCCGCTTTATGCGCTTTTCACCTCCGGCTCAACGGGTATGCCGAAGGGCGCAATCATCAATCACAGGAATGTGCTTTCGTACTCGGCGTGGTTTGTAAAGGCGTTTGACATCACGGAGGACACCGTTTTCGGTAATCAGACCCCGTTCTATTTCTCAATGAGCGTATCCGATGTGTTCGCAACAATCAACGCCGGCGCAACGCTCTGTATTGTACCGAAGGTTTACTTTGCGTTCCCGATAAAGCTTATCGGATTTTTAAACGAGCAGAAAATCAACACGATTTACTGGGTGCCGTCGGCAATTTCCATTGTTGCAAATATGCAGCTTTTCAAATACGCTAAGCCCGAATATCTCAAAAAGGTTCTCTTTGCAGGCGAGGTTATGCCGACAAAGCAGCTTAACTATTGGATTGAAAATCTCCCTGAGGACACTATGTTTGCAAATCTCTACGGCCCGACTGAGACCACCGATATCTGCACATACTATGTTGTTGACAGGAAGTTTGAAAACGGCGAATCACTGCCGATAGGCAAGCACTGCGACAACTGCGATGTTATGATTGTCAAGGAGGACAACACTCTTGCCAAGGTCGGCGAGGAGGGCGAGCTTTATGTAAGGGGCTCCTTCCTCTTCCTCGGTTACTACAACAATGAGGAAAAGACCTCTGCGGCGCTTGTTCAGAACCCGCTTCATAACTACTACCCCGAGCTTGTATACAAGACGGGCGACCTTGTAAAAGAAAACGAGAGGGGCGAAATCCTCTACATCACCCGTAAGGACTTCCAGATTAAGCGTATGGGTTACAGGGTTGAGCTTGGAGAGATTGAGGCTGCCGCAAGCGGTATTGACAAAATCGAGGAAAGCGTCTGCGTATTCGATAAAAAGAAGGACCAGATTATCCTTGTATATCAGGCAAAGAAGCTTGACGAGGTTGAGATTATCAATGCGCTCAAGGGTAAAATCCCTGCGTATATGATGCCCGACAGATACGAAAAGGTTAAGCTTATGCCGCACAATCAAAACGGTAAAATCGACAGGAAGCTTCTTGAAAACGACCTGTGTGAGAAATAAATAAAATTTTAGAAAGGTACTATTATTATGAACATTAACGAACTCATCGAACTCTTAGAGAGCTTAAAGCCGGAGTACGAATTCACTCCCGACACAAAGATTGTTGAGCAGAAAATTTTTGACAGCATGGGTATGATTTCACTTGTTGCCGAGATTTCAGACGAATTTGATGTTGACATCTCGCCAATGGATATCGTGCCTGAGAATTTTGAAACTGTACAGACACTCTTTGACCTTATTGAAAGACTTGCAGACGAGGACTAATATTTATTAATGATTCCATATAACACATTTGAATTTTTCATTGTTTATTTTGGACTGACATTTATCGTGTACACCATTTTACCGAGAAAAGTAAAATGGTGTGCTTTGCTCATAGGCTCAGTCGTGTATTATGTCTTTTCGGCAAACGGCAACTTCGTAAGCCTGCTTGTAAGCGCGGCTTCGATATGGCTTGTCGGAATTATCATACAAAAATTCAACGATGAATTCGCAATCAGAAAAAAAGAAGCCCCGCGCACAGAGCGTAAGGCGCTCAAAGCAAAATACAAGAAAAAGAAGCTGATTGTGCTTAACATAGGCATTATACTTAACATCGGCTTACTGCTCACGCTTAAATACGGCAATTTCTTTGTCGGTACCTTCGGCAGTATATTCAGGCTTGATGTACCCACGCTGAAGCTCGTTCAGCCGCTTGGCATATCCTTCTACACGCTTCAGGCGGTAAGCTATATCACCGATGTTTACCGCGGCAAGCACAGGGCTGAGCGAAATCCGCTGAAGCTTCTCACCTTCCTCTCATTTATGCTTACAATTATGGAGGGTCCTATCGCAAGATGGGAGAAGCTCGGACCGCAGTTTACCGAAAGCAAAAAAATCGGCACGAAGGATTTATACACGGGCGCCGTTCTCATCGGCTGGGGACTTTTCAAAAAGGTTGTTATCGCCGACAGAGCCGCAATACTCGTTAATAATATCTTTAATGATTTCAACGCCGAAAGACCGGGTATCATCGTATTTATCGGAGTACTCTGTTACACCTTACAGCTTTACTGCGACTTCTCGGGTATAATGGATGTAATAAACGGACTCGCGCTTCTTCTCGGTATTGAAATGCCCGAGAACTTCACAAGGCCGTTTTTCGCAAAGAGCATCAATGAATTCTGGCAGAGGTGGCACATCACCCTCGGCTCTTGGCTGAGAGATTACATCTTCTATCCGATTTCACTTTCAAAGCCCTTTATGTCGCTCACGAAGTCGGCAAGAAAGAAGTTTAATCCGTATTACGCAAATCTGATACCCACGGCGGTTGCGCTGTTTTTCGTATGGTTTTCAAACGGACTGTGGCACGGCTCGGCATGGAAGTACATCGTCTACGGACTCTATTACTATGTCCTTATGATGCTTGGACTTTTCTGTGAGCCGCTTTCCGCCAAGGTCTGCGCCGCACTCAGAATTAACAGGAAGTCAAAGGCTTTCGCCTTCTTCCAGATGGTGCGCACCTTCTTTATCGTAAACTTCGGTATGCTCATTTTCAGAGCGAATACTCTTACTGTAACCGGACAGGCTGTCAAAGCTATGGTTACAAATCCACAGTTCTCCGCCGTATTAATCGGTACGAAGAATGGGCTTGGCTTAGGACTTCTTGACTATGTGATTTTAGCTCTCGGCTTTTTCACAATTCTCTTTGTCGGCATTGCTCAGGAAAGGGGCATTGTAATAAGAGAAAAGCTTTACAAGCTCCCCTATCCCGTAAGGGCGTTAATACTTCTTGCAGGTATTGTATTCATCATAATTTTCGGAGCATACGGCGAGCACTACGGTGTGCCCGATTTGCTCTACGCTAATTTCTAAGGTTTTGTAATTTACAATGGATAATAAAAAAAGCAGCAAAAAAAGAATAGCCTTTGCAGCGCTGAGGGTGCTTGCATTTGTGCTTGCGTTTTTCCTCGTGATTAACGCGCTTTCAGCGACTTATTTTGCAAAGGACAGAACGGAGAAGTACAGCGATACGAAGTACTATTACGCCTCCGTTTATAAAAGCGAAAAACAGGATTCCATACAGGTCGGCTTCTTCGGAAACAGCGACCTCTATTCAGGCGTAATACCGCTTTCGCTTTTCTACCAGTACGGCATTACAAGCACGGTATGCGCTTCGCCGAGGCAGGATGTAAACGACTCCTACTGGTATATCAAGGACTTTCTTTCGGACCAGACGCCCGATGTTATTGTAATCGAAAGCGATATGTTTTTCACGGGCTCCGCAGGCGATTTCTACAAAAAAGGAACCGAGAAAAGTTCAGGTCTGCCGAGCGTTCCGTTTTTCAACGATAATTCGCTTGACAACTACATTGAAAGCACATTCCCGATTTTCCGTTTTCACGACAGATGGAAGGAATATTTAAAGCCGATAAAATCATTTTACAACTCATATATGCACGGTTACTATTACAACGACAAGGTTTATTCTAATGTAAAGGAATCCTCTTATATGTACGAAACCGACCTTGCCGAACCGATAGCAACCGACTATATCTCATATGCAAAAAGCGTTAAATCACTCTGTGATTCCTACGGAGTAGAGCTTATGTTTCTTGAGATTGCGACGCCTGCTTCATGGTCATACGCAAGACATAATTCCGTGCAGGCGCTTGCGGATGAGCTTGACATCCCCTTCCTCGACCTCAACTTCCCCTATAAGGATTTTGAAATTGACCTTGAAAACGACTACCGTGATAACGGCAACCATGTAAATTACTACGGGGCAAAAAAGGTTTCCGAGTATGTGGGCTGCTTTATCAAGGAGAATTACGAGCTTGAGGATTTAAGAGAAAATCCCGATTATGCAAGCTGGTATGAGGACATTGACAAAATGTATGAGGAGTACAATATCTCCGAAAAGAACAGGCTTACAGCGGCTTCGGTTAAGGATAATTAAAGATTAAATAATCTTTAAATTATTGACTATTTTTACCTGTTGTGTTATAATTTCTGCGTTATGAGGGAGTAATTCCACGCAGATTTTACATAGCGTGATTCTAAGTCAACAAGCGTGTTGTGAAAACAACTGGCTTAGAATTTAACAGAATGAGACTCGTACATAGTTTTCTATGTACGAGTATTTTTTTGGTAAAAAATTTTTTATATAAAGGAAGATTTTTATGAAGGAGTATTTGAAGGAAAGCAGCGCGGTGCTTGAGGAAATCAGTTCCTCTGCGGACGGACTCAGCAGCGCGGAGGCTACACAAAGACTTGAGAAAAACGGCAAAAACAAGCTTGCTGAGGGCAAGAAGGATTCCCTCTTCAAGAAGTTTATGTCCCAGCTTGCCGACCCGATGATAATTATTCTTATCGTTGCGGCTGTCATCAGCGCGGTAACCGCCGCAGTACAGGGCGAAAACGAGGGATACGCCGATGTAATCATCATTATGATTGTTGTACTGATTAACGCAATTCTCGGCGTTTATCAGGAAAGCAAGGCTGAGGCTGCCATTGCGGCGCTTCAGGAAATTGCGGCGGCAACCTCCAAGGTCATCAGGGACGGAAAGACAATCGACATTCGCTCCGAGGACCTCGTTGTCGGCGATGTTGTTGTTCTTGAAGCAGGCGACAGCGTACCTGCCGACTGCCGAATTTTACAGAGCGCCTCAATGAAAATTGAGGAGGCGGCTCTCACCGGTGAATCCGTACCGGTTAACAAAAACGCCGAGCCCATCACTGATTTTGAGGGCGACGATGTGCCTCTTGGCGACAGAAAGAATATGTGCTATATGGGCTCAAATGTGGTATACGGCCACGGCAGAGCCGTTGTTGTAGCTACGGGTATGGACACTGAGATGGGTAAAATCGCCAATGCGCTTGAAACCGCTGAGGACGGCGAAACACCGCTTCAGATTAAGCTCAACCAGCTTTCAAAAATCCTTTCGATTCTTGTGCTTGGTATAAGTGCGTTTATCTTCGCATTCGATATAATCCGCACAGGCGTAACCGCAGGCTTCGGCGCAATCTCCTTCGAGTCAACGCTCGACACATTTATGATTGCGGTATCGCTTGCCGTTGCGGCAATCCCCGAGGGACTTGCCGCGGTTGTTACAATCGTGCTTTCAATCGGCGTTACCAAGATGAGTAAGCGTAATGC
The DNA here is from genome assembly GCA_902791235.1 of Oscillospiraceae bacterium. Lineage (GTDB taxonomy): Bacteria > Bacillota > Clostridia > Oscillospirales > Acutalibacteraceae > Eubacterium_R. Next base: position 9,352 of record CADAUV010000029.1, read on the forward strand.
CGTTATCCGCCAGCTCACCGCCGTTGAAACTCTCGGCTGTACACAGGTTATCTGCTCCGATAAGACAGGTACGCTCACTCAGAACAAGATGACAGTCGTTGAGTACAAGGGCGCTGACGAGAAGCTTCTTGCAATGGCAATGACGCTGTGCTGCGACGCCGAGCTTCAGGACGACGGCAATGTAAAAGGCGAGCCGACAGAGGCTGCGCTTGTTGCCTACGGCGCAAAGCTTGAGCTTAAAAAGTACGAGCTTGAGGAGAAATTCCCGAGAGTTATGGAAGCTCCGTTTGACTCGGGCAGAAAGATGATGTCAACAATTCATCAGACCGAAAACGGCTTTGTTCAGTACACCAAGGGCGCGCCCGATGTTGTGCTTTCGCACTGCACAACCTACTTTGACGGAAGCGCTCAGCAGCCGCTCACCGACGAGAAGCGCGAGGAGATTATCGCTGAAAACAAGGCGCTTGCAGACCAGGCTCTCCGCGTGCTCTGCGCTGCAATGAGAACTTATACCGACAAGCCCGAATCCGCTGAGCCTGAGGAGCTTGAAAAGGACCTCTGCTACATCGGCTTAACGGGTATGATTGACCCCGTAAGACCCGAGGTTGTTGACGCAATCAAGGAGTGCCGTGAGGCAGGCATACGCCCGATTATGATTACGGGCGACCATAAGGATACCGCCGTTGCAATCGCAAAGCAGCTCGGAATTATCGAGAACGCTGACAGCGCAATCACGGGCGCTCAGCTTGATAAAATCAGCGATGAGCAGCTTGACACCGACATTGAAAAGTACTCCGTTTATGCAAGAGTTCAGCCCGAGCATAAGGTTAGAATTGTCAAGGCCTGGAAAAAGAAGGGTATGATTACCGCTATGACGGGCGACGGCGTTAACGACGCTCCGTCAATCAAGAATGCCGATATCGGCGTAGGTATGGGCATTACGGGTACCGATGTAACAAAGAATGTTGCCGATATGGTACTTGCCGACGACAACTTCGCAACAATCGTTTCAGCCGTTGAGGAAGGCAGAAAGATTTACGATAACATCAGAAATTCAATTCAGTTTTTGCTTTCGTCAAATCTTTCGGAGGTTGTTTCAATCTTCATCGCTACTCTTATGGGCTTCACACTCTTTGAGCCCGTACACCTCCTCTGGATTAACCTTATTACCGACTGCTTCCCGGCACTTGCGCTTGGTCTTGAAAAGGGCGAGCCCGACATTATGAAGCGCGCTCCGAGAAATTCAAGCGACGGAATTTTCGCAGGCGGAATGGGCTTTGACTGTATGTATCAGGGTCTTATGGTAACGCTTGTTACGCTCCTTGCATACTTCGCAGGCACAAACGAGCTCGGAATTCAGCTTGTTCAGGGAAGCCCCGAATTTGTACACCAAAACGGTATGACAATGGCGTTCTTAACACTTGCAATGGCTGAGATTTTCCATTCCTTCAATATGCGCTCACGCAGAGTTTCAATCTTTAAAATGGGCAGCATAAACTGGTATCTCATCGGCGCTATGCTTTTAAGCCTTGTGCTTTCAACTGCGGTTGTCGAAATTCCGTTCCTCGCAAGAGCCTTCGGCTTTGCAGAGCTGAGTATGACCGAATATGCCATTTCAATCGGATTTGCGCTTCTTGTAATACCGATTGTTGAAATTATCAAGGCAATTCAGAGAGCATTAAAGAAATAAATATACACAAGTTTTTAACGGCACAGGCGGTAAGCCTGTGCCGTTTCTTTGTATATATTAGACAACTACCCGCCCGAAAAGTTGTGAAAAATGGCTATGGCTATTTTTATGAAAATAATCTATAATTAAATTGATACTATATATTTTTTAATACTTAAGAATTTATAGATTTAATATATTATATTTACTTAAAGAAACTCCGAAAAAAGGGGCGATGACTATGTCAAATAAAAATATGAGAAAGAGGATGCTCAGCTTACTTCTCGCAGTGCTTATGGCATTTACGGGACTTGTACCTGCTTTTACTGTTTTTGCTGAAGGCGACGACGGTATTGAAGGCATGTACCAGATTGAGCTGTTTTACAGTGAAACCAACACAATGGTACCGACCTATGTTGACGACACTGTACCCGACAGCGAGAAGCAGGAGTATATCGAGTATATGACCGAGGGTCAGAAATTACAGATGACCTATCAGCTCATTGATACCGAGTGGCCTGACAACGCAAGGATTCACTGGTATTCGGAAACTCCGACGCTTGCAGATGTTGACGAGAACGGTCTTATCAAGGCGTTCGACTCCTCAAAGGGTGCGGCTGTACAGCTCTGGATTGACAACGAGGTAAAGACGATTCCCGTTGTCGGCTCAAAGGCAGCCGAGCTTCTTGAAAAAGCATTTTACAGCAACTCTTATGTTGACATTGACACTCTCGACACCGACGCCATTATGGCTATCGCCGAGGGTGTGCTCGGCGAGGACTCCGTAATCGGAAGAAACATTGAGGGCTACAAAGACGACCTGCTCACTTCCCTTCAGGAATATCTCGACAGGGTTAATGTAAAAATTCATGTTGAGCTTCTTGCCGCTGACGGCACGCTTCTTGACGATGACTATATGCAGGTCTGCGTTGAGCGCAACAATGAGTGGTACGCAAACTTCCTTCCTAACGGAACACATATCACAAACAAAGCACAGATTGATACAACCGTTGCAAAGGGCTCCGAAGTTCAGCTTTATGCCGTAACCACTCCGATGCGACTTCACTACAAGGTTGTTTACACAGTCAAGTCCTCCTCCATCTTTGATTCGGGAAAGGTTGTTGCAACGGTTAACGACTCGGGTCTTGTCAAATTCAAGAACACGGGCACAGTAACAATCGTCGCAGCGCCCGATACCGAGGAGATTATTGAAAATATACTGAAGCTTATCAACTACGCATATGCCCTTGACAATACGGGCACGATTGACTCGGATAAAATCGCAGGCTACATCATCGACTATGTAGGTCTTGACATCAACAGGACGGTGCTTGCAGGTATCATTGACGCAGGTATTGTTATCAAGGATGTAACACAGGACGCTGTTGACCCCGTTCAGCTTTCGGCAACTGCGATTGAGATTATCTCAAACCTTGTTCTCCAGTTTGTATACAACGACTCAATCACCTTCAATGTTGTTGAGGCTCAGCCGCTGACGGACTTCTCAATCAGCGCTCCCGAAACAGTTAAGGAAGGCTCGATTGCGCAGATGCAGATTGTTGACATCGCGCCCTCCGCTGGCGACACAAGCGACATCACATGGACCTCTTCAAATCCTGCCGTTGCTTCCGTTGACGAAAACGGTATCGTAACAGGCCGTGATGCAGGCGGCTCGCTCGGTCAGCTTTCAAAGAGCGACCCTGTAACAATCACCGCGATATCAGCGGCGAACGGTGTTGAACGCTCCGTAACGCTTACGGTTGTAGGAAGGACGGGACGCTACCTCTCAGACATTGAGGTGCAAGGCCCCGACTATCTCGAGATGGGACAGACGGCTGACTACACCTACTCGGTTTATCCTGCAAGAGTTGCCGAGTCCGAGAACCTCTACACCGAATGGGGTATTAAAACGGGCGAGGGCGAGGAAGGCAATTCCGAGTACATATGGGCGAGCAAGGACCAAATCGCAGAAACCGACTTCGCCTCAATCGACCACCTCGGACACTATATTGTTAAGGCAGGCGGAAATGTTACGATAGCGCTTCACGCATACACGGGCTATCAGCTTTCAAACGGCAGCTTCTATGAGATTTCAACCTTCACAAAGGAGTATCAGATAAAGAACGGTATCCCCGTTGAGAAAATCCGTATCAGCGTAACGGGCGGTACATCAAACGGCGATATAAACCGCAATAACACCGTTACAATCAACGGACAGGATTACCAGTATGTTACTATCAAGAAGGGTCAGCTTGAGGCTTATTACAACAACGGAGCAAAGCTCTCCGCTACGGTTGAGCCTGCCAATGCCACCAATCAGAATGTAACATGGGTTGTTGACAATGATTATTACAGCACAAGCACATCGGACGACACCCACACCGCGAGCATTACGCAGAACCTCGGACACGAAAGCGCCGACACCTTTAATGTTTACGCGGTATCAGCCGACGGAACTGTTGTTTCAAATGTTATCACCGTCTGCGTTACAAGAAAATTTGTAAGCACCAACACGATAAACGAAAGAAGCATATCGGTTGTAAACGGCAAGAGCACCGATGTTACTCACACCGTGGGATTTAAAAGCTCGGCGATTGTTACAACAACGGGCAACTGCTGTTATATGTGCAACTGGTATTCAAGCGATGAATCGGTATTCACGGTTGAGGCGAAGCACAACGACAACCGCGACGCTACAATTACCGCGCACGATGTCGGCACGGCGACGCTCTACTGCGTATCGGCTGACGGCGGTATTACCGACAGCGTACAGGTTACGGTTTATCCCGACAAGGAATACCTCGAGAATATCGTTAACCTCTGCGACAGCACCGTTATCAGACATACCACTGAAAACGCTGATGATTACAGGCAGTATATGCACAAGCTCGACCTTGCATACTCCGTTCTCTACGACGAGACTCTGGCTTCGCAGTCAACCTGCGACACCTATGCAAAAGAGCTTCTCTATGCCTTCTACAAGCTCGGCGGCTTTGTGGGCATAGTTAACCTCGAGGTGCTCGGTACAAATTACAAGCCGCTTGACAGCAGGTTTATAACGGTTAATGTCGGCACAACGGCTAACTACAAGAATTCAAGCTACGACTTCGACTTCAAGCTTCTGCCTTCAAATGCAATGTATCAGAAGATTGAGTGGACCTCCTCAACCGATAAAATCAATGTTGATGTTAACGGTAAATGCACACCCGCAAGCAACGAGGCGTGTGCAGGCGCAATCACCTGTACCGTTACCGACTATATGGGAACCTCTGTAAGCAACACGGTTTACATCGCGTTCTCAAAGATTGCCGCAACCGGCGTAACGCTTGACACCACTACAATCGACGGCGGCGAAATCGGAAAGACGCAGCAGCTCACAGCCACCGTTCAGCCGACGGGACTTGCAGGCGCAAGCAACGAAGATGTTATCTGGTCCTCCGACGACGAGAGCATTGCGACGGTTGATGAAAACGGCGTTGTAACCTTTGTACAGGGCGGCAGATGTAAGATTATCGCCACCACTGTTGACGGCGGCCACAGAGCTGAATGTAATGTAAGAGTTGTAACAAACTACTCCGACCTTGAGCTTCTGATTAAGCAGTACACTGACCTCAATCTCAATGAGATTAACTACTACCCCGATACATGGGAAGCTTTCCAGACGGCTCTTGCCGAGGCTCAGGAGATTGTAACTGTAAGAGACAGCTCACAGGTACAGGTAAACAAGGCTTTCAGCAAGCTTGAGGACGCATACAACAATCTTAAAAAATATAACGACATTCAGAAAATAGAGCTTTACCTTGACGGCGAGGAAACAAAGGAATTCTACCAGTACGACCTTCGTATTCTCAAAGAAGGTATCAGCTACAAGAATGCGCTTCTTGACCTGAATGCAAGAATTTATCCGAATAACGGCTCATATGCAAAGGCTGAATGGTTCTCCTCGACGGATGAGATTTCCGTAACGCCTGACGGCAAATGCTCGCCGACAGTCAACAGGTCCTGCTACGGCAGAATAACCTGCGTGGTTACAGACCACTTTGACAGGACCTTTGAGGACTCCGTATGGGTATCCTTCTCCTACAATCCCGTTACGGGCGTCGACCTCTCCGACACAAGCATTATCGGCGAAATTGACAGCACCTATCAGCTCACCTGCGCAATTCAGCCTACGGGATATATCTTCGGTATTGCCAAAGCTGATATTCAGGACCATTACTGGATATCCGACGACGAGAGTATCGCCACGGTTGACGACACGGGTCTTGTAACCTTCCGCGGCGCAGGCTCGACTGTCGTAAGATGTTACTCCTACGACGGCGGCTTCAATGCGGCTTGCGATGTTTCCTCGATGGGTAACAGAACGGAGCTTCGCCGTGCGCTTGAGGAATTTGCGGAGGTTGACTACAAGGACTTCGCTTACAACTACGGTATGGCTTTCAAGACGGCGTACGAGAATGCAACAAATGCTCTTACCGAGGTTTCAATGACTCAGGCAGAGATTGACAGCACGACTCAGGCGCTTATCGCTGCTTACAACAACGGCGTATCACATCCGTTTATAAGCGCGAATGCAATCGTTCTCAACTACTCGACGACTGCAAATCCGCTTATCGGCTCAACGAAAACCGTTGTAAACGGAGCGACAGTTAATTCGAGAAACGCTATAAGCATTAACCTTTCTTCAAACGGTTATGAATCAAATAACACGAGAAACACTGCGAAGGTTGTTGCAAGCACATCGCCTGCAAACGCAATGTACGACAACATCACCTTTACAGTGCTTAGCTCAACGGGCTTTGACACCGACACCTCGTCGGGCATAAGCTTTACGCCGGGCAGCAGGGATTCAGGCGGCTGGGCAAGAGTAAAAGCAACTCTCACCGACCCTTACGGCAGAACGCTTGAAAGAGAGTTTACCGTTACAATGTCGGATAATCTTGCAAGCGGAATCAGCCTTTCCTCGTCCGACTTCACAATGAACGCAGGAACGACGAAGGCGCTCAGCGCAAGCGTCAGCGGCTCGCCCGAATTCAGCGGCATCAACTGGAGCTCAAGCAATACGGATGTTGCAATCGTTAACTCGAGCGGCGTTGTTACGGGCATCGACAAGGGTACGGCGGTAATCACCGCAACCTCCGACGACGGCGGTTACTCGGCGAGCGTAAATGTCAATGTGCTTACGGACTTCAGTCAGCTTGCCGCCAAGTACAACGAGAACTACAACCTTATTGAAGAAGTCAAGGACGATATGGAATACACCCAGGATTCGCTTGACGCGCTTTCGGCGGTTGTCGCTGAGGCTAAGGTGATGATTGACGAAAACACCGCTACACAGGCTGAGGTTGACGCAATGCTCGCAAGGCTTAACCGTGCATATGCGGGACTTATCAAGTTTGAGCATGCGACAGGCGTAAGCATAACCTACGAGGCGGACGAGGCTCTCACCGAGCCAAACGGCGGCTTCCTCCGCTACACCTCGACCTATTCGGTTAACGGCAAGTTTGTAAACCTCTATGCGACCGAGGTTCCGTTACATTCAACTTACAAGAGCATAACATGGTCCTCGTCAAATCCGAACATCACGGTTGACGAAACGGGCTTTGTTCAGAATAACAGCGCTCTTTCGGGCGTGGCTGAAATCACTGCAACGCTTATAAACGACAAGGACGAGGAGTACACAACAAGCGTTTATGTATCCTTCGTAAGAAACCCCGTTGCAAGCGTAACCTTTAACGAGGAGCAGATTTTCGGCGCACCGACAACCACTGCGCAGTTAAACCCCGATGTCAAGGGAGCTTCAACAAACACAGTGCTTGCAAATCTTACAGTCAAGGACTGCAAGTATATTTCAAGCAATCCCGAGGTTGCTTCCGTCGATGAAAACGGCTTGGTAACCTTCAACACACAGGGCAGCGCCGTAATCACGGCAGTGGCGCTTGACGGCGGTATCTGCGGCAATATAACGGCGTACACCACATGGGATACATCGGCGCTCAAGACAGCCATTGACGAGGCAAAGGAGATTGACAAGACCGATTACAAGGTTGCACAGGGTAACGCCTTTGCACAGGCGCTTGAAAACGCCGAGGCTGTTTACGCAGATGTAACCGCTTCGCAGGAGCTTATCGACGACGCCTGCGCAAGACTTACGGAGGCTATGGCGGCGCTTGAGGGCAACGAGTTTATAACTCCTGAAATCAATGTGCTTTATAACGGAGCGGCAATCGGCGAGAATGCTCTTGTAGAGGCAGGTAACAGCGAAGCTGTATTCACCGTTGACTTCGGCGAGGGCGCAATGATTAAGTCAAATGATTACACCGTAAGCGACGAAAACGGAATTACCGTAAACACGAGCGGTAATACAATCACCGCCTTCCGCACTGCTGACGAGGGCACCTTCACAATCACTGCAAACGCAGTTGACGAATGGGACAGAGAATACAGCAGAACCTACACCGTTAAGGTAATCGAGGGTATCATCCTCGCAACGGATTTTGCAATTACGGTTGACGGCGAGGTTGCCGGCGACACCTACGCGAAGAGCTGCGGCGGAAGCTACGATAATATCAGCGGCGTACAGTTCGGTTATGTTACAACGCCTGCTGACGCTAACTCGGTAACCGATGTTACCTACACATCGTCAAGGCCGACGGTGCTTGCCATTGACGAGAACGGACTTATGACCGTTACCACCGCAGGCAGAATTGCAAGACAGTGGACCATTACGGTTACGGTAACAATTACAAATTCGGACGGCTCAACCCTTTCAAAAGACCTGAGCTTCACGATAACAAAAGCGTAAGGAGGGCGTAAAATGAATAAAACTTTCAGAAAAACCTTATCCCTCCTTATAGCGTTTGTGCTTGCACTTACAAGCATAACGGTTGCAATGCTCGTTTCGGCTGATGACAATATTGCGATAACCGCTGAAAACTTCCCCGACGCGAAGTTTCGCGCAATTATTACAGAGCGCTATGACACGGACAAAAACGGCTATTTAAGCACTACCGAGCGCGGTGTAACCTCTATGTCCATATCGGGCGTTATCGACCCCGAAACCGAGGCGATTGAGAGCGTGCAGGGCATTGAGTATTTTACAAATCTTACAACCCTGCGTATCGGCGCAATCGGTCTTAAAAGCCTTGATGTAAGCGACCTTACAAAGCTTGTAACGCTCACCTGTCAGGGCAACAAGCTCACCGAGCTTGATGTTTCCTTCAACACCAAACTTAAAACGCTCAACTGTTCTGACAATCAGATAAGCGAGCTTAACCTCGGTTCTAATGTTAATCTCACAACGCTTTACTGCTACATCAATAAGCTCACCACTCTCGGACTCAGAGCCGTGCCTAATTTAAGCACTCTGCGCTGCGACCAGAACGAGCTTGCCACACTTGATGTTTCGGTTCTTACAAGGCTTTCAAGCTTTAACTGCTCATACAACCACATCCCGTCGCTTGACCTCAGTGTTTCAAGTCTTACGGAGGTTACGGACTATATGATTGGTAACCAGCAGTTATACCTCACGGCTTCGCTTGAGGGCGAGGATATAGTTGTTCCGTTTACTGACCACGGTCTTACGCCGAGCAATTATAAGGGCTGTTCGCTTGACGAATACGCCGACGGCTCGGGCTTTGAGTATGACAGCTTCATTGTCAAGGATTCGGATTACATTGAAAACGGAATTGAGTATTACTGCGATACGGGTATCAGCGGCAGCGAATATATGAGCGTTGTCATTAATATCACAAGGGATTTCAACATTGTTAAGTTTTACAGCAATGAGGAGATGACAAGCCTTCTCGGCAAGTCCTACGCTCTTGACGGCGGCAGCGCTGCCGAGCCGCTTTACAATCCGACTGAGGACTGCAAGGTATTTGAATGCTGGAGCAGCGATGTTACAAATGTAACTGAGGATATGAGCGTTTATCCGATATTAAAGGATAACCACAGCTACGAAATCACGGCGTTTGACGGCGTGGATACCGTAACGCTCACCTGCTCGGTATGCGGTGATACCTGCACGCTCTCCTTCAGGGAGGCAATCAGCACTCAGGCAAATGCTGAAAACTACAACGAATATCTTGACTTAGTACCTGACGGTTATATCAACGCCAAGGACTTCGCTGTATTAAAACAAAACTTTTCATAAGTAAAACAAAATATCCGCAAAACAAAGGCGGGGTACAATAACAAAGGCGAGGTGCGATAACGAAGGATAGGTTTTGACTTTGTCTTTTTGACTCTAAAACAACAAAAAATCCGCTGAATACGGCAAGTATGCAGCGGATTTTATTATTGCC
>CADAUV010000030.1 GCA_902791235.1 Oscillospiraceae bacterium
TAACCTTATGGTGCGCTTCGTACTTATCGCGAAGTCCCTTGAGGATTTCGATTGCTTCCTCCTCCGTAGGCTCGCCAACCATAACGGGCTGAAATCTTCTTTCAAGCGCGGCGTCCTTTTCGATGTTCTTACGGTACTCGTCAATTGTTGTTGCGCCGATAACCTGAAGCTCACCCCTTGCAAGCGACGGCTTCAGAATATTGGCGGCGTCCGTTGCGCCCTCAGCAGCGCCGGCGCCCATAATTGTATGCACCTCGTCGATAAAGAGGATTACATCCTTTGCCTCGACTACCTCGTCCATAGCCTTCTTAATCCTCTCCTCGAAATCGCCCCTGTACTTTGTACCGGCTACCATCGAGGTTAAATCAAGAGCAACAATTTTCTTGCCCGCAAGAAGCTCGGGCACCTCATTTCTGACAATTTTAAGAGCAAGTCCCTCTGCAATCGCGGTTTTACCTACGCCGGGCTCACCGATTAAGCAGGGGTTATTCTTTGTCCTTCTTGAAAGAATCTGAATAACTCTTTCTATCTCCTTCTCCCTGCCGATTACAGGGTCAATTTTACCCATCTTGGCAAGAGCCGTTAAGTCCTTGCCGAACTCGTCAAGAGTCGGAGTTTTTGAGTCGGGATTCTTACCCCTGCGCTGTGATGAGCCATGCTCCCTTTCAGCCGCAAGGTCGGTTACAATATCCTCGATAAACTGATATGCGTCGATGCCGTTTTCGCTCAAATATCTTACGGCATAGGAGTCGCTTTCCTCAAGCACGGCAAGCAAAATATGCTCAGTGTCTACAAAAGATATTCTGAGCTTTCTTGCAATCTGAAACGCCATATCAAGTATTCGCTTACATCTCGGGCTGAAATTATCGGGCGAAAGCTTTGTCGGCGTACCTGCGCCTACATTCTCCCTGATAAACTGCTCAGCCGAATTGTAGGTAACTCCCCTGTCGGTAAGCATCTGTGAAGCAAGCGTATCGGTATTTGTGAGAAGTCCCAAAAGGATATGCTCGCTGCCTATATAATTGTGGCCGAGGTTTTCAGCAGCCTTGATAGCGCTGTTTACCGCCTCGTTTGCATTCTTTGTAAAATAGTTAAACTTGTACATAGTGAATCCTCCTTTGCTGTAAGCAGAAAGACGGTATCACTAATCGGATATCATACTTTCCTTACTTACAATCTGTTTGCAGACAGCGTTGAGGTTATCAATCGCCGACTGCTCCGTAATTCCGAGAGTTATGCTGTTTTCAAGCTCGTAAAAATCGCTTGAAGTATCAAACAGCGGTTTCATACCGAAGCCGAGCTTTTTCACCATAGCGGTGAGCGCGCCGAGCGCGCCCCTGCTCTTGAGCTTCGGAAGCTTAAGTATAAGCGCCGCAGTCATTCCCGTGCCGAGAAGCGCAGGATTTGCCGTCAGGAAACCAAGCCTTTTATCAAAGGCTATTTTAAGGCTGTCAATAAACACATTATCAAGCTTATCCGCAAGCTTGTAAAGCTCCGTCAAACAGCTTCCCGTTCCCATAACGGTTATCTTAATATGCTCCTTTTCACACAGCATTATGCTGATGCTTTCATCCCTTGAAAGAAGGAGGCAGGAATAGCTTTCGCTCTGCGCCATATCGGGTGAGATTATACCTCTTTGCACCATTGAAAGCTTTTCAGCAGAGCTTACCGAGGTCATCTCAAGCATATCAAACTCGCCCGCATATTTTGAATTCTGCAGGGCGGCAAATATTTTTTTACAGACGCTTTTCCTGCCCTCCTCGCTCAGACGAGAGGGAAAAGGCACTGCTGCAAGATTTCTTGATAAAGTTATTTTTGACGCAAGGACCGTGCCCTCCTGCGACGCGCTATACCACTTATCCATTGTTCTCCTCCAGCTCGTTAATTTTATCTCTGAGAACCGCCGCGTCCTCAAATCTCTGTTCCCTGATTGCATTTTCAAGGTCAGACCTGAGCGAGTCAAGCTCGCTTACGCTCTCGGGCTCAGGAGCTTTTTCATCATTCTTTTCCTCGGTGTAGGAAATGAATTTACCGATATGCTTTGCGTTGCCGTGAAGCTTATTGACAGAAGGCTCCAGCTTATCCGCAAATTTGTCGTAACAATCGCTGCAGCCCGCCTGACCGCTTCTTACAATATCGTTAAAAGACGAGCCACAGGTATTGCATCTGTCAACGCCTGCAATAGCATTTCTTGCACCTGCGCCGAGGAAGTTTCCGAGAAAGCTGTCGCCGAAGAATTCTTCCATGCTCGGCATACGGAATTCCTGCATAACACCAAGCTTCTCTGCACATTCGGAGCAGAGGTGCATCTCCTCCTTAACGCCGTTAATATTTCTCTTGATATGAGTTGTTGCTTCATTCATGCCGCAATGTGTACATTTCATAATAATTACCTCCAAAGTTAAAACTTTCTGCTACTCGGCAATTACCAGCAGCATCTGCTTAAGCTGGCTTGCTCTGACAGCATCTTTCAAATCATTCGGCAGACCCTTATAATTACTGTCGGAAATCACCGACATCATTAGCTTTGCCGCCTTTTCACTGATGACGTTCTGTATATGCAGATTATAGATATGCGAGCGCGCGGTTTTCTCATCAATAGAGTTTCCCACCGAGCTAATCAGCGAAGCAAGCGCGTCGTCCCTGCTTGCCGCACGGGTTATGAGGATATAGCCTCCGCCGCCTCGCCTTGATTCAATACGGTATCCCTGTTCAGGCGTAAAACGCGAGGTGATAACATAGTTAATCTGGCTTGGCACACAACCGAGCTGCTGTGCAAGGTCGTTTCGCTGAATCTGAACGCTTGACGTATCGTCATCAAACATATTGAGTATCATATCAGCTATTGCATCGCTTAGCTTCATTTTTTAATCACATCCTTTTTATTGTGGTCAAATCCGTAAAGAGCTAAACCCAAAACATCAATACACGGTTTGTCTTTGACTTTCTTTGACCTTCTATGCTCATATTAGCACAAAGGTCAGAAAAAGTCAAGAACTTTTTTGACTTTCTTTGACTTTTATTTTCGGCGCAAAAAAAGAGAGGGTAAAAACCCTCTCCCGACTGATTATTTTATTCTGCATCCTCGGCTGAATGAAGCAGATTCCAGTGTATCTTGCAATACTCGTCAAGGTCGCCGTCGCCATCGCCGTCAAAAGCGACATACTCATCGTCGTCAACTCTTGCGGCATTATAGCAGTCGTACTTTGCGTCGGCAAAATTCTCGTGATTATATGCGCAGGTCTGCTCGTAATTGCCGCCCTCTTTAAGCGAAGGAACATAGGAAACGAGGAAGAGCGCACAGATAACCGTAAGTATTGCGCAGGTAGCAAGCTTAGGATTAATGCCGTTTTTGAAAAGCCTTTCCGCATCAATTTTATCAAGCTTCTTGCCCTCGAAAAGCTTTGTAACAACGAGCTTTGAAAGGAAGAAAGCGATAACGCCTGCGCAGGTACCCACAAGGCAGCCGCCGATAACATCGGTCGCATAATGCACCATAAGGTAAACGCGCGAGCCCATTACGCACAGAGCGATAACGGGAGGAATAAAGGAAAGCTTCTTCTTGCCGTCGCTCCTCAGACAAAGAGCCGTTGCAACCGCCATCTCGAAAGCGGCGGTGGTATGGCCTGACGGGAAGGAGTAATCGGACTCGGAAAGCGCACCTGCAGCCTTATACCAAGCCTCGTATCTCGACCAGAAAGGCGTCATCTGTAAGGTGTTGTACGGGCGTATGCGAAGCACCGCAGGCTTAACAACCACATTTGTAACTATTGTACCGATTGCTATTGCGAAGATAAGAGCAAAGCCGTACTTCCTTGTTTTCTTAAAAAAGCAGAGCACGATGCCGAAAATCGCCATCGGAATTACAAACGCTTCGTCGCCGAAGGATGTAAAGATTTTAGAAACCGCGGTGAAAAAACCGTTCTGGATAGCGCCGAAAAGAGTGTATACCCAGGTATCAAAGCCGTAAAAAGCCTTGTCGATTGCATCACCGACTGTTGCGAGAATAATAGGATTCATCACAAAACCTCCTGATAAATTTTACTATACTATACTACCAAATATTACCGTGTATTTCAATAGCGAGTTTACATACGATTATTAATCTTCGCTGTCTTTTCTGTTTTTACTGTTTTTACTTTTCTTCAGCTCATAAAGCGTAAGCTCTGTTTCCTTATCGTTTTCAAGATAGTAGATAAGTTCCTCCTCGTCCGAGGTGAACTTGTAAATATCACGGCATGCCTCGTTGAAAAAGCCCTGTTCTATAGCTGTATCGAGAAGCGCTTCAAGATTATCATAGTAGCCGTTCATATTATAAATTGCAATCGGCTTCTTATGTCTTCCGAGCTGCTTTAAAGTAATGACCTCAAAAAACTCCTCAAAGGTGCCGACGCCGCCCGGGATGATTACAAATGCGTCAGCAAGGTCCTCCATCTTCGCCTTGCGCTCGTGCATAGTATTAGTCATAATAAGGCGTGTGCATTTCTTATACTTCACCTCGACATCAAACTCGTCAAAGAAATGAGGTATAACGCCGATAATCTCAGCGTTGCCTGCGGTAAAGCCCCTTGCGGCAGCGCCCATAAGTCCCTCCTTACCTGCGCCGAAAACAAGACTGTGTCCCCTTTCCGCAAGCTTTTTCGCAAAATCAAATGTGGCGTCAATATAGCTTTGGTCTATATCGTTACTCGCCGCGCCGAATATACAAAGTCTCATAGTAAATCCCCCGAATAATATTGTTAAGTTTAAACATAATAATAAACTAAATCTAAAATTTATTGTAACACACACAGATTTTTGTGTCAATTTCTTGTGTTTGAAATTACTTTATAGTATAATGTATAAAGATTTTATATAGAAACAGGTGCAAAAGTGAAAATACTTACCATTGGTGATATTGTTTCTTCACAGGGCTGCGATTATTTAAGAGAGGCTCTGCCCTCTTTAAAGCGCGAGCTTCAGGCAGATATAGTTATTGCAAACGGCGAAAACTCAGCCGTCGGAAACGGAATTACGCCGACAAGCGCCGAAAGCATACTCGGCAGCGGTGTTGATGTAATCACGCTTGGCAATCATTCGCTCAGGCGAAAGGAAATTTACGACTACCTTGACAACAGCGTAAACCCTGTAATCAGACCTGCAAACTACCATGCCAGCGCGCCGGGAAAAGGCTACATAATCATTGACAAAGGAAGCTACCGTGTTGCGGTAATCAATCTTATCGGCACTGTTTATATGGAGCCTGTAACAAATCCCTTCTCGGTAATCGACGGTATTATTGATGAGATTAAAGCGCAGGGCGCTGATATAATAGTCATTGATTTTCACGCCGAAGCCACCTCGGAAAAGAAGGCGCTTGCGATATATCTTGACGGCTCAGTATCCGCTGTTTTCGGCACTCACACCCACACGCAGACAAGCGACGCACAGATACTTCCCTGCGGTACGGGATTCATTACGGATATCGGAATGACGGGTCCTTATTACAGCGTGCTTGGAGTAAAACCCGAGTGCATTATCAAAAAACTTAAAACGGGACTGCCCGTAAGGTTTGAAGCGCAGGACGGACCCTGCGTGCTTGAGGGCTGCCTTTTTGAAATCGACAGGGAAAGCGGACGCACCACGGATGTAACGGCAATCAGGAGGTTTCAATGACAAAAAGAATTACATCATTAATACTTGCCCTGCTTATGCTTGTTACAGCTCTTTCCGCCTGCAGTAAGCCTGAAAACGGGCAAGCCGATACGGATGTCAGCCAGACTCAGCCTGCAAAAATCACAGACGATACGAGCTTCAAGCTGAGTTATACGCAGTCTGACAGCCTCGACCCCTTTAAGTCGGAGGCGCAGAATAATCAGGTGCTTGCAAGCCTTGTTTTCGAGTCGCTTTTCGACCTTGACGAGGCATATGAGCTTATACCTAATATAGCTACCGACTATGAATACACGGACAGCGGAGCAATAAGAGTTCAGCTTGATACGAATGCGAAGTTCTCAAACGGTGAGAAAATCACGGCGGACGATGTTGTTTATTCGGTGAGAGCCGCTCTTGACTCACCTGCCTACGGCACAGGACTTACAGGTATCAGCGACGCTTATGCCGACAATGATTCGGTAATTATTGAACTGAGCTACGCAAATCCCTATGCGGTAAAGCTTCTCACCTTTCCGATAGCTTCAATGCAGGACGACAAGAACGGCTTTCCGATAGGAAGCGGCAGATACAGATATGAGAGCATCGACTCGAAAACTGTATTAAAGGCGAACACCGAAAACGGCTTCAGCCCCTATATCACAACAATAAGCCTTGTAAATATTGTTGCCACCGATTCTATTGACAATGCAATTAACATCGGCAACATCTCTTATGCGTACAGGGATTTAAGCAGCGATATTTCAAAGAGGATTTCAAGCAGTAAAAAGGCTGTTAACATAAATAATCTCGTATTCGCAGGCGTTAACTGTAAATACGGTATTACCTCAGACGCACATATCAGGCGTGCAATATCGCTTGCCGCTGACAGAAGCGTACTTGCACAAACGGCGTATTCAGGCTACGCGTCGCCTGCCGCTTCACCCTTCAATCCTTATTTCAAGGAGCTTCAGGACATAAGCATATTTGAAGCGCAGGGCAACGCAGTTTCCGCAAAGCAGGAGATTTCGCAAAGCGAATACGCAAACGAAAGCCTGTCATTGACAATACTTGTATACAAGGGAAACGAGGCTAAGACCGCACTTGCAACCCTGCTCAAATCACAGCTTGAAAGCGCAGGCTTCAGTGTATACATCGACGCTGAATACTACAGTGATTATATGAGTAAAATCAGAAATTATGACTACGATATCTATATAGGAGAGGTCAAGCTCACTGATGATATGTGTCTGTATCCCCTTCTTGATTCAAGCGGCAGCGCAGGCTGGGGAATCGACTTTGAAAACTGTCAGTGCGTCGAAAAGTACGCAAGCTATATGACGGGCGATACGGAGCTTGGCAAATTCATACTTTCCTTTAATGAGGAATTACCCTACATTCCGCTTCTTTACCGCAAGGGTATGATTTGTTACACCAAGGCGATGAACGGTGATATGCAGGGATATTACGGCAATTTCTTTTCAAATATTGAGAGCTGGAATTTCAGCACTGAATAACGGAGGAGTTTATATGATAAGAATAGAAAATCCAAACGGCTATATTGAGCTGACCAACAATTACTTTGCCTGCCTTGTGGGCAAGGCTGCTCAGTCATGCTTCGGCGTTACGGGTATGGTTAACAAGGGACCTGTACAGCATATTAAATCAGCGATAAAGAGTAAAGCTTCGCTTGACAATTCAAATCAGGGAGTAACTGTAAGAAGCGTCGGCGGAGAGCTTGTTATTGACCTTCATATTTCCGTTTCCTACGGCGTTAATATCAGCGCTATTGTTGAAAGCATTGTCAACAAGGTAAGGTATACCGTCGAGGAGGCAACAGACCTCAAGGTTAAAAATGTCAATGTATTTATTGACGCATTAAACTAAAAGAGAAAGAGAAGCACTAATATGATAACAGGAGCAATATTCCGTGATGCAATAATCTCGGGAGCTAATAATATTACAAACAGCAGACAGGCAGTTGACGCTCTCAATGTCTTCCCCGTTCCCGACGGCGATACGGGTACAAATATGAGTATGACCATCTCCAACGCTTCGCAGGAGATGGCGACGCTGCCCGACGACTGCTCTATTGAAGAGGCTTCGGCGCGCTGCGCTTCCGCACTTTTAAGAGGCGCAAGAGGTAACTCGGGCGTTATACTCTCCCTTATCTTCAGGGGCTTTGCCAAAGCGTTCAAGGGTGTTACCGAGGCTGACGGCAAGGACATTGCAAATGCCTTTGAAAAGGCTGTAAAGGCCGCTTATAAGGCTGTTATGAAGCCAACGGAGGGTACAATCCTCACTGTTATACGCGAGGCTAAGGACGCTGCGGTTGAGATGGCTGAGATACAGAATGACCCTCTCGAGGTATCCTTTGCCGCTTTACAGGCTGCAAGAGAAGCTCTTGCGAAAACCCCCGAGCTTTTACCCGTTCTGAAAAAGGCAGGCGTGGTTGACGCAGGCGGACGCGGACTTGTACTCATTTTTGAGGGTATGGAAAGCGTATTCGGCTACGGCGCAATCGTTCAGCCGCTTGACGCAGAGGCACCTGCGCAGAAAGCGGCGGCTGAAGCTGACGAGGAAGAGGAAATCAAATTTGCTTACTGCACTGAATTTCTTATTGAAAAGGACAAAAACGCGCAGGAAAGCGACCCCCTCAAGCTCAGAGCCTATCTTGAATCAATCGGCGACTGTGTTGTAGTTGTTGACGACAAGGATATCATCAAGGTTCATGTTCACTCAAACGAGCCGGGTAATGTTATTCAGTCGGCGCTTAAATACGGACAGCTTATTAATATCAAAATAGATAATATGAAGCATCAGCACAAGACCAACAAGGCAAAGGCGGAAAGCACTCAGACAAAGCCTGAGAAGGCTGAGCCGCTTAACGATTACGGCTTTGTTGCAGTCTGCGCAGGAGAAGGACTCAGGGAGCTTTTTGAGGACCTCGGCGCGGACCGTGTGGTAAGCGGCGGACAGACCATGAATCCGTCAACCGACGATATTTTAAATGCAGTTATGGCTACACCTGCTAAAACCGTTTTCGTGCTGCCTAACAATAAAAATATTATTATGGCGGCTGAACAGGCAATTCCGCTTGCTGCTGACCGAAAGGTAATTGTACTGCAGACAACAACCGTTCCGCAGGGAATTACCGCAATGCTCACCTTTGACGAAACGGCGGAGGCTGAGGAAAATCAGATGGCGATGAACGAGGCTTTCGACAGAGTTGAGACTGCTTCGGTTACCTTTGCCGCAAGGGACAGCGAGGTCGAAGGCAAAAAAATCTCCAAGGGTGAGATTATGGGTCTTTGCAACGGCAGGATTAAATTCATCGGAAAGAGCGCTACCGATATAGCGGTTAAGGCGACGGATAAGCTTTATAAGAAAAACGAACATTCGCTTATCACTGTTATTTACGGCGAGGATATGAGCGAGGAGGAAGCAGGGGCTGTTGAAAGCGCGCTTGCAAAGAAGCACCCCGAGGCTGAGGTATCGCTTGTAAACGGCGGTCAGCCCATCTACTACTTTATCATTTCAGTGGAGTAAAAATGTTAAACTTAAACAGTAACATTAAGTACATAAAGGGAGTCGGCGAAAAAAGAGCCGAGCTTTTCAACAAGCTCGGTATCTTTGACGTCGATTCCCTTCTCCGTTTTTTTCCGAGGAAATATGAGGACTGGTCAAACACGAAAAGCGTGCTTGAAGCTGAAAACGGCGAAAATGTTGCTGTCAAAGCCACTATGATTACGCCTGTAAAGGAAGCTATGATAAGGCGCGGAATGACGCTTTACAAATGCAGATTTTCTGACGGCGAAAGCATAATAAATGTAACTATATTCAACAACAAATATCTTGCTAAAGCGCTCAGGGTTTACGAGGACTATGTGCTTTACGGCAAGCTTGAAAAGAACTTTACCGCCGCTTCAATGTCCTCACCCAAGATTGAAAAGCTTGACACGGGGGTAAGAGTTCATCCGATTTACCCTGCGACGGGAAAGCTCACTTCAAACGCTATTGCGAAGGTGGTTAAAACCGCGCTTGATTCCCTCGGTGAAATTCCCGAGACGCTGAGCGACAGCATAAGAAACGAGTACGGACTTACTTCCCTTGACAGAGCGATAAGGCAGATTCATTTCCCCGACAGCGACAGGGATATGGCTGAGGCGAGAAAAAGGCTTATTTTTGAGGAGCTTCTCACACTTCAGCTCGGAATGTTAAAGCTTAAAAGCGCCAATAAATCGGAAACCTCGCTTCAGATAAAAAGGGACTACACAAAAGAGTTTTGCACCCTCCTGCCCTACGAGCTTACGGGAGCGCAGAAAAGAGCTATTGCGGAATGTACGCAGGATATGAAAAAGAGCGTGCCTATGGCAAGGCTCTTACAGGGCGATGTGGGCTCGGGCAAAACGGCAGTGGGCGCAGGGCTTGTTTACACCGTTTGCAAAAACGGATATCAGGCGGCGCTTATGGCTCCTACGGAGATACTTGCTTTTCAGCATTATGAAGGACTTTCCGCAATGCTCGGCAAAGCGGATATTAAGGTTGAGCTTCTCACAGGCTCAACGAAGGCTAAGGACAAAAGAGAGATAAAAGCACGGCTGATGGCAGGCGAAATCGACCTTCTTATAGGCACTCACGCGCTTATTCAAAACGATGTTGAATTTAAAAATCTCGGTCTTGTTATAACCGACGAGCAGCACCGCTTCGGCGTTAAGCAACGAGCGTCGCTTGCGGAAAAAGGAAAAGGCGTTCACACCCTTGTAATGAGTGCGACGCCCATACCGAGAACTCTCGGTCTCATCCTTTACGGCGACCTTGATATAAGCGTACTTGACGAGCTGCCGCCGGGAAGGCAGGAAATCCGCACAGATGTTGTTGATTCAAGGTACAACGCAAGACTTTATAAGTTTATGAAGGACGCAATTGCGCGCGGCGAGCAGTGCTATGTTATCTGTCCGATGGTCGAGGAAAGCGAGGAAACAGAGGGGCTTAAATCAGCGGAGCAGTTTGCAGACGAGCTTTCACAGGGCGCATTTGCAGGATATAATATCGGACTTCTTCACGGAAAGATGAAACCGAAGGAGAAGGAGAAAGTTATGTCGGCATTCGCAGGCGGCGATATATGTCTGCTTGTAGCAACGACCGTTGTCGAGGTAGGCGTGGATGTGCCAAACGCGACAATTATGGTTATTGAAAACGCGGAAAGATTCGGTCTTTCGCAGCTTCATCAGCTTAGAGGAAGAATAGGCAGAGGCAGCAAGAAAAGCTACTGCGTGCTTATCTCAGACAGCAAAAGCGAAAATGCGAAGGAGCGCCTTCTTACAATGAAGAAGTATTCCGACGGCTTCAGGATTGCCGACGAGGACCTGAAAACGAGAGGACCGGGCGACTTCTTCGGCGAGCGTCAGCACGGACTCCCTAAGCTCAGAATAGCCGATATGCTTGAGGATATGGAGGTACTTATGCTCACACAGGAATGTGCGCATAAAATCCTCGAGCGCGACTACAATCTCGACCTTCCCGAAAATCAGGCGCTCTGCACTCAGATAAACAATATGTTCAGAGAGCTTACCTATTAATAACTACGGACGGGGCATCTTAAATAAAGGTGAGGTGCGATAACGAAGGATAGGTTTTGACTTTGTCCTTTTGTCCTTAAAGATATTAAAAATCCCCTGAATACGCAAGTATGCAGGGGATTTTATAATACCCTTATGAACTAAAATTACTTTGTCAAAACTGCTTCGCATCCAAAATCAACAGATTTTTTGTCAGAACAATGAATAAAAGTCCGTTTGGGCTGGCGCCCTAATGGACTTTTTGAAGCAGTTATGGCGGAAAAGATGTGAGTTTTGGACTAACCTTCGTTATCGCATCTCACCTAAGGCCCCGTCTTTTACGCTTTGATATAGTACATATTTAAGGACGGAAAAATTTAGCGGTTGACTTTATCGAACAAATGTTTTATTATGATTATATCGTAGAATGTTTGTTCGAGGGATTTGATTTGGAAAAGGAAATACTGCATATTGACTGCAACAAATTTTATGCGAGCGTGGAGTGCTTCTTACACCCCGAGCTGAGAGATAAGCCCGTCGCTGTCGGCGGCAGCCCCGAGTCAAGGCACGGAATTATACTTACAAAAAACGAGATTGCGTCGCAGTACAATCTCACAGTGGGCGAGCCGCTGTGGAAGGCAAGGCAGAAATGCCCTAACCTGATTATTGTGCCTCCGCATTATGACACATATATTGAATTTTCACGCAAGGTGCGGGCAATTTTTGAGGAGTACACCGATTTGATTGAGCCCTTCGGGCTTGATGAATGCTGGCTCGATGTTACGGGCGATTATCATAAAAGCGGTTATGAGATAGCGCAGGAAATCCGTGAAAGAGTGAAAAAAGAGGTTGGCATAACCGTAAGCGTAGGCTTAAGCTTTAATAAAATTTTTGCAAAGCTTGGCTCGGACTATAAAAAGCCCGACGCGGTTACCGTTATCGGGCGTGAAAATTTCAGGGATATTGTATGGCGTCTGCCCTGCGACGATATGATTATGATAGGGAACAAAACCAACGCGAAGCTCAGGCATTACGGGATTTATACGCTTGGCGACCTTGCTAACGCAGACACGGATTTTCTCAGAAGTATACTTGGCAAAAACGGCGTGCTGCTCCGGCATTACGCCCGCGGAGAGGACTGCTCGCCCGTAAGGCATATGGAGCTTTCAAGAGAAATTAAAAGCATAGGCAACTCCACAACAACGCCGAGAGATTTAAAGAATAACGACGACATCAAGGTTGTTTTTACAGTGCTTGCAGAGAGTGTCGCAAGACGGATGAGGCGCGACGGTTTCCGCGGTACTACGCTGAGCATTTCGGTGCGCGACAGCGAGCTTAACAGCTTCACAAGGCAATGCAAGCTTGAAGCACCGACAAATATAAGCCGTGAATTTGTCCGCATGGCTATGAAGCTTTTTGTTGCAAATTACGACTGGGAAAAGCCTGTAAGAAGCGTAGGTATGAGCGTTACCGATTTTGATTTTGATACTCCGCCGCAGTTCGACTTATCCGGCAGCGTTGAAAAAAGAGAAAAGCTCGAAAAGCTCGAAAGCACGATTGACAGGCTCAAAGAGCGCTACGGAAACTATTGCATACAAAGCGCAAGCGTGCTTACAAAAACAGACCTGTCGCACTTCAACCCCTTCAACGACCACACAATACATCCGATATCTTTTATGTGAAAACCGTTTAAAGCAAAGCAAGGTGCGGTAACGAAGTCAAGACCTGTCCTTCGTTACCGCACCTTGTCTGATGCAACGGGCTTTTTAAACAATTATTTAATTAACACTTTCTGCGTTACTTCCGTCGTCGGAAATTTTAACAATAAACTTACCGTCCTTCTGAACTATTGAGCCTTCCTTAGGAAACTCATTCATATTCATAATGCTCTCATCCTCATACGCCCAGTCAGGGTCCGATGTGATATTAATATCCATATCCATTTCCTGATTAATAAACCATTCAAGTGTTTCGCAATAAGTTATTGCGTTATTATTTACAAATGAGGAACAACTGTAATTGCTCTTGGAGGGGTATAAAAATCTTTCCTTGATATCTGCGTTATCGGGGTAAGGAGTTATCTGAAACATCTCGCCTACCAAAACGATTTCGGAATTCTCATCAAAGCCCTCGGTCTGCTCGAGCCTGTCAATAAGACGGGTTGCATAACTCCATGCGTTATCATAATTGAGTTTTATTTTAAGATAAAAGGAATTTGCGTACACGCTTTGCCCGAAGACAAGAACCGCGCTGAGAACAACCGCAACCCACTTTATCGCAACACCCGACTTAATATGCTTTGCACTATCCATATTATCAATAAGCGACAGCAGAGTAAGCGGAGCAAGAACGAGTGAAAATACAGTAAGCGAATATGATACGCTTCCCGACATAATATACACTGTGTTAACGGAAAGAATATACACAAAAATATAGACTATTAAAAAAAGCTGATTAATGCGCTTTTTCTTTTTAACAACAAGAAAAACAAGGGAAAGAACTGTTAACGCTACGAAAACGGTACTTAACGCAAAAAAGTTATTAGGAGAACCCAGAAACTGATACAGCGAAATAACAAAAGCATTAACAAGAGTTGTAATTATCCCCGCTCTTTCACCGCTCTGTATTCCTTCATACGCATAATAATCAACAATCTGCGCCCCTGACAGCCTCAAGGTCAGCTGCCAAATAACATAGTACAAAAGAGCGGAAACAATACATATTGAAGCATATTTAAGAATACTTGCAAAATGCTTTTTTAGAGTATTCTTATCGTCAAATAAAAGCTCAATCAGCTTGAATATGAACAGTCCTATTGCCGTTGCCAAAAAAGCCTGATAAATAAGCATACTCAGGCACAGAAGAAAAACGGATAAAAAATAGCCGTACTTTATCCTGTCAGAATAATAAACAGCCATCACCGCAAGAAGCAGCGAAACGAGATAAATATGAAGCGAGCTGAAATAAAAATGAAAAGAAACGACCGTATCGCTTGTAACCACAATACCCGCTGCAAGAAGAATATTAAGCGTGGATTTCAAATTATATATTCTTGCAAGGTAAACAATAATAAAGCCCATTAAAGCACAGGAAATAAGCCCTATTACCCACGGAAGCTGCATACGGTTTACAAGCTCAAATAAAGGGCCTACAAGAATTCTGCCGTTTGCAAGCCCGTCGGAATCACTGAAAATCTTAATTGAATCATGCGAAAAGCAGGTGTTTGTATAAACAAACATATTGACGGCAAGACACATTAAAAAGCCGCATAAAAAGGCAGCTCTGTCCTTCCTGTTTGTTTTATTGTACAGGCTTTTTATAAATTGTTCGGGCGTTTGATTCTTAACTTCCATAATTAATACTCCGAATTATATCTTTCTATTCTCAGAATTTTTATAAGCATATTAACCGCAATAAGAATACAGGTATAGTAACAATAAAAAATATGAAGAAGCATTGTAATATCCCGATACCTTAATGCAAGGATAACCGAATCCGCAAGCGGAAATATAAACGACAGCGTATATAAAGGGAAAAAATATTTCTTATAAAGCTTATTAACCTTTCGCGAAGAAAAACCTGATTCCTCTTTATTGAAAATATTATTGATAACTCTGAAACGAAGCTTTTTCAGATACTGTCTGAAGCCGGCTTTTGAGCGATGCTCTATCTCATCGCCTTCAATACATATACAGCAATTGTCCCTGTCAAGAATAATATCGCTCACGCTGCAGGCAAAGGTGATATCGGAAATCTCCTCACCGGAAAAACCGGAAAGCTCAACGGTAGTAGTCCCTCCGTCCGCAATAGGTCTTGTTTTCGAGTCCGAAAAATCGAGCAGATAAATACCGTCATCTGTTTTTTCTTTTATACACTTTTTATATGTTTTGAGAATTGAACTGCTGTTTCTGTATATAAAAAAAGTAAACGGGTCGCCGCAGATATTACTGTAATTTCCCGAAACTCCTTTATTAATGCTTAACGGAATATAAGAAAGCCTGTCCGCAACAAGCAAATGCGCATTTTTAAAAATACTAAACGCTTTTAACCTTAAAGCCAAGGAATCGGGATTTTTAAATGCTTCGTCAGAATCCATCTTTATTATATAGCTTCCCGATGCATTCTCCATACCGATTTTTTTTGCATTTTCGGGAAGTCTTTTTTTGTTGTGAATTACTTTCACAAACTGATACTTTTCCGCTATTTCTACCGTATTATCACTTGACCCGCCGTCAATTACAAGACATTCAATACAGTTTAAATCAAAATTCTGATTTTTTACGGAGTCAAGAGAATAGGCAATTGTATTTCCCGAATTATATGTCGGCATAATAATTGAAAAAATAATACTCATAAGCTCAAATTTTTAAACACATTCAGATAAGTAATCACAAATAATTTCTGACGGCGAAGCTTCAGCGGATATAAAGCTTCTGTTATAGCTGTGATAAGTTTCAACAAATCTGCTTATCTCATTAAAATCGCCGCCGTAAAGCAAAGCGTTCTCCCCTATCCCTTCGCTGCGTTCCGTTGCGGTGCGAAGGATAAGAGTAGGTTTGCCCATATAACTAAGCTCCTCCTGATTGCTTCCCCCGTCGGTAATAACAAATTCACTCCCGATAAGGAGCTTCATAAAGTCAAAGTAATCCATTCGCCTTACAGCGATAATATTTTCACTGCTGCAAAGCTTATCGTAAAGCTTTAATTTTTTCAGCGTATCCTCAGTAATCTGGTGCATAACAAAGACAAGTCTTTGCTTTTTTGAGACCTGTATAGCAGTGTCTACAACTTTATTGACAAGTCGGTGATTAAGCAGGTTTTCCTGTCTGTGAAGAACAAATACGCCGTAATTACCGCTTTCAAGCGAATTGAAAACAGCGTTATCGGAAGGCTGTGTTTTTGCATATGCAATCGCATCAACAATAGTATTGTATTTTGTATTGACAACCTCGCCCTTTGATTTTTTCAGATTATTGACCGCTGTTTCTCCCTGACAGAAATTATAATCGGCAAGCCTGCTTACAAAAAGACGGTCAAGCTCCTCGGGGAATGGAGTAAACAGCCTGCCCGAGCGAAGCCCTGCTTCAATATGAGCCACCTTCATTTTAAGGCGTTTACCGAGAAGCGCGCCCATTACAGTTGACAGCGTATCGCCGTGAACGACCATTACGGAATTTTCAAAATCAATGTCTTTAAGCTTTTCTTTGATTATTCTTTTTGACTTTGCAGTAGTGTTGAAAAACCAGTAAAAAAGTCCGAAAACATTTTTTACAATGTCCTCCTCATTACTTAAAGAAAGGTCGATGTTAAGCTCGGTAACCCTTGCAATATCAGTTGTGTCAATCCTGTTTTGGCCGCTTGAAATCACCCTGTATGCAATACCTTTTTTCTTGACCTCCTCAAGCACGGGAAAAAGCTTTATGTATTCAGCTACCGTTCCTATAAAAAACACTATACATTTCTGACTCATTTTTTTAGAATTCCCCTAATCAACAAAACTACAAACAAAACAAAATAAATAACTGCGATTATGCCTAACATAGCCGGTATACTCATATGGAAGAAATATGTAAGCACAAGCATTAATACCGCCGCAGAAAAACAGGCTGCGGACGCAAACCATTTGTCATTGGTAGCGATAAGGTAATTTGTTACCACGGTTACCATAACAAGCGGAATTACAAAGAGAATAACGAACAAAATATAATCTGCTGACGGCAGATACGACTGACCCATAACAATACTGATTACAGGCCTTCTGAGCACATACAAAGCCGCAGCGGCAACGGATGAAATCAAGAATGAATAAAGCAGTGTTTTATAAAGCGTAGTCTTTGATTTACCGTCATTTTTCGCGGCAATCGGAAACATCATTGTAACAAGCACGGTAGGAATGTAAAGAATGATTTTTCCAAACAGAGCGGCGCAGCTGTATAATCCAAGCTCCTTTGCACTGAAATACTGTCTTATAAGAAGAACATCGACATTATTAAACAATGTTAACGCAGATGCCGAAAGAAGCGTAAAAAACATATACTTAATAATGCGTGCACATTCCTCCTTTGAGGCATGCGCTGAAAAATCAGCTCTTTTTACAAGTACAAGATAACCATATACCATACTGATAAAGCTTCCTGCTATCATTGCGCACAGAACGGAATTAATGCCTGCGCCTGCAAAAAGCAAAGCGGTACCGAAAAGCATTTTTGATAGCGGCACAATAAGATTGAATATACTTACCTGCCAAAATAGCTGTTTACCCTGTAAGCTTCCGTAAAAAAGATACGAAAGGCTTATTGTATATGTTGTAACTGCTGTAAGAACGGAGGTTATAAGCTCGTAACCCATAACAAGCATTACGGCAAATACTGCAAGAATAAAAGGCAGCGCAACAACTATTCCGAGTCTGAACAGCCTTTTTATTATTCCGCCGATATTTGAAGCGTCCTGCGAAATATTTTTAGCAAGGCTCATTCCAAGTGCAACGCCCGCAACCGTAACTATTCCTACAACGGAAAAAGAAGCATTCAGCACTCCGTAAGCCGAAGCGTCAAGAAGTCTGCCTGAAGCAATCTGGAAAAGGTAATTAAACCCACTTGCCGCAAGCGACATTATAAACATATATATCGCTGTTTTTTCATAGCCGAAGCTTTTTTTACTCTCCTGATTTTCCAAATCAAATCTCCCGTCAGCCTATAATAATCTAATATAAATTATATATTAGAAAAAACCAAATGTCAATTTAATAATAACGCTTTTGATATAACTTCAAAAAAATCATACAGTATGAATAATAACTGTTTCAATTACTAAAACAGTATGATATAATTAATATATAATATTTTAAGGGGGATTATTATGAAAGGAAACAGAAAAAGAAAGGCCTTTTATTCCGTTATCGCTTGTTTACTTGCGATTATAATTGCTGTACCTGCGGTTATAACCTCGGTTGCAAGCGAGGCGCGCGACAAATATCTCTTCGTATACTTCACGGGTAATGACGACGACCAGCAGCAGATACGCTTTGCGCTTTCCGAGGACGGTCTTAATTACAAAGCGCTTGCAGGCAACGACCCGATATTCTATGCGCAAAAGCACAGCGAGCATCCAAGCTCCGAAGGTTATGTAAGGGACCCTTATGTTAATCTCGGCGAGGATGGCAACTACTATATGATTTGTACTGACCTTGACGCTTATGCTCCGACACACGGCGGCTTTGACGGCGACACCTGTATGTATGTTTACAAATCCTCCGACCTTGTTAACTGGGACGAGCTTGTAAATCTCGATGTAACTGCGGCAGGCGCATT
Source organism: Oscillospiraceae bacterium (assembly GCA_902791235.1). Taxonomy (GTDB): domain Bacteria; phylum Bacillota; class Clostridia; order Oscillospirales; family Acutalibacteraceae; genus Eubacterium_R. The sequence continues at coordinate 18,503 of CADAUV010000030.1, forward strand.
TGAAGGCGTTGAGGGTACGGCGAAAACTCAGATGTACTCCGACCCTGTTGAAAAGACAGGGCTTGCCGATCTCATTGCAGGTCTGGACGGCGCGAAGCTTTCCGCGAGTCCGTTGAACTCAACGGAAAAGCCTATCGGGAGTTTACCGAACCCGACAAATCGAAGTGGAGCCGCGGTCTAAAGAAGTTTCTCCTCTCGCTTCCCAGGCCTTGCGGCCTGTTCTGCACAAACGACACTGTTGCCGTCGAGGTGATGTCGCAGGCGGCAAAACTCGGAATAGAGATACCCGAAGATATGCTGGTTGCGGGAGTAGACGACGTAGATGCGTTTTGCGAGGCCGTTTCGCCGACGTTGACGAGCGTACGCCCCTCGTTTGCGGCGGCAGGACTTGCCGCTGCGGAACTTCTCGCGAGAAGAATCGCAAATCCCAGGCTCAAGGGCGTGATCAAGACCTTCGAGGCGAGGGAGATGACGCGACGGCAGTCAACGCGCCGCATCACTACGAGGGGCGGAAACATCGGCCTTGCGCTCGAGATGATCAGAAGAAGGGCGGCCGATGGAGTGACGGTCGGCGAAGTCGTAAAACTGATGAAGTGTTCCCGCCGGTCGGCGGAGATTCGCTTCAAACAGTATCTTCACAGCACCATACTCGACGAGATTCATTCAGCGCGAATAGA
>CADAUV010000031.1 GCA_902791235.1 Oscillospiraceae bacterium
AACAATGAATAAAAGTCCATTTGGGCTGGCGCCCTAATGGACTTTTTGAAGCAGTTATGGCGGAAAAGATGTGAGTTTTGGACTAACCTTCGTTACCGCGCCTCGCCTAAGGAACGCTTTTGTTTATTTTACAGGTAAGCCCTCTTTATCATACATACAGAGAGTTTCGCACATAATCTCAATACCCGCGGTAATGCACTCGGGACGGAGATTTTCGGGCGTATCAAGGCGTGTATGATAATACCTCGGCGGGTCGGGATTCATTGCAGCAAAGCCCGTTGCTTTAATCTTTTTCTGTGTGAAGGGAGCCGCGTCGCAGCCGCCGATATAAATTGAGGCGAACGGAAGGTCGTAACCGCAGTTGGCAGCGGCGTTTTTAACAAGATTCTTAACGCCCCAGTCGTGCTGAACGGTACCCGAAAGGTCCCTGTCGTATACAGCCATATCCTCCAAATCCCTGAAGGTGTCAAGAGCGACAACCGCAGTCGGAATTTCCTTAAGCTCGTCAAGGTGAGCGTTAACATATGCCTTTGAGCCTCTTAAGCCTGCTTCCTCGGAGCCCGAGCAAATCATAACGACCTCAGTATTTTCAAACTCAATTTCGGCTTCGTCAAGCGCCTTAATTGTAGCCATACCCGTATAGCAGCCCGAAAGGTTATCCGAAGCGCCCGGCACTGACTTCGTCCAGCTCTGAAAGAAGATGAAGGAAATCTCAAACGGGATAAACACAATGCTTACAACAAAGAAGAGGATGAAAAACCACCTTGCGCTCTCAATCATGGAAGCGGGCGCAAGCTTACCGACAATTATGCAGACAAGCGCATAAATCGTCTGAATAACAAGTCCTACAACTGCAGGAATCTCTACAAAAAGCTTTGCCTGAAGTCCGCCGAGAAGGTAATTGAGCCTCCACTCAAACTGACTGTCGGAATGGCCTATCATAATGATTCTCTGTTTTACCTCGCCCGTGGGCTTCCTTGTTGCGACCATATTATGCGAGGTCTGCTTCGGGAAGAGAAAATCGTCAAACTGCTTATACATAAGGAATTCAAATATAAGCGGAATAAAAGCAAGCACGCAGAGAATGAACGCCGCGAGCGGTGATAAAAACCAGTTTACGAAAACGGACGCCACGCCGCAGCAAACCGTGAACGGAATGAAGCCCATAAAGCCCTGACGGTGAAGAGTGAACTCCTCAATCTTAGTTTCGTCGCAGTAGTTTTTCATATCCTTTTCCATCCACTGCTGAGCGCGAAGCTCCTCGGGCGAACCGGGCTTACGAGGTCCGATTTTCTTACAAATCTTGGTGATACCCTTGACGCAGTACTCCGTGTTTTTCTCAAGGTCTATCGGTTTTTTAGCATATTCTTCTGCAATTTTCATAAATAAAATCCCCCTAACAATCCTATTTTAGCACAGTAAATTATTAAATGCAATAATAAAAACGGACTTGAGCGAGCGCCGCCAAGTCCGTTTAAATCAGCTAAGATGATGTATAAAAAGTCCCGAAAGAAGCTTCGGCTCAAACCATGTGGATTTCGGGGGCATTATAAGTCCTGCATCCGCTATGTCCATAAGGTCGTCAACCGTTGTGGGATACATCGCAAAGGCGAGAGCCATATCGCTGTTCACCCTGCGCTCAAGCTCCTCAAGTCCTCTGATACCGCCGATAAAGGCGATACGCTCGTCGGTCTTCGGATTTTCAATTCCGAGCACGGGAGCAAGGAGATTATCCTGAAGGATTGACACATCGAGCCTGTCAACAGGACTGCTTTCATTTATAAATTCAGGCTTCGCCGTGAGCTTATACCACTGCTTGCCGAGAAGCATACCGAAGGTGTGCTTCTCAGTTGGCTTATACCTTTTCTCCTGCTTCTCCGCTGTAAACTTATCTGAAATCTTTTCAAGAAACTGCTCGGGCGTATAGCCGTTTAAATCCTTTACAACCCTGTTATAATCCATAATTTCAAGGTCTGAGTCAGGAAAAGCAACGGCAAGAAAATAGTTAAACTCCTCCTCGCCCGTATAATCGGGATTCTCCTCGCGGCGCATCTGACCGACCTTAACCGCCGAAGCGCAGCGATGATGACCGTCGGCAATATACATAGCCGGTACGCAGTTGTTGAAAAGCGCCGAAAGCTTCACGACAGTGTAGTTATCATCGACAACCCACACGGTCTGCTGTACGCCGTCGGCAATGAAATTATAAACAGGCTTATGACCGTACATCCAGTCAGAAACGAGCTTGTTTATATCAGCGTCCTTCCTGTATGTAAGGAAAATCGGGCCTGTATTCGCGTCGCAGATATTGACATGATTAATCCTGTCCTGCTCTTTTTTTGCAAGCGTATGCTCGTGCTTTTTGATTACATTGTTGAGGTAATCGTCAATCGAAGCACAGCCGACAACGCCTGTCTGTCCTCTGCCGTTCATAACCTGCTTATAAATATAAAAGCAGGGCGAGCCGTCCTGTACAAGCTCTCCTTCGCTTTCAAGCTTCAGGAGATTTTCTTTAGCCTTCAGGTAAACTCTTTCGTCGTACTGATTAATCTCCTTTGGAAGGTCAATTTCAGCCTTATCAATATGAAGGAAGGAAAAGGGCTTGCCCTTAACCATCTCACGCGCCTCGTCGCTGCTCATTACATCGTAGGGCAGCGCAGGTATATCAGCCTGTCTTTCCGCTGAGGGACGATAGGCTCTGAAGCCACGAAATACAGCCATATTCTCCTCCTGTTAATTATCTGTTCTTTTCATATATTATGCGAAGTCCGTCAAGAAGAAGATTATTGTCGTAAATAACCTCAGTCTTACATTCGCCGCACACAATTCTGCCGAGACCGCCCGTTACTATAACGGTGAGCTTCTGTCCGAGCTCCTCCTCAAATTTCTCAACAAGACCGTCGAGCATTACCGCCGCGCCGAAAACAGCGCCGCTGCGCATACAGTCAATTGTATTCGAGCAGATTGACTTTTCAGGTGCCGAAATATCAATCTGAGGAAGCTGAGCCGTGTTTGACGCAATAGCGTTGACCGCCGTTCTCACGCCGCACATAACAACGCCGCCGATATAGGTTTTCGTGCTGTCGATAACCGAGGCGGTTGTAGCGGTACCGAAATCAAATATAACCTGCGGACAGGGGTATTTGTTAATGGAGGCAACGGCGCCTACAACAAGGTCCGCGCCAAGCTCGGCAGGGTTATCAATCCTGATATTAAGACCTGTTTTCACACCGGGTCCGACCACGAGTGCGTCTATGCCCGTAACAGTCTTAATCGCATTTTTAAGTATTGAATTAAGCGCAGGTACAACGCTTGAAACAACAGCGCCCTCAATCCCTATCGCATTATTCATAATTATAAATGAGTGGAGCTTCATCGCCCAGTCGTCGGCGGTTTCACCTGCGACAGTGGCAAGCCTGCCCGAAGCGATAAGGCTTTCACCCTCAAATATTCCGAGTACGGTATTTGTATTACCGACATCAATTACTAAAATCATTTCATTTCCTTCCTGCCAAGGCTTACAAGCTTGACAATAACAGGAGCAAGCACGATGTTAAGACCAAGCTCAAAAAGGAAGTTTGCGCCGACAAGTCCGACAATCATAAACTTACCTGCCGACTCGAAGCCTGCGCCCTCAGCCCATTCGTTGATTGTGGGCATAAAGAAAAGAAGACAGCCGATTAAAAAGATACCCGTGTTTACTACGGGAGAAGTTACAGCCGCGCAAACTGTTGCAACCGACTTGTTTTTACTCTCGGCAAGCGAATAAACAAAACCTGCGCAAAGACCTGCGAGCATACCCTTTAAAAGCACGGTGATGACCGTACCGACGGGATTAACCGCAAGAAACGCGCCTGCGTCGCCTGAGAGAAGGACCGTTACTCCGAAGGCTAAACCGAGCCATGCGCCCGAAAGCTTACCGTAAAGCGCCGCGCCGACTACTATCGGTATAAGTACAAGCGAAATAGAAAACGGACCGAATTTGATGGCACTGCCGAAAAGCTGTAATACAACAACAATCGCAGTGAGCAGACCTGTGCCTGCAATTTTTCTTGTGTTCTGATTCATATTAAATTTTCCTTTCTGCTACTGTTCCTGAGCCCCGGCGCAAAACACACCGCCAAAACCCGACGGAGAATTTCCGTCACGGATACAATGCAAGGCATATTATAATATAAATGTTTTTGAATGTAAAGAGCGGATTTTAATGTTTTAAAATATAAAAGCGTTTCGCAGAAATCTGCGAAACGCTTAAAATTATACCGAGCGGAAGAATACAGCCACATACACCGAATTAAGCGCATTGAAGCAGGCAAATTCGTTTGAATACGCAGCCGTCGAACTCTGTGAAACGGTTAATGTGTTGTCCTGATTGAGCCTTAAGCCAAGAGTATAAGAGCCCTTTACGGCAACGCCGAAATTATTTCGGCTCTGCGAGCTTGAGCCTGTGTCCTTAATACTTCTGCCGTCGGTAAAGACGATACAGAACTCGGCGTCAAACGGGCACTGAGCGTCAACCGTTCTCGAGGTGTTGCCGTTTCCCGGATAAGTATAAGTGTAAATATAGTTATTCCACTTGTTTCTCTCCGCTTCGGTAATATGCGAGGTTTCGTCGGATGTGTGCTGTGAAACCGCCGTTTCAATCAAATCATTATCTCTGTTAAAATCCTCCATCTCGGGTGTGTCCGAACCAATCCAATTATTCAGACCCAGATTTTCTGTTTTGTAAGTACTGCTCATTTTTCCTCCTGTGTTCTATATTTTTAAAAGCACCGAAAACGGAAGTCCGAAGCTGTCAATCTCACTGAAGCTGAAATTAAACGACTCCCAGGTATCGAAGGTCGTACTCCTGCCGTATGCGCGGAATTCCACCCACGCAGGCAGATACTGCTTTAAAAATTCGCCTACACGCTTATAGCTTGCAACGCCGTTTCTGCAGGGTGCTCCCATTACATAAAAAGACCTTCCCGCCCAATGCGCATAGCCTTCAAGACCCGTTATCCCGAACTCCCTGTTATAATCCGCTATATCATACACGCCCAATCTCTGCTTAAGCAAAAAATCAGCCTTTTCAAGCGCCTTTTCCTTCGTGCCGTAACGCCGTATATCAACGCCGAGAAGCTCAAGAAGCCTTCTTTCATCAAGTGTAGTAATCGCGTCAAGCTCACTTTCAGCGTGTTGCGCAATCCGTCCGAGCACCTTTGAAAAAGCGTAAATAAACGCATAATCGCTGTCGCCCTCGCTGACGCCGAAGCCAAGCTCCGAATAAAGATTTAAAAGTCTCTCGCCGATACTATTCAAGGACCCTCACCTCCATCTTTCTCGGATACAGGTACTCGCCTTCGAGTCCGCTGATAATGCCGCCTCTGATGCCCGGAGAATAAATCCTGAAGTTTTCAATTTCCTCGATACGCACCAGACGGTTTGATATAGCGCTGAATTCAAGCGGTCTGCCGATACGAAGCGAGGTACACACATCCCTGAGCACCTCCTCGGCTTTCTGTCTTGCCTCCTCAGCGTCATAGCCCGCCCTGACCGAAATCTCAACTCCGATTTCATAATTGTATTCAATTGCGAGAGCTGCGTCAATTTCAACTCCGACGGTGCCGCATACGGGAAGCGCCGCTTTTATCTCGTTTATATTTTCCTGCGTCAGCTCTCCGTTTTGCGTCGTCAGATAAACTCTGACAACGCCGAGATAATTTGAATACGCAACAAAGCAGTCCCTCACAAAATCAAGACCGAGTATTGCATTTTCAAAGCTCTTACGGTTGATGCCGTTTTGCACCGTACCGCAGAAATCCATAATTCTTGCCCTTAAATGCCCGTCGCTCTCATCATCCTTACCTGCGGAAAAGGGCTCGTTATTAATAACCGAGCCTATGCCTGCAGGAGCGTTTACCATTACGCTGACAAAGCCCTGAGGCACATTGTAACGGTACCCTGCCTGAACGGATTTTGCGCCGACTGAAACAGATAACTCCCCTGCAGGAATTACCGCGTCCTCCTGTGTTTCATACTGCAGAAGAGGATTGTTTCTCACTGAGCAGACCGTGCCGGCAGGTATCAGAGTGTCCTCCAAAGCCGCTTCATTAAGCGTAAAGGTAAGGCTGCCCAGGGCGTGGCAGGCTTTCTTTCTCTCAAGTCCGTGAAGCTCGGCGTGCCTGTCAAGATACTCGCCCTGCGCGCTCTGCACAAATGCCTGAAGGCTCATACGCTCAATCAGGCAGGAGAGGGAAAAAAGCTCGCTCGAAACCGCTTCAAGGCGTTTATGCTCGGGGCTTGCGCTGTCGGGTCTTTGACCTGCAACGCTTTCGTATTCATCAAGCATCTCATTTAAAATATCAGTGTAACCCTTTGTCATAATTCAATTTTCACCTGCCCCTCATATCCGTTAAAAGTAAGTGTGAAAACAGCGCAGCCGTCATCAAGCACGGCGCTCTTGACATAAACTCCGTCAAGCATACGAAGCGCCTGTCTTGCAAAGGCTTCAAGCGTAAAGCTGTCATAATTTGCGCTGAGCCTTGCGCCGAAGTTCTTGTCGGGATAAAAGCGTCCGCGCCTGCAGATAAGCGCCGCTTCACACGCCCTGATAAACTCCTCAGGGCTCATTTTCGCTGTATCATTCACCGTTAATCACCGTCCCGTTTTTGTCAATTACAAGCCCGTTTATAACAACGCTCCCGTCGGATTTGAGATGAATATAGCTTCCAAAGGGTGAAGAAATCTTAATTTCTCCGCTTTTTACGCTTTCCTTCATTCTCACGCCGAGCCCTGCCTGCATGCCGCCGTTTTTAGCGATGAAAACCTCCTCGCCTGCAGGAAGGCGGCAGGTGTAGCCGTATGGAGTGAACAGGCTTACGCCCCTGTCAACGCCTACGCCGACAGCCTCAATATCGCCGCCCTCATCAAGCGTTACGCGCGCCGTCTGCATTGTACTGTCCTCGCCTCTGCTTTTCATCTGTCTGCTAATCCACATATACAATCTCCTTTAAATCCGTCTTCCTTGCGAGTCTGAGCCTGGTCTTTTCGCCGTCGCCCGAGAAGGTGTAGCGCTTTGCATAAAGCAGATAGCGCTCGCGCACGCCCGATACGGTATACGAAAACTCCGTCATAAGCCCATACTCCGCGAAGCCCTCGACCGTAAGCTCGAGCGTTTTATACTTTTCAAACGAACGCTTAAGCGTATCAAGCACCGTAAAATCCCTCTGCCATTCCGGCGTAAGGCCCAGATTGATATACTTGCGCCTGTTAAGCTTCAGCTCCTCGCTCACAAGCGCACAGGCGTTAACGGAGTAGTCTTTTTCTCCCTGTTCTCTCTTGTATTTAATAAGCGAGAGCGCGTCGCTTCTGTCAGTCGTTCTGACCTCACTGACACAGTCGAGCATATCGCCATCCACGCTTTTACCGTCCGACTCGAGCGGTTTGAGAACATTCTCGGGCGTAACATAAAGACTTTTACCGGTAATCAGCCTCACAAAGCTGTTGACAGCACCGAAGCAGGAGCTTCCTTTCTGCACTTCATATAGTGCCTCACAGGATACCTCCGGTAAATTATGTTCAAAGCCAAGCTCCCTTGCATATGCGTTAAAAAGAGATACTGCCGTAGGATTTCTGAATGTATAAGCAAAAGCCTCATTGTCAAGAAGCAGACTTGCCGACGAGCGCGCATAGATATAAAGCTCGCTGCCGCCCTTAGTAAAGCTCTCCCGCGTCAAATCGACAAAGCCATTAAAAATAAGGCGTTTACCGTCGTAAGCTCTGATTTTATGCAAATCGGCGTTGTTTTTCACGGGCGCACACCTGAGGGAGAGCGCTGAGCAGACGGCATCCGAGGACTCGTCAAGCGTAATTTCGGTGATGTCCTCAGGCTCGTATTCTCCGCCCTGTATATCGGTTAAAACAATTCTCATCTTATCCTGATACACTCCCCCTCGCTTATTTCAAACGGCGGTAAAAATGAGTTGAGCTCCTCAAGCCTGTCAACGCTGATACCGCATCTGTGCGCAATATCAAAGGCGTTTTCACCGCTTCGCGCGACAGTGCAGTCAAGCGGCGCTTCATATCCTCTGCCGTCGCATTTTTCAGTAAATTCAAAGTTATAAATAAACGCCTCGCTGCCGCTGCTCTTTTTGTAACTGAAGGAGGTGAGAAAAGCCTCAAAAGGAGTGTGAAGAGGCGTAAAAAGCCAGCCGCTTTTTCCGTCGTCCGAATAACAGGACATACGCGCGCACCAGTCCTCGCCCTCCTCTGAATACACCTTACCGCTTCCGCTGATTACGCAGGGATTTTTCACAGCGCCTCTGACGGCGCTTCTGCCGCTTCTTGCAGGGGATGCCTTGACCGCCTGCGAGCTTTTAACTTCCCACTGCGACGGATTGTTTATAAAATCAAGCTCTCTGTATCTCATTCTCATTTAATCACCCCCGTCATACCTCTTGCCCTCAAGCCTTATAAGCTCGCTTATTTGCTCTGCAATTTCATAATTTTCATTCATTTAATCACCACCGTTAAGCTCGGCGCTCACGCCTATACGCGCCCTGACAGCATATGCTCCGACAAGTGTATCCACGCTCACGCCGTTTGAAGAAATGCTCAGCACCGTAAGCGCGTCAAGCGCTTTTATCACGCTTTCAAAAAGACTTACCGCACCCGAAGCGCCGTTACCGAAGGGCGAATAAACGGATACCGAGAAGGTCGCTTCGCCCTCCCTTTCACTCTCAAGCGCATAACTGCTTTTAAGCCCGGTACCGCCGAAGGAGAGCGCAACGCAGGGCTTTTCAAGCCTTGAAGCGCAGTCGCAGTTCGGGTAAGCCTCAATGATATCGGCGCCGTTAAGAAGCGGACTGCTTTTCAAAATATCCATAATCACGGATATACTTAAATCAGTTATCATCTTCGCTCTCCTTCCCTGTTTTACGGAGTATGCCCGTATAATAAACAACCCTTCCGCCGACCGTAACCGCATCCCTGTTCCTGAAGGAAAAACGGTTGCCTGCGAAAATCACATACGCGTCCTCGCTAAGACTCAGAATATCAAAGCTTGCAGGACCTATATAAAGATAGTATTCACGGCTAAGTCTGCCAAGCTCCGTATAAGTCGGCTCAAAGGCGGTGCTTTTTCTGCGCCACAGATGCGATATCATACAGCGCACGGGCGAAAACACCCGCTCACCGTCATAAACATATGCGTCGCTTCCGACACGACTGAGCTGACTTTCAATAATGCGTGCGTCCATATCACACCGCCCTGAAGGAAAAACCGCCGTCGGTAACAAGCTCGCTGCACTGCTTTTCAGCCATACTCAGAAGCCTTTCGGCGTTATCAAGTGCAGAGGTGTCCGCCGTGTAGGAGACATCCCCTGCCTTGAAGGAGGCGACATAGCCTGCGCCCGTCGCCTCAGTAAGCCTCAGCTTGTAATAGGCACTGCAGGCGCAGAGCGTTGCCACCCTCTCGTCCTCTATGTATTTTTCATCCTTTAAGGTAGGTATGATACAGCTCACAGCATTTTCAACAAAGGCGCTGTAATCCTCTGCGCTTTCGCCGTCGCCGAGGAGCATTGCAAACACCTCATAAACTCTGCTGTAATCCGTCATATTACGCCCCTCAGTTTATCGGTAAGGTTACAATTGCATCTCTGTAAATCGGTGCGAATCCGACGATTGTTGAGATTGCCGCGCGCTCAAACTGGCAGTCAATAATCTTGTCAAACTCAGTTACCACACCGCCTGCCTGTACTCTCTCAATCGCATAATTGCGGTCAATTGCAACTGCGCCGTAATCCGTTCCCTGGTCGTAAACGATAATCTCGGCGCCAAAGGGTGTGATAAATCTGCCTGTGCCGTGGAAGTCAAGTCCTGCGTTTGCATCCCTGAGCTCAGTAAGATTAAGCAGCTTAGTCGCGGTCTTCTTGTCCGTAACAAGAGTTGTCATATTGTAAGGCTGAAGCTCCATCCAAAGCTTTACAAGCGTTTCGTAGGTTACATCGTCGGCTGTTATGCTCTTGGTATGCTCATCAACAACAGCGTTAAACGCATTACTGAACTGAGTATAGGAAATCTGCTCGCCGATTTTTGAAAGCGTAATTGAGAAAAGGTCAAGCTTCTGGAACTTGAGCGCCTCGTAGCTCGCCTTGAGTACCTTGCCGTACTTGGTAAGGGTTGTGAGCTTGTCGCTGAGTGAAATCTCACATTCGCTCATCTGACCGCCCTCGTTCACCAGCGCAAGTTCAAAGTTCATATCATCGGCATATGAAAGCGACCTGTAATCAAGACTGTCAATCTCAGTGGTTGTTGCAATAATGTTTTCAACCTTACTGTTTGACTCAATACCCGCTTTTACCACCCTTGAGATGTACTCGGGGAAAAGCACGGAGGAAGTGCTTGTCGAATAGAATTTTGACACGCAGTCGGAATCGGGACCCGATACCTTTATGTCAAATCTCTTTAACTGGCGCTCAAATGCGTCAAGACCCTCAAGAGGCGTGCCGATATAGTTTTCCGACGGGTCAAGCTCCTCAAGCGTCTTAGTGAAGGACTTACCTGTTGTATAAAGCCCCTTCTCGAGTTTAATATTGTCGTAACTCATTCTTTATCAATCTCCTTTTCATATCTTAAACTGGCTGTTTGAGCCGATATTCTTTTTGTCCTTAGTTAACTGAGGCGTACTCATCTCAGGCTTTTTGCGAGAGCTGAAAGCCTTTTTGAAAGCTTTAAGCTCCGAGGTAGTCATAACCTGAGCTACATTTGCAAACGCCTTGATGTCCATTTCGGGAAAGCTGCCCGAGCAAAGCGATATTACCTCGCTGCAAAGCGCTTTCTTGTATTCCCTGCCAAGCTCCGCCTCCTCGCCGAGCCTTTCAAGTTCTTTTGAAACAAGGCGCACCTGCTCCTTTGAAAGAGTAACTGCGTCCTCGCCCTTCATAAGCTTTTCAATTATTTCCGTATCTGTCAGCTCCTTATCAATTAAGTATCCCTTTGTTACGCCTGCGCCCTTCTGTGCAGGCACCGCAACAAAGCTGAATTCGTACGCGTCCCTTGCTCCGTCAAGAACGGTATAAGCGGTGCTGCCGTCATACTGCCTTCCGCCGATATGCGAACAGCCCTCGCGGCGCTTGTTTGCACCGCAAACCGAGCAAACCGCTCTCTCCATACTGCAGGAAACCGAAACTTCCTTTTTTATCCCTGCTTCAATCTCCTCAATAAGAGGTGTGTTTTCCTGATTTCTGAGCATATACGCCTTGGCTTTTAAAAGCACAAGCTCTCTGCCGTCAGCCGTAAGTCTGCCCTGAGGCTTTTCCGTCCATGCGTCGTAAATTCTCGACTTCTGGTTTTCCGCCTTCATCGAATGGTCGAATATTCCCGTCTTACCTATAAAAAGCTTTGCAAGCTCTTCTAAAGCCGAATCGGAGAAGCACTCAAAATCCCTGTCGATTTCATTGTCGCAAAGCACAACCGTGAAGGTGTAAACCTGCTCGGGCGAAAGCTCACTCTTTGTAAAAGCGTTAATCTTCTCCATATCGTTTACGGGTGCCGCCGCACTTTTTTCAACATAGCCATTCATATTCATCTGCTTTCCTCCCCTCTGATTTTCTCTGCCTGAGCTCTGTAAAGCTCCGCTCTTGCCTGCTCGCACTCGTCCTGAAGGGTGATATCATCCCACACAATCTGCGCCTCGCAGTTGAAGCCGTTAAGCGCAAGCTGTAAATCGGCAATCTTTTTAAGCACAGGCGAGAGAATACGCCTGTATGACTCAAGCTCAGTTGTGAGGATATCAGCCTGCTGCTTGCTCATACGCTCGGTTGACGACCAGTTAAGCCCGAGCATAAACGGCGGCAGCCCCGTCTTTGCAACTATCTGTTCAAGAAGCTGACGGACGGGAATTTCACTGTCAAGCACCTTGTTGTCAGCGCCGATTACAGACACATTCACATCGCCAACCGCCACAAAATCCTTGACCGAATCACTGCTCATAGCGTCGCTCCAAGCCTCTGCTATTTCGCCTGCGCGCTCCTTTGCCTGAGCGCCGTCCTCCCCTGTATTCTTACAGGTTACGGCATAGCGGATATTGCCTGCATGCTCCCAGTTTTCACCGATGGTGTTATAAATTTTCATAAGTATATCGCTTACGAAAGACAAGCCGTCAAGTATACTTGTGCCAACAAGCTCGTCAGGTCTCGGATTAAGCACCGAATAAAATATAAGCTGTTCATTGTTAACCCTCTTGCCCGAGGCGTAAAACTCAACATCAATGCCGTTTTCGGCGCGTTTCAGTTCAACATAGGACAAGTCGGTATTATAAAGAGCATATATACCGTTTTCGCAAAGCACAACCTCGCCTATGGCAGTGCCGAAGGTCAGAAGCTGATTCAAGTAGTTTGAGGCAAACTGCGAAATCCCCTGCTGATTTCCGCCGACATTAATCATCGCAAGCGACTTTTCAAGAAACCTGTCGGCGCTGTCGTTCCCCGTTTCAAAGCTGAAACCGTCGGTAAGCCTTACAAGCTTGTTGAGCGCCGCGTCAACAATGGGCACCGCTTCCCTGACGGCAAGGCTGATTCTGCCCTTTGCGCCAAGAGGATAAAAGGAGCCGAGGCGGTAAAACGGGTGTACGCTTAACGCCGCTGTCTGCGCACTGCACGCGGCAGGAGCATCTGATTTTTTTCTGAAGCTGAATAAACCCAAAGCATCACTTCCTTTCCACTGCGAAGGACGCAAATGCACTCTCGCTTTTACCGTCAATTACGGTTGAAACAAAGTAACGAATGTCATCCATCGCGTGATCGTTTTCTTTTTTAACCGCATCTCTTTTAACAGAATTGTCCCATCGGTAGAGTGTGAATTCCCTGAGCGTATCCCTGCATAAAGGCGAAAAGAAAATCTCGCCGTTTTTAAGCGCCTGACACACTCTGTTAATCCCCGACAAAACATCGTTTTGCGCCTTGATTACACGGAATTTTCCGTGGCGCTTCACCGTCTGAATAAAGGAGGCTGCCGACGGGTCGATGACAAGCGCGGTTATTCTCCTGTCGCCGACAAGCTTAAGAAGCTCGCTGTAATACTCCTCGTCCGTAAGCTGTACTCCCCTGTCCCTGCTTGAATGGTAGTATTCGTCAATACGGTACCATGCGTTACCGCCCCTGCGCCACAGCCCGAGCGAAAAGGGATTGACTGTTCCGTAATCACAGGAAAGATAATACTCGCCGCCGCTTCCGTCATATTCTTTAATATGGCGGGACGCGTCAAACATAGGATAGACAAGTCCGTCGGCAGTTACCCATTTACCTTCGACAAAGCGCTCGTAAAACGCACCTGAATAGAGGTTTTTATATCGGCTCTTCACAGCGGCGGACAATGACGGATTATCCTCCATTGTGAAGTGAAGATACAGCATATTTTTCTCCTTACACCTTTTTATCCACTCAACATAAAACCAGTGATAAGGATGCTCGGGATTGCAGTTGAAGAAAAATTTAGAGCCCTCAAGAGAGCATCTTGCAAGCGCCTGCTCAACAAAGGAGCGCGGCATTAATGCGACCTCGTCAAGCATTACGCCGCCAAGCGTCATACCCTGAATCAGCGAAGCCGAGGACTCATCCCTGCCGCCGAAGAGATAGAAGCGGTTAACCTGATTTCCTTTTGAAACGGTAATGCAGTTACGGCTCACCCTGTCCTCATACTCAAAGCCAAGCTCGCTTAAAACGGGCATAAGCGGCGTAATGACATTCCTGCGAAGAGAGGTAACGGTTTTCCCGCAAATTGCAAACGAGGTATCGCAAAAGCTGTAAAAAGCCCAGCAAACAAAGGATATACTCATACAAAGAGTTTTTCCGCTTCGTACCGCGCCGTCGCAGATAATGCCGTTTTTATCGGAGTATCCGCTGCCTGCGTACCACCAGTTAAGCACCCGAAGCTGTTTTTTTGAAAAGGGAACAAAGCTACTCAGCGTCATCATCCCCTGCGCTCATAACGGCGCTTTTCTCAATTGCGTCAAATATGGAGCTTTGCTTCTTTATCTCCTCAGCGCCTGCAAGCTCGCTGAGCTTTTCAAGCGCCTTGAGCCTGTCAAAAAGCTTTATTTCCATGCCTCCGCCCTTCTGCTTTTTAATCTCGCTTACATTGAAAAGCTCATACTGCCCGAGATGCGAAAGCACCTCCTCCTCGCTTTCAAAAAGGAGTCTCACCGCTGACTGAATATCACCAAAGGCTAAGCGCCTGTAACCGTCGATTACCTCCTTTTTGGTAAGCTTTTTTCTTCTTTGCAATTCATCATCTCCCTGCCGAAATTAAAGGGATGTAAAAAAGTCCCTTCACTAATACCGCCGAAACGGATTTTATATAGCCTTTGCACGCTATAATTCTTTGAAAAATCCGAAAATAAATTTTTTTATTCAGCTTTTATGCATATTTTCACCGTATTGACTTATGAATTCATATATTGTAGAATTATGACAAGGAGGGATTATTATGTCAGTATGTAAAAAATGCGGCGCCATCAATGAAGAGGGCTACGCTTACTGTTTAAAATGCGGAGAGCCGATACAAAACGACGAGCCGCAGAATTTCTTTACTATGGCAAACGACAATATACCGCAGCAGAATGCTCCTCAGTTTCAGCCGGAAGCTGACCCTATGTTTTATATGCAGCAGCAGAAGTTTCAAAGCGATGTATCTGACGCAAGACTGCTCGGAATACTTGCACTTGTGCTTAGCTTCTTTGTGCCGATAGGCGCGTTTATCTGCGGCGGCATAAGCCTTTCAAAGCTCAAACAGATACCGTTTATCCCCCATCTTGAACAGGATAAGAAAAGCGCAAGGACAATGAGCATAATCGGCATTGTAATTGCGAGCCTGTATGTGCTTGCTATAATCATTTATATAATTGCCGTGTTCGTAGCTTTCGCAGGCTTAAACCGTATGTATTAAAACAAAAGCACCGAGGAAAAAATCCTCGGTGTTTTTTATACATATAAAATTTTGGTTACTCCCTACCTCGGACAATAAAGCGGGCGGCTTCGTCAAAACACATTTTGCAGTCAAAGCAAAATGCCTTAACAGCACCCTGTTTTATTCCGTTTTTCCCATCACATTAAGCGGATTTACCGCTTTGCCGTCAAGAAGGGTTTCAAAATGCAGATGGCTTTCGGTATCGCTCTCAAAGGGAACTGTTCCGAGCGTGCCTATCTGCTGACCGATTGTTACATAATCCCCTTCCTCGACATTCACGCTGTCAAGTCCGCAGTACCTCGCGACAAGCTTGCCGCCGTGGTCAATCTCAACAACATTACCGTAAAGCGGATTTGCGCTGACCTTCAGCACGAGTCCGTCGTTTATTGCGCCTACCTTTGTACCCGCCTGAGCCTTGAAGTCAACCGCACTGTGCGCGCGATAATCGTTCATAGTTTCGTTTTTCACAAGCTCCTCACTGTAGCCTGCGAGTATCTGCTCGCTGCAGGGATACTTATAAAAGGACTTATACGGCGTATTTGTTTCATTCATCTGCATAGTAACGGGCTCTGTCGTAGCCTCCTCAGTCGTTTCCTCTGCCTGAGTACTTTGCTCCTGTTGCGCCTGCGTTGTCTGCGTTTCCTTAACGGTAACACGGTGCTGTACCTCAGTCGTCTGCTCGACCTTAACGGTTGTCGGCTCGTTAACCGTCTGCTGCCCCTCCTGCACCGAGAAATACACAATAAGCCCCAATGCAATAATGCACAGGCAGATAACCGAAAACAGCGCCTTTGTATTTTTAATGTTCAACTTTTCCTTTGCGTTCATATTAACACCTCGTTTTAAGTATTTACAGGTAAATGCGCTTTTATTCAAATATAATGCATCGCGCCCCGTATGAATATTGATAAAATCGTATATTAATGTTATAATTAATATATTAAAGCTTTAAGGAGAAAATATGGACGAGAAAAATAAAATCAGCATTAACTCAATGCCAAAATGGTTTAAGCTTGCAATCGCACTTCTGCCCGTCGCATTACTGCTCTGTATTAAATACAGGCTTGATAACGATTTTTATTTCCTTTACCCCACGGGTAAGTATATAGTTGAAAACGGCTTTCCGACAACGGATTTCCT
Organism: Oscillospiraceae bacterium; assembly: GCA_902791235.1. Taxonomy (GTDB): domain Bacteria; phylum Bacillota; class Clostridia; order Oscillospirales; family Acutalibacteraceae; genus Eubacterium_R. Next base: position 16,087 of record CADAUV010000031.1, read on the forward strand.
CTCTATGCACGGCGAAATGAAAATCATTGTCCAGCAGTGGCTGACCGATGTTATATTCTATTTCACCTATTATAATTTCGGGCTGACGGGAATGGTCGCTCTTGTCGGGCTTACATATCTGGTTTTCGCCTTCCTTATCTACAAATATTTTTACCTGATTAGCGAAAATCATTTTGTTTCAAGCGTTTGCGCGCTTGTATCGGACGCATTTATGATAATGTGTTTCTTTGTAACAAGACCACAGATTTTTACATATGTGCTGATTGTTCTTGAGCTTTACGCCCTTGAAAAATACACAAAAACAGGAAATATAAAGCATCTTGCCATCCTCCCTCCCGTGTCACTTGCGCTTATCAATATGCACTGCTCAATGTGGGCTATGCTCTTTGTATTTATGCTTCCGTATATAGTCGGCGCAGTAAAAGTAAATCTACCGAAAATCAAGCTGAAGCAGGAGCCCTGCTGCAAGCTTTTGCCGCTTCTTGTAACGGCGGCTATAAGCCTTGCCGTCGGCTTTATAAATCCCTACGGCTTAAAAGCAATGCTTTACATCACGACCTCCTTCGGCTACGATGAAATAAGCAGCAACATTCTTGAAATGCTGCCGCCGTCCTTTAACAGCCTCACGGGCAAGCTTCTTATAGTCCTATTAGGAGTAATGGCTGTTATTTCTCTTTTTTATAAAAAAGGAAAGCTCACCACGCGCTTCTGCCTTATGTTCGCAGGAACGCTCCTGCTCGCGCTTATGTCGCTTAAATCAATGGCGTACTTCATAATAGCAGGCGTTGGCGCCTTCACTTATTATATAAGCGACCTTGATTTCAAGCTCAGCTACACAAAGGAATCAACCGAAAAGGATAAAAAAACACGCAAGCTTCTGATTGTTTTAATCCTTATTGCCCTTGCGGCGCTTGCAGGCGCGCTTGCCTATTCGCATACACAGCAGAATAATACTGAAAGCGACAGCAAAGCCGTAAGCGATAAAATGAGAAACGAGGAGCTTGACGAGATAATAGAAATCCTTGAAGAAGCCGACGGGGATATTACCCTTTATGCAGGCTTCAACACAGGTCAGTATCTTGAATTCAACGGCTACCACCCGTATATCGACGGAAGGGCGGAGCTTTTTCTCAAGGATAATAACGGCGAATTTGACTATATGAAGGAGTACGCCGATTTTAAAAACGGAACAATATACTATAAGGAGTTTATTGACAAATACGCCTTCAATTACATCATCACCGATAAGACAGAAAAAAACATCGCTCTCTTACTTGACAACGATGAGGACTTTGAATTATTATATGAGGGCAAAAAAGTTTCGCTTTATTACAGAGAGGGCTAAGAGTTGAAGAATTTGTGGAATAAGTATAAAGAGATAATCACATATATTATTTTCGGCGTGCTGACAACCGTTGTTGCATGGGGCTCGTATACGGTATTCGTATTTATCTTCAAGCCGATTATAACAAATGATGATATAAGAATCTTTGTTTCAAATGTTTTAAGCTGGATTGCAGGCGTAGCATTTGCCTATGTTACAAATAAGCTCTGGGTTTTCGAGTCAAAAAGCTGGGCGCCCAAGGTTGTAGGAAAAGAAATTGTTACCTTCGTTTCTTCAAGAGGAATTACGGGCATAATCGAAATTGTATGTGTACCGCTTCTCGTGAAAACAGGCTTTGATAACATTTTCTATAACCTTGTCGAAAAGCTCGGGCTTACAATGAAAATTCTTTTCACCGACGGTATTTATTCAAAAATAAGCCTTTCGGTAATCGTTGTAATACTCAACTATGTGTTCTCAAAGCTTTTTGTGTTCAAAAAAGAGAAAACAGAAAAATAAGAATTTTAACAACAAATTATTATCCGGGCATAGCGAGTAACCGCAATTGTTCATTAAAAAAGAGTTCCGATTTCTCGGAACTCTTTTTGTTTTGTTTGAACAAAGCGACAAAAACGCAGAGGTTTTACCCTCTGCGTTTTTTTGATAGGATTAAGCCTTTTTAGAAGCCGATGACTCCGGTCTCCCACTGGTCGCGCTGATATGTTGGCGTCGGAGTGTCTCCGCCGCCGCCCTCGGACTCAGTGATTACATCCTGTGCGAAGGTCATTACTACCTTGAATTCAGGTTCTCTATACTCAAATTTTCTC
>CADAUV010000032.1 GCA_902791235.1 Oscillospiraceae bacterium
ATATCAGTATTATTATAATTCACTTCTCGCCTTTTGGGGAAATGACCTTAATGCGAATGAGTGATTTACCTCTGTAAAAGTACGAAAATCAGATAAATTAAACCTTATAAAAAACATTCTCCCTGCTCATAATAGAGTGGGGAGCTTCTTTTTCTTTACATAAAAAGTAAAGGAAGATTTGTGTGCAGTATAATAAGGTAGAGATTTGCGGTATCAATACAAGCAAGCTTAAGGTGCTGAGCGAAAAGGAGAAAATGGAGCTTCTCAGAAAAGCGCATAACGGCGACAGGAAAGCCCGTGAAGAGCTTATCAACGGAAATCTGCGCCTTGTGCTTTCCGTTGTACAGCGCTTTGTCAACAGGGGCGAGGATATGGACGACTTGTTTCAGGTCGGCGTTATCGGGCTGATTAAGGCTATTGATAATTTCAATCTCGACCTTGATGTCCGCTTTTCAACCTATGCCGTGCCGATGTGTATAGGTGAGATAAGGCGTTATCTGAGGGACGACAATCCGCTGAGGGTGAGCCGTTCCGTAAGGGATACGGCATATAAGGCAATGCAGGTGCGTGAAAACCTTATTGCGTCAACACAGCGCGAGCCGTCAACTGCAGAGATAGCGGAAAAGCTCGGAATAAAGGAGCGTGAGGTCGTCCTTGCCCTTGAGGCAATCGCTCAGCCCGTTTCACTCTATGAACCCGTTTACAGCGACGGGGGCGATACGATTTATGTGATGGACCAGCTCGGCGACTCGAATACGGATTCGGACTGGATTGATGAGATAATGATTAAGGACGGTATCAAAAATCTTTCTGAGCGCGAGCGCAGTATAATGTATCTGCGCTTTATGAAGGGTAAGACGCAAACCGAGGTGGCAGATGAAATCGGTATTTCACAGGCTCAGGTCAGCCGTGTTGAAAAAACCGCTCTTAACAGAATCAAGGGAAAATAGTAAAAGCTTTTTGAATAACAAACAGAAAACGCAGAGGTTGAATGACCTCTGCGTTTTTATATCTTTATATCTATATATCTTACTGTGCGGATTAAAGAAGACCGTCCCAGGTATCAACCTCTTTAGCCTTCATCTCCTCCTCGTCAAACCAGTGCTGTGTTACTGACTTGCTCTCGGTGAAGAAGCGGTATGCGTCCTTGCCGAGACAGTGAAGGTCGCCGAAGAAGCTCTGCTTGTGGCCGCTGAAGGGTACGAAGCCAACGGGTACGGGAATACCTACATTGATACCTACCTGACCGCCGTCAGTATATCTTGCAAACTGGCGTGCATAGTAGCCGCTCTGAGTGTAGATAACGGAGCCGTTTGCATACGGATTGGCATTCATAAGTGCAAGACCCTCGTCAAAGTCCTTAACTCTCTTTATGCAAAGAACGGGACCGAATACCTCTTCATCTCCGATTGTCATATCGGGAGTTACATTATCAAATACTGTAGGACCTACAAAGTAGCCGTTTTCATATCCCTCGGGAAGCTCGGGATTTCTTCCGTCAACAACAAGTGTCGCGCCCTCGTCGATACCCTTCTGAATATCAGCGAGTACCTCCTTGTAATGCTTCTCATATGTAATTGGACCGAGTCTTGTGCCCTTATCCCATGCAGGACCGCAGTTAACGGAAGCAATCTGCTTTTTAAGCTCTGCAACAAATTTGTCAGCGATTGACTCCTGAACAACGCAGGCAGCAAGCGCCATACATCTCTGACCGCCGCAGCCGAAAGCCGAGTTAATTACGCCTGCAACTGTTCTCTCAAGCGCACAGTCCTCAAGAACAAGCGCATGGTTTTTAGCCTGACAGAGAGCCTGACATCTCTTGCCGTTTGCAGCAGCCTTCTCGTAAATCTTGAGACCTACGGGAGTTGAGCCGACAAAGGTGATACCCTTAACTGCAGGATGCTCAAGTATTGTGTTAATCTCATTTCTTGAACAGGTTACAACATTGATTACACCGTCAGGTAAGCCTGCTTCCTTGTAAAGCTCTGCAATTCTCATAGCTGTTCTCGGAGTGAGTGAAGCAGCCTTAAGCACCATTGTGTTACCGCACGCAACGCATACGGGAGCCATCCAGCCGAAAGGAATCATAGCAGGGAAGTTAACGGGTACGATACCTGCGAATACGCCCATCGGCTCACGGTATTTAACTGTATCGAAGCCTGTTGAAGCGTCCATAAGGCTTTCGCCCATCATAAGCGAAGGAGCCTGAGTAGCAAGCTCGGTGCCCTCGATAGCCTTACCTACATCGCCTGCAGCCTCCGACCATGTCTTGCCGTTTTCCTCGCATACAAGCATTGTAAGCTCGTCCTGATGCTCTAAAAGAAGCTCGCGCACCTTATAGAGAATCTGACTTCTCTTTCTTGCAGGTGTGTTTCTCCAGGCAGGGTATGCCTTTTCGGCAGCCTCGATTGCTGCGAGTACTTCATCATTAGTACAGCAGGGAGCCTGTCCTGTAACTTCGCCTGTTGACGGATTGTGGAGGTCATACCAGACATCAGCCTGAGAGTCCCTGAACTCACCGTTTACAAAATACTTAAGCTTTTCCATATAAGTACCTCTCATATATTTATTTCGCAAATATTTTAACATTATATGCTCATAAAATCAATAGTAATATTAACGGCTTTTAGACTGTTTTTCAGGTTTAAATTATTCTATTCACACAAATATGCCCGCTTCATAGAATAAAGTACAGAATTCCGTGGGGTGAGATTATGAAGCTGAGTAGTTTAAAGATAAACGACAGAGCGGTGATTACAAGCGTTAAATGTACGGGCGCTCTAAGGGCAAGGCTTAACGGTTTGGGCTTTGTGAAAGGACAGAGCGTAATATGTACAAATATATCAGCCTTCGGCGCATTGATGGCATTCTCGGTACAGGGGAGTAAGGTAGCCGTAAGGAAAAGCTGCGCGGACAGAATAGGGGTGAGGCTGTGAACGGCAGAAAGAAAATTCTTCTTGCAGGTAATGCGAATGTCGGCAAAAGTACGGTTTTCAATGAGCTTACGGGTATGTCGCAGCACACGGGCAACTGGACGGGCAAGACCGTTGACAGCGCAAGCGGCGGCTACTACTATAAATTTGTCGATTACACCCTTGTGGATTTACCGGGTACTTACAGCATAACAGGGCTCAGCGAGGAAGAAAAAATCGCCTCCGATATAATTAAAAGTAATGATTACGATTGCGTGGTCTGCGTGGTTGACGCGACCTGTCTTGAAAGAAATCTGAAGCTTGTGCTTGAAATACTCGAGTTGACGGATAAAGCTGTTTTACTTTTAAATCTCTGTGATGAGGCAGAAAAGAAGAACATCAGCATAAATGTTGAAACGCTTTCAAAGCTTCTCGGTATTCCTGTCGTAAGAGCAACCGCAAGAAGCGGAAAGGGTATTAACGAGCTGCTTGAAACAGTCCATCTTGTATGCAGCGGCGGAATAAGACCTGCGCCCGTGAAGCATGGCTTTAGCAGCGACGAGGGCTCACTTTATAAAATAAATGCGCTTGCAGGGAAAATAGCATTTGAATGTGTTACAAGGCTGCCGTCAAAAAAGGAAAGAATTGAGGCACGCCTTGACAGAATACTCCTCGGAAAATACAGCAGTATTCCCGTAATGCTTGCGCTTATCGCGCTTGTAATGTGGCTTACGGTTGTGGGGTCTAATTACCCGTCGCAGCTTTTGCAACAGCTATTTTCATTTCTTGAGGAAAGACTTGCAGGACTGCTTATTTCCGTCGGCGTGAGCGAGGGCTTTGTGAGCCTTGCCGTATACGGCGTTCTGCGCGTGCTTTTCTGGGTCGTTGCGGTAATGCTTCCTCCGATGGCGGTGTTTTTTCCTATGTTTTCATATATGGAGGAGCTCGGGCTTCTGCCCCGTCTTGCTTTTAATACCGACAGTGCTTTTGCCTGCTGCGGAGGATGCGGCAAGCAGGCGCTTACAACCTGTATGGGGTACGGCTGTAACGCAGTCGGTGTAACAGGCTGTCGGATTATTGACTCGCCAAGGGAACGCCTTGTTGCGATACTTACAAATTCGCTTACGCCCTGCAACGGCAGATTTCCGCTGCTTATTGCAATCATCACAATGTTTTTTGCAAAAAGCAGTTTTGCCTGCGCACTGCTTTTAACAGCGTTTTTGTGTGCGTCAATCGTGATGACGCTGCTCTGCTCGCTCTGCCTGAGTAAAACGGTATTAAAGGGCGAGCAAAGCATATTTGTTCTCGAGCTTCCCTCGTTCAGAAAGCCGAAAATACCGAGTCTTTTAAAAAATACTATAAAGCAGAAGGTGCTGAAGGTGCTTTGCCGCGCAGTGATAACCGCGCTTCCTGCAGGACTTATTATATGGCTCTTTGCTAATGTAAGCATTGACGGCGTTTCGCTTCTCGCGTATGCCTCTCGGGCGCTTGACCCCGTCGGAAGATTTCTCGGTATGGACGGCGTAATGCTCCTTGCGTTCATACTCGCTTTCCCCGCGAATGAGATTGTTTTGCCCGTCGCTCTTATGGCGTATCTTTCTCAGGGAGAGATGAGCTCTTATTCTTCGCTTTCAGAGCTGAGGGAAATCCTTGTCGCAAACGGCTGGACGGTAAAAACAGCGCTTTGCACCTGTATGTTTTCAATGTTTCACTTTCCCTGCTCAACAACGCTTCTTACGGTTTACAGGGAAACAAAAAACTTTAAGTGGACCGCTCTTTCCGTTCTTACGCCGCTTCTTGCAGGCGTTACCGTCTGCGCCTTGTGCAATCTTTTGATGAGCGCTTAATTTGTATCCCCCTACGGGGGTTGTACGCTCTTTCTGTTTAATGTAAAATACAAGCATTAAACAAAGGAGCAGGAAAAATGAAAAACACTACAAAAAACATAACGGTTACAGGCGTGTGCATCGCTATTGCGGTTTTACTTCCCATGGTGTTTCACACAGTGCCAAACGGCGGAAGTATTTTCCTCCCTATGCATATCCCCGTTCTTTTCTGCGGACTTGCGTGCGGCTGGCAGTACGGACTTCTCTGCGGTATGATTTCCCCGATACTTTCTTCGCTTATTACAGGTATGCCGCCTGCAGCGAAGCTTCCCTCAATGGTAGTTGAGCTTGCGGTTTACGGACTTGCAGCCTCTCTTATGATGCTGCTGCTCAAGGTTAATATTAAGACGCTCAAGCTTTATTTAAGCCTTGTTATCGCAATGCTTGCAGGCAGACTTGCATCGGGAATTGTCGGCGCGCTTATTTTTGCAAGAGGCACCTTTGCCGTAAGCGCATGGCTCACGGCTTCCTTTGTAACAGGACTTCCGGGTATCGCAATTCAGCTTGTGCTTATTCCGCTTCTTTACACCGTGCTTGTTAAAGCAAAGCTCCTGCCGTCAGATTCAGCGAAGGGTAAGAGTAATGGATAAGAAAAGTATTGTTGATTTTTTTGACAGCCGTGCTGATAAATGGGACGATATTCAGATAATCAGAGCGGAAAAGATAGGTAAAATTCTTGATGTTGCAGGTATTGACGGGCAAAGCCGTGTTCTTGATGTTGCCTGCGGTACGGGCGTGCTTGAGGATTTTTATTTAAAGCGCGGCGCGCGCTATGTTCTCGGCGCGGACATCTCTCCTAAAATGGTTGAGCTTGCAAAGGATAAATTTAAGGAGTATAGTAATATTGAATTTATCTGTGCCGACGCAGAAAACTATCCCTTTGAAAACGGGTTTACAAATGCGGTTGTGTTTAATGCCTTTCCGCATTTCATTAATCCCGACAGGCTCATTGATAATCTCTGTTCCTGTCTTGTCCGTGGCGGAACGCTTACCGTTGCTCACGACAGGGGAAGGCAGGAGATTGACGGCTTTCACAGTATTGAGGCAGCGAAAGTTTCAAACGGACTGATGAGCGAAGACGACCTTGCAAGGCTTTTTGAAAATTCAGGCTTTAAAGATGTTTATACTCTTGCAAACGAAGGGATTTATATTGTGAGCGGTACAAAATAACAGGGGTGATACCGTGCTTGAAACAAACAGATATAATGAACTGAAGGTCTATATTGATACTTATTTTGAGGCTGAGCCTCTTTTGGACTGCGCGACTCTTGGCGACTGCGTCGCCGCCGAACCGTGCGAAGCGCCCGTAAAGCGAAGCTCCGTATTTACTAAGCAGAGAAGCGCTGAAAGCAGCGCCGCCGGCTTTGTCGGCGCGGCAATGCCTTACAGCGGCGGGCAGATTGATTTTGTCCTTGATGAAAGCTTCAGTGAAATGCTCCTTCGCAAGATTGACGAAAAGGGTATGAAGGACAGCGAGTGCTATAAGAAAGCAAATGTTGATAAAAGGCTTTTCTCAAAAATCCGCTCAAATCCCGAATACAGACCGAGCAAGCCCACGGTTATCGCCTTTGCGCTTGCGCTCGAGCTTCCTCTTGAGGAGGCTGAGGAAATGCTTATGAAGGCAGGCTTCGCCCTTTCCCACAGCAGTAAATTTGATATAATTGTAGAGTATTTCATAAAGAATAAAATCTATAATATATTTGAGCTTAACGAGGCGCTTTACGCCTTTGACCAGCCTTTGATATAAGTCGCATGGCAGGCGACCAAAAATAAAAAAATCTCCGTATAATTATGTGTGTAAGCAAAAGCTTAACAATAATTTACGGAGGTTTTTATTATGAAAAAAACAAATGAGAAAATCAAAAACGGTATTACGGAGCTTGTCTTTATTCTTGATCGCTCGGGCTCAATGGGCGGACTTGAAAGCGATACAATCGGCGGCTTCAATTCTCTTCTTGAAAAGCAGAAGAAGCAGGACGGCTCAGCCTTTGTAACGACGGTTCTTTTTGACAATGAGCTTGAAACGCTTCACGACCGTGTGCCGCTTGAGGAGGTGAAGCTCTTAACAAATGAGGATTATTATGTCAGAGGCTGTACCGCTCTTTACGACGCAGTGGGAAAGACAATTGAGCATATTGACAATGTGCATAAGTACATAAGACGGGAGGATGTGCCTGAGAATGTGCTTTTCGTAATCATTACCGACGGACTTGAAAATGCGAGCAGGGCATATGATGTGAGCCGTGTTAAGCGCCTTATAAGCGCAAAGGAGGAGTTAAAGTGGGAATTTCTCTTTATCGGCGCTAATATCGATTCTGCCGAAACCGCAGGCAGTATCGGTATAAAAAGGGAAAACGCTGTCGATTATCACGCCGATTCACAGGGTACCGAGGTGGTGTTTAAAGCGGTAAGCAATGCAGTCGGTAAGGCTCGCTGCTCAGTGCCGCTTGATGCCGGATGGTGTGCTGAAATCGCAGAGGATTACAATAACAGAAAGTAACCGACTACTATGCAAAAAGGTTGGCCGAGAAATCGGTCAACCTTTTTGCGTATTTGCCTATTCTAACTCAAGGAATTTGAGTATCGCTTTGTTTAGCTGTTTGTTGAAAATCACGAAATGCATATGAGGCGTGCTTATCTTATTGACGCTGATGAATTTGTCGCCGCAAATTGTGAAGTCAATATTTTCAAACTTATCGGTGCCTGCGTTTGTGAGATTTTCGCTGTACTGCGAAATAAAGCTTTTAAAGCTTTCTTCATCATTTTCGCTGTAAGTTTTTATAAGCGGATTTGCGTTTTGCAGCATTTTCTCCTGCTTTTCGTAAAAATACGGAAGAAGCTTTTTGTTTGTCGTGGTGTAGGAGAGCATTTTGCTCTGGTCGGAGCCGATACACTCGCCGTGCATTATTATGCTTCCCGAGGTGCAGAGTATCTGCGGAAACATAGCGGTGGCAGGCTTTTTCATATAGTATGAATTAATCATTCCGGTAAGGTAAAACGGTATCCAGACCTCAATGCCGAGGAGCATTTCTTCAAGATTTCTGTCAAGGTTATGTATGATGTCAATTCCTATGCCTTTTGAAAGAAGCATCAGTACGGCGTTCACAAGCTGCTTCTGCTGAGTTTCGTCAACCTCCTCCATACCCATTTCGCTGTGAATGAATACATTGCGCTTTAAGAATGGTCAGCTTAAAGAAATCCTTTTCAGCCTTCTGCATACCTTCAATGCCGTAGTAATACTTGTCCTTCCCGAAATGAATGGGCGAGGAGGGGAGCTTGGCTTTCGGTATTTCAATACCGCCCGATTTTACCGATTTGTCAATCGCTTTAAGGAATTTTTCAATCGGCTCATTACTGCTCTTAAATGTTCCGCCGAGGAAAGCGGCAACGCTTTTGGCGCAGTAAGCCTTGTTTTCAAGGAGCTTTGCGTCAGAGTCAAGAAGTCCTGCAAGGCTCATTATCTGAACGGGTGAGCAGTGAAAAGCCACATATCTTCCTACATTTTCGCAGAATTCGCCGTAGTTTGACGGATAACGCGTGCCGTTTTTTATTCTCGATATAAACGAGGCATCATAGTTAAGGGCGTTTGCAAGCGCAGTGGTACTTATTCCAAGCTCGCTTATCAGCAGATTAAAATTCCCCGTGAACTCCTCGCGCGCACTGCCGCTGCCGTTGATGCTTATAAGAAGCGCACGGTGTACCTCGTCGAAGTTAAGACTGCTGTCAAGCTCGCAAAGCCCTTTGCAGATTTTTTCAAACGCCTCGCTTTCCGCTCTCGGCTTTCTCTTGTCGTTTAAGTATCTGCTGACCTGCGAGGCATTAAGCCCTGTAACATTACAGAGCATACTTGCGTTGCAGTCTGCGTTTTTAAGATATTCCTTTACAGTGCTTCCGAAACTCATAAAATCATCCCCGCTTTAACCATACAGTAGTATCTGTTATAACTATAACACTTTATTATTATATATGCTAATATTATTGCCGTAATTGTCATTGACAAATCGGCAACTTCTATTTTGCTGATACTCTGTATCCGTTATAATAGTATCGGAATATCATTCCGAAAAGGAGGAATTTTTATGAGAACAAGAAAGGTATTATCGGTATTTCTTGCTGTGCTTATGCTTCTCTCGGCTTTGCCGATGAACGCATTTGCCGGAGAGATTCCTGAAAGCAGCATAAGCAGTATTGATTTTACCGCGAAGTCGGACAAGGTCGTTTATGAGTATCTTGACGGCGAAGTCATTTACGACGCGCGCGGAAACTGGTACAAGTACAATATGCCGAAATTCGAGGTCGGTGATGAGCTTACCGTTACTTATAAGGACTCAACTCAGGAAACTTATTTTGTACAAAGCACCGACGGTTACAACGCTCGTTTTGTAACATATGATTATTCAAAGAGCCTTGACAGCTACGGCGTGTGTATTCAGTACGACAGCGATTTTGAGCAGAGCTATGAAAATCAGTTTACCTACGGCAGCTACTATTATTATGTTGCTATTCAGGACCCGAATGTTTCGGGCGAGGACGGATATTTCAATACAAAGGAAAGCTTCACCTTTGCGCCGTGCCCCGTAACTTCAATTGAGCTTGATTTCGCTCCGATTACCGTTACGGAAAATCAGGGCGGTTATTATCAGACTGATTTAAAAACCTATGAGCAGTATTACTGCTATCGTTTCAATTATTTTGTTGAGGGTAATAAGATTACCGTTCACAGAACTGACGGCGATATTGTCTACACCTGCAGTCAGTATGTCAACGAATACGGCCAGACTACGCTTGACTTTGTTGACGAAAACGGCAATCTCTATCCGGTGACGGATTTCAGCTATAATGACAATCAGGCTGAAGTTCACTGGTACGGCGGTAATACCTATCAGGTAACCTATAAATATCTTGACCGTTTTGAAACCACATTTGATGTTACGGTAAACGAGGCTCCCAAAAGCATCAGCGTTGAGGGCTATGAGGGCGGCAGCGCGTACGAGAACACGGGCGGTTATACCACCTCTGCGGAAGGTATCGGCTCCTTCTATTATTATGTAACTCCTTCCCTTTGTTACGGCGATACCGTGCTTACGGTAAGCTATGAAAATCAGCCTGACAAGGTTTATCATGTTGAGTCAAGGTACAATGAGGAGTACGGTTATACATACTATGTATTTGTTGATGAAAACGGCGGGGAGCTTACGGAGCAAATAGCTACGGTTGACGACCAGTACTCAAATCCCTGGGATGTCGGCGAGCATACATATCATTTTGAGATTTTCGGTCTTTCAACACAGGACTTCACCTTTAATGTTATTGAAGCGCCGTATGACTTTGAGCTTGGCGGCTACAACGGCGGAAGTGCAGTTGAGAATGAAAACGGTTATTATGATGTTGATGGAAACGGTGATACATTTTTCCATTACTGGCTTCCCGGTATATGCGGCCCGGGCGTAACTCTTACTTTAAAGTTCAGGAATTCCGAGGACAAGGTTTATACCGCGACTGAGATTTACGACGAGGAAGAGGGATGGACGCACTGGGAATTTGTCGACGAGCAGGGCAATTCACCAGAGCAGACGCCGTTCACAAACGACCCGCAGGGTTCGGAGCACTGGAGCGCGGGTGAACACACCTATACGGTAAGGCTCGGCGATATCTCAAAGAGGTATACCTTCACCGTTGAGGAGGCCGCTTACGATGTTGTTATCGACGGATTTGACGGTAACAGAAGCGTTATGGAGAATACCGAAGGCTATACCAATACGGATGATAACGGCGACGAGTATTTTGAATACTTCCTCCCCGGCGTTGCGCAGGAGGGCGTAACTATAACGCTTAAATACAATAATAAGGACGATGTTGTTTATACGGCGACGGAATTCTATGACGAGGAAGAGGACTGGAATTACTGGACCTTTGTAAATGAAGAGGGAGAGGAGCTTTATGTTTATTCCTCCTCTGACCAGTATGACGAGCATTGGGGCGTAGGCGAGCATATTTATTATGTTAACTGCGGCGGCAATAAGGTTGCGTATACCTTCACCGTTTTACCCGGTCCCGAAAGAGTTGAGTTTGAATTCTCAGCGGACCATAAAACCACCTTCCTTGAAAACATAGACGGCTATTTTGACGAGGAAACGGGTAATTTCATTTATAACATCCCTTATCCGAAGGAAGAGGGCAATACGATTACCTTATATTACCCCGAGGAATACGGTATTGCTCCCGAAACCTATACCTGTAAGCTGTTACAGAATGAGGAGGAGCATTACTCCTATTACGAGTTTGTCAATGACGAAACGGGCGCGGAGCTTAATGTGTCCGTCGACTATGACTTTGACCAGAACGAAACTCCGCTTTCGCTCGGCGAGAATACAGTTGCACTGTATGTGGGCGGCTTAAGGACGGAGGTTGTATTTACCGTTCTCGGCGGACCCGTTTCTATGGAGTTTACTCCTGTAAAGCAGATTACGCTTTATGAGAATGTTTCAGGCTACTATGATGAGGAAGCAGGCTTCTTCCGTTACGAGCCCGACTTTATATTTGAAGAGGGCAATATTCTCAAGCTCGTTTATGATGATGAGCGCGGCGAGGCAACATATGTTGCAACGCTTGTGGAGCATGACAGCGAATGGAGCGAAATAATATATATAAACTCTGAGGATGAAAACGATACTCTTGATACTCTTGCTATCGGTATTGAAAGCAATCAGGAGAGCGAATGGGCGCGTGGTAAGCACGAGATAAGCGTTACCTACGGAAGCGTTGGATGTCCTGTGGAGGTTGAGGTTGCCGAAAGCCCGATTAAAAGCATCAGCTTTGCCTTTGCCGACGGAACACCCGTTTATCCCGAGGGCGAGAATATGATTGAAAGGTATGTCGACGCATCCGAGGAGCCGATAATGGTTTACAGCGCTGCGTGGGCGCTCCTTCGTGAAGGCAATACAATTACCGTTAATATGAAAAACGGCGACAGCATAACATATACCGCAAGAACTGTTGGCGACGGCGAGGTTGCATTCTTTGACGGGGAAGACAGACCGCTTGAAATATGGACGGCTGAATTAAGGGACGACCAGACTGAGAATCCCTGGGGTCCGGGCGAGCATACCTTTACCCTGATTTATATGGGTGCTTCAACCGATATCAATGTAATTGTCGGCGAGGTTTCGCCTTGGGAGATGTATGTCGAGGCTTATGACCAGAACGGCAATATCTACACCGACGGCGATGTGATTACAATTAAGCCGGGCGAAAGTGAATTCATTTACTTTATGACCGATGAGAATAACTACTACCACAGAGTTTCTCCGTTTGTCGGCTTCTCCGACGGTTATCCCGAGGGTACGCTTACGGCGGCAGGCTTTGTAACCGAAACAGGCGCTCCCGAGGACTTCGGCTTTGAGGTTGAGCACGAGGATGCCTTTGGACTCCTCGTAAAGTCGGGCGACCTTGTTGCAGGCGCCGAGGGTACGCTTAATTACCAACTCTATGTTCTGCCTGAGGATTTCACTTGGGAGGATATGGACAGCTTCGACTTTGCAACAACGCCTCATGCAGCGGATTATTCGCTCACCTTCCGCGTTGAATTCAGAAACGGCTGGAATCAGGTAGGCGATAATTGGTACTATTCCGAAAACGGCGTTCTTGCAACAGGCTGGAAGCAGATAAGAAATATATGGTATTACTTTGACGGTGAAGGCGTAATGCAGACAGGCTTTGCCGATGTCAAAGGCAAGCGCTATTATTTCAATGATAACGGCGCAATGCAGACGGGTCTTTTCAAGGTTACCTTTGAGGATAATTATTATAACTGGTATTATGCTAATGCAAGCGGCGCTCTTCAGGAGGGCTGGCAGACTGTCAGCGGTAAGCGTTATTACTTCTTCCCGGGCGAGTACTTTATGGTATTCGGCGGCTTTAATAAGATTGAAGGCAAGACCTACTATCTGACTGAAAACGGCGCCGTAACAGGCTGGAAGCAGATAGGCGGCAAGTGGTATTACTTTGCAACAGACGGTGCTATGCAGACGGGCTGGCAGAAAATCAGCAATGTATGGTATTACTTTGACAGCGAGGGCGTAATGCAGACCGGCTTACAGGTAATCGGCGGCAAGACATATCTTTTTGCTTCGGGCGGCGCGATGCAGACAGGCTGGCAGAAAATATCAAATAAGTGGCATTACTTCGCTTCGGGCGGTGCTATGCAGACGGGCTGGCAGAAAATCAGCAATGTATGGTATTACTTTGACAGTGAGGGCGTAATGCTCACAGGCTGGCAAAAAATAGGAAATGTCTGGTATTATTTCAATTCGGGCGGCGCAATGCAGACGGGTTGGCAGAAAATATCAAACAAGTGGTATTATTTCGCTTCAAGTGGCGCAATGCAGACCGGCTGGAAGAAAATATCAAATAAGTGGTATTACTTCGAGTCTTCCGGCGCAATGCGCACCGCAAACCTTAAATACAAAGGCAAGACTTACAGATTTAACAGCTCAGGCGCTTGTCTGAATCCATAACAAAAAAGGGCATTCTTCAGAATGCCCTTTTATATTTATATCGTCTATCGTCTTGACATTTTCATTTGCCCGAATATAATGAAAGCAAACGGAGGTGGGTATATGAAGGACAGGCGTACTCATTTTGACAAGCTTAATACTTTGCTTTTCGGCAAGGATTTGCGTATAACCAAGGGTGAGCAGTATAAAGAGGAACGAGAATTTGATTATACCTCTTATTACCCTGTTGAAAAATATATAAAGCCTCAGGCAGCTCCTGAACGGAATGTTTACAGAGTTACGGATTTCGGCGCTGTACCGAATGATGTAAAGGTTGATAACGCTCCGATGATTAACGCCTGTATCGACGCCTGCTTTAAAAACGGCGGCGGTACCGTTCTTGTTGACGGAGGCGACTTTACCTCGCGCACTGTCGAGCTTAAAAGCGGCATAACGCTTTTTGTTGAACATGGCTCGTCAATTATCGCACACGAGAGCGGCGAGGGCTTTTCCCACAAAACGCTTATCTATGCAAACGGATGTAAGGATATAACCGTAACAGGCGGCGGAACAATTAACGGCAACGGACATCTCTTCGGAAGAGAGCCCTTGTATCCCGAAAACTTAACCGAACCCGACGAGGTTATTGATGTAATAAAGATGCGAAGGGATTACCGCGCACAGCTTCGTTTTGCACATCCCTCAAAATACGGCAGGATAATCTCTTTCGAGGATTGCGAAAATCTGAGCTTCAAAAACATAATCCTTTTTGACAGCGCCTACTGGACCTGCCGCCTCACGCGCTGTAATAATATAAGCTTTGAGGATTTTGTAATTAACGATAACCGTCATGTGTGCAATACGGACGGTATCGACCTTATGCAGTGCAGCGAGGTTGAGATTAAGCACTGCTTTATCTCCTGCGCCGACGACGGAATTGTGCTGAAAAATGCAATATGGGAAGGCTGCAGCGGAGGTATGAGCAATATTTATGTTACCGACTGCGAAATAATAAGCTGTACAAATGCGTTTAAAATCGGAACGGAAACCACCTATCCGATAAGCGATGTGCTTGTTGAAAACTGCAGCTTTATGATGACCGACTTATATCCGGGAAGCGTATCGGGAATAAGTATCGAAAGCGTTGACGGCTCCGAGGTTTTCAATATAACGGCGAGAAATAATACTATGAACAGATGCACCTGTCCCTTGTTTATCCGACTCGGCAACCGTAACCGTGCCGCGCTTGTAAATGAACAGAGCGCGACCGCTGTTGAATTCGGAGTTAAGCCTCAGGGCGGCGGAGTGGATAAAAACAGCTTTGACTTTAAGGGCGAGCTTCACGATGTACTTATCGAAAATATCACCGCAAAGGATATTGAGCTTCCCGTTATTATTGCAGGCTTTAAGGAAAAGGGAAGAACAAAATATGTAAAAAATATCACGCTTAAAAATATCTCTCTTGAGTACCGTAAGGCAAAGGAGGTATACGATAAGCGCAGCTTTATTCCCGAATATGCAAAGCAGTACCCCGAGTGCTGGCGCTTTCGGAATCTCCCTGCCTATGCAATCTGGGCACGCCATGCAGAGAATATTTCCGTTGAGTCCTTCTCCTGTACTCCTGCCCGCTCCACATGGAAGCAGTCCTTCATTTTTGATGATGTAAAATAGAAAGATTTACATTCATATGCGCAGAAATGTATAAGGAGCGATTGCAAAAAATATAGTTACAATCGTGTAACTATTCTTGTAAAATTCGCGCATCTTTGATAATATGAGTTAGATAAAATGTCGAAGGAGCAGAATTATGGATAGAAGAGTAATGATTTTTGATCATCCGCTTATTCAGCATAAGCTCAGCATTCTCCGTGATGAGAGGACAAGCACTAAGGATTTTCGTCAGCTTGTTAATGAGATTTCGATGCTTATGTTGTTTGAAGCAACAAGGGATTTAGAAACGGAAGAGGTTGAGGTCAAGACCCCTTGCGGTATCGCAAAGTGCAGACAGATTGCAGGCAGAAAGATGGCTTTTGTACCGATTCTCCGTGCAGGACTCGGTATGGTTGACGGTCTGCTTACTCTTGTACCGGGTGCGCGTGTGGGTCATATCGGTCTTTACAGAGATGAGGCTACTCATACTCCCGTTGAGTATTACTGCAAGCTTCCCAAGGATATAGAGGAAAGAGATGTTTTTGTTGTTGACCCGATGCTCGCAACAGGCGGCTCGGCAATTGACGCTATTTCACAGATTAAGCTCAGAAAGCCGAGAAGAATTATCTTTATGTGTATGATTGCGGCACCTGAGGGACTTGAAGCTCTTGAGAAGGCTCATCCTGATGTTGACATCTATTGCGCAGCGCTTGATGAAAGACTTAACGATGACTGTTATATCATCCCCGGTCTTGGTGATGCAGGCGACAGAATTTTCGGAACAAAGTAAAAAATGAGAGAATAGAGAATGGGGGATACCTCATTCTCCGTTCTCTGTTTTTATATAATCAGATATTTTTTTAGGAGGAAAGAATATGAAACTCACTTATGACATTAAGGATAAGCCTAAGTTCGGTCAGCTTCTTATTTTTGCTTTCCAGCAGCTTCTTGCTATCCTTGCAGCAACAATTGCTGTTCCGTCAATTGTCGGCAACGGTATGTCCCAGTCGGCAGCTCTTTTCGGTGCAGGTGTAGGTACAATTGTTTACCTTCTCTTCACTAAGTTCAGAAGCCCTGTATTCCTCGGCTCGTCCTTTGCGTTTTTAGGCTCAATGTTTGCAGCCTTTGCAGGCGCAGCAACGGCTGAAGCGGGATATGCAGGTATCATTCTCGGTGCATTTTTTGCAGGCCTTGTTTATGTTGTAATCGCAATCATTGTTAAGGTTGCAGGCGTTAAGTGGATTGACAAGCTTATGCCGGCGGTTGTTATCGGACCCACCGTATCAATCATCGGTCTTTCACTTGCAGGCAATGCAGTAGGCGATACGCTCAAGTTTGCTGCAAACGAGGGCTCGGGCTACAATATGGGTCTTCACGGCTGGGTTGGCTTAATCTGCGCTCTTGTAACTCTTTTTGTAGTTATGATTTGCTCGGTATTCGGCAAGAAGATGGCTAAGCTTATCCCGTTTATTATCGGTATTCTTGCAGGTTATCTTGTAGCTGCAATCTTTACTGTTATCGGTACAAAGACAGGTAATGAAAATCTTATGGTAATTGACTTCAGCGTGTTCAACGATATGAAGATTTTTGCCGTACCTGATTTCACCTTCCTTACAGCAGCTAAGGGCTTTTCGGCAGTTGACGGTAAGTATATCGCAACAATCGCAGTTGCTTATGTGCCTGTTGCATTCGTAGTATTTGCAGAGCATATTGCCGACCATAAAAACCTTTCATCGGTTATCAATAAGGAGCTTCTCGAGGACCCGGGTCTTCACAGAACTCTTCTCGGCGACGGCGTAGGCTCAATGGTTGGCGCTGTATTCGGCGGCTGTCCGAATACTACATACGGCGAGTCTGTTGGCTGTGTAGCTATCACAGGTAACGCTTCAATCGTTACAATTCTCACAACAGCTATTATGTCAATTGTCATCTCCTTCTTCGGTCCGTTCGTAACCTTCCTTTCAACAATCCCTGCCTGCGTAATGGGCGGTGTATGTATTACACTTTACGGTTTCATCGCGGTTTCAGGTCTTAAGATGATTCAGAAGGTTGACCTTGACCAGAACAAGAATCTCTTTGTTGTAGCAGTAATCCTTATCACAGGTATCGGCGGTATGACTCTTAATATCGGCTCTGTTACTCTTACTGAGATTGCCTGTGCGCTCATCCTCGGCATTATCACAAATGTTATTCTTTCAAAGAAAAAGGATGACGCCGTTGAGGAAAAGGCTGAGTAATTAAAAACATTATATAATAATTTGAACGGCTGAAAGGTGCTTTGCATCTCTCAGCCGTTTTTTGTTCCCAAATATACAAAATCCTGAAATAATGTACAGAATTAGAGAATAAGTATTAAAAATAAAAAAACTCACCGTTAAATTTATTAAAAGAGGTTGACGGCGATTAATAATTATTGTACAATATGCACAAAGGAGATGTTATTTATGTCTGGGAAATCAGAAAATATCAGAAATATCACTATTGTAGGTCATGCTTCAAAAGGTAAGACAACTCTTACCGAGGCTCTCCTCAACATTGCAGGCGCAACCGAGCGTATAGGCAAGGTTGCCGACGGTAATACAGTAACCGACTTCGACGCTGAGGAAAAGAAGAGAAAATGCTCAATCAACAGCGCTGTTGCTTCTGTTGATTACAAGGGCAAGTCAATTAATATTATTGACACACCGGGCCTCTTTGATTTTGCAATGGGCTCTGCCGAGGGTATCCGCGCAGCCGATACGGCTATTATCGTTGTATCTGCAAGGTCGGGTCTTGCGGTAGGCGCTGAAAAAGCATTTAAGGCTGCGGGCTCAAGAGGTCTTTCAAAGATTTTTGTAACAACAAAGATGGATGACGAGCGCGCAGATTTTTATAAGTCATTTAACGGTATCGCGGCGAAATTTGGTACTCAGGTCTGCCCGATAGTTATTCCTGTTATTTCAGGCGGTAAGGTTGCGGCTTACTACAATATGCTTGAGGATAAGTCCTATTCATATGACGGTACTGCACGCAAGGAATCCGATATCAAGCCTGACGACGAGAACAGATTTGAGGCTATCAAGGCTGTATTTACCGAGGCTGTTGCAGGCACTGACGAAGAGCTTATGGAAAAGTACTTTGAGGGCGAGGAGCTTACAAAGGAAGAGAGAATCAAGGGCGTTAAAATCGGTATGGCTGACGGCTCAATCATTCCCGTATTTGCTCTTTCGGGTCTTTACGGAACAGCCTGCGATATGCTTCTTGACTTTGTTGCGGAGGTTTGTCCCGCACCTTCAAGCGAGTACGCAATCGACGCTGACGGCGAGCCTGTTGAGCTTACGGCTGACGAGAACGGTCCCGTTGCGGCTATCTGCTTTAAGACTGTTGCAGACCCGTTTATCGGTAAGCTAAGCTACTTTAAGGTTGTAAGCGGTAAGCTCACCTCCTCCACACCTGCATATAATGCAAATACAGGCAAGGAGGAAAGGATGGGTAAGCTTGTCAAGATGTTCGGCGCGAAGCAGTCCGACGCAGGCGAGCTTGTCGCAGGTGATATCGGCGCAGTTACAAAGCTTGCCGGTTTCGCAACAGGCGATACGCTCTGTTCATCAGCAAATATTGTCAAGCTTGACGGCGTCAATGTTCCTACGCCTACTTATAAAATGGCAATCAACGCCACAAAGAAGGGCGAGGAGGAGAAAATTGCGTCGGGTCTTGCAAGGCTTTGCGAGGAGGACCCTTCGCTCAGATTTACAACAAATCACGAAACACACCAGCAGCTTGTTGCAGGTCTCGGCGAGCAGCAGCTTGATGTAGTTATTTCAAGACTCAAGGATAAGTTCGGCGTTGAGGCTGTGCTTGACACACCTAAGGTTGCTTACAGAGAAACCATTACAAGGAAGGTTTCCGCTCAGGGCAGACACAAGAAGCAGTCTGGCGGCCACGGTCAGTTCGGCGATGTATTCATCGAATTTGAGCCCTATGATACTGAGAAGCTTGAATTTGCCGAGAGAGTTGTCGGCGGCTCCGTACCTAAAAACTTCTTCCCTGCAGTTGAAAAGGGACTTAACGAGTGTATGGAAAAGGGCGTTCTTGCAGGCTATCCTATGGTGGGAATTAAAGCTACTCTTTACGACGGCTCATACCATCCTGTTGACTCAAGCGAAATGAGCTTTAAGATGGCTGCAACACTCGCATTTAAAGAGGGTGTATCAAACGCAGGTCCTATCCTTCTTGAGCCAATCGTTACACTTAAAGCAATTGTAAATGACGACGCAATGGGCGATATCATCGGTGATATCAATAAGCGCAGAGGCAGAGTTCTCGGTATGACTCCGAGCGGCGACGGAAATCAGGAAATTATGGCTGAGGTACCTGACGCTGAGATGACAACCTTCTCAACCTCTATGCGCCAGATTACACAGGGCAGAGGCTCCTTCACTACCGAATTTGCAAGGTATGAGAGAGCGCCTGAGCATATCGCACAGAAGGTAATTTCCGAATCAAGAGAATAATTAATAATCAAGGGACGGGTTAACCCGTCCCTTGATAAGCGCAAACGGGTAAATTAAATACGGATTTACCGAAATCTGCGTTAAATATATTCGTGATATATGCAAAAAGGAGTTATTATGAAAGGTCAACTGACTAAAGGTAAAAAGCTTGGCTATGCTTTCGGTATTTTCACCGAATCGCTTGTTTACAATATGTTTTATACATATTATCTTACCTTCCTTATTGAGATTGTCGGTATCAAGCCAAGCTTTGCTTCAATCATCATTTTCATTTCAATAGCGTGGGATGCCGTAACCGACCCGATAATCGGTAATTATACCGACAGACCTGGTGTTGATAAGCGTAAGACTATGAAGGTATCAATCCTTCCGCTTGCGGTTGTGTTCATCGTAGCGTGGACGAGTATCGGAGCAGGCATATCCTCACAGCTTATCAAGGTGATTGTTTACACCTTAATCTCAATGCTTATATGGATATTCTATACAATGTATTCAATTCCGTATTATGCGATTGTTGCCGAGCTTACGGAGGATTACGACGAACGCACATCAATCCGTTCTCTTTCCTCCTTCCTCAATGCCGCTGCAGTCGGTCTCGGCAATATTCTGCCCGCACTTGTTCCGACGGTTGCAATGCTTCTCGGTGAGAGGTATAAGAGCAATTCCTATGCAGTTGTAGCCGCTATTATCAGCGTGCTTGCAGTCGTTCTCGGCTTTATCTGCTGCAGGTCGCTTGTCGGCGTTTATTCGCCTAAGCCGCTTCCCGAAAACGGTGTTGTTGAAAAGGTAACCGTGAAATCCACCTTTAAGGCATTCGGCGATATACTTAAGCTCAGACCTACAAAGTGGTTTCTCATTTTCGTTTTCTGCTTCCTTGCAGGCTCCTCAATGATTCAGGCAAATCTTACTTATATGGTTATTGACTGCATCGGTATGAAGTATGATACGGGTATAGTATTTGTAATCCTTTCGCTTGTAGTATCCATGGCGGTTACGGTGCCTATTGTCGAAAAGGTAGCGGAGAAAAAGGACAGGAGAACAGCCACCATAATATTCCTTTGTATTGCCGTTCTCGGTGAGATAATCATTAAGCTTGTGGGTCTTGACCTTGAAATCGGCGGCTTCAAGCCTATGTGCATTATTGCTCCTGCCGTACTCGGCATCGGCTCAGGCACCTTCTGGACTCTCTTTTATTCAATGGGCTATGACCTTGTCGAGCTTAACGAGTTTAAAACGGGGGAGAGAAAGGAATCAACGATTACAGCGCTTCCTCAGTTCGTGCAGAAATTCGGTTCAGCCTTCGGTATACTTATGGCAGGACAGCTGCTTACTGCTTACGGCTATGACGCGTCAAATGATGTTGCGGGTAATGAGGCGCTCTTTACTCAGGTTACGGACGCGCATATCATCAACGGTATGGAGAATATATCAACGCTCATTCCTGCGGTGCTTATTGCAATCTCGGTTGTAAGTATCTATATGTATCCGATGACAAGAAAGAGAGTGGGTATCCTTATGTCCGCCCTTTCCAAAAAGAGAAAAGGCGAGCCCTACACCACTGACGGACTTGATAAACTTCTGTAAAATATCAGAGCGGAATATACTTCGCAAAGTATATTCCGCTTCTTTTTGTTTACTGATTTATATATCTATCTTTCTGTCTTTGTAATAATATATTTCGTCGCGCTCGCTGATTTCCCGCATAACTCTGCACGGATTACCGACAGCGACAACATTCGGCGGAATGTCGCGTGTTACAACACTGCCGGCGCCGATAACGCTGTTTTCGCCAATTGTAACACCCGGCAGGATTATCGCGCCTGCGCCTATCCATACATTTCTGCCTATATGCACATCAACATTGTACTGAAGCGCATCCTCCCTCAGCCTCGGTGATATCGGGTGAGTTGCCGTTATGATTGTAACATTCGGCGCAATCATAACCCTGTCGCCGATATAGATATGCCCGTCGTCAACAAGGGTGAGGTCGAAATTCGCATATACCTTTTCTCCGATGTGTACATTATGTCCGCCCCAGTTAGCGTAAAACGGGGGCTGAATATATGTGCCCTCGCCGACCTGTGCGAACATAAGGGGAAGAAGCTCGTTCATCCTTTTTTCATCGCCTAAGCTGAGCTTGTTGTACTCCGTCATATATTTTACATAGCTTGCCTGCTCTTTCAGTAATTCGGGCTCTGCGGAATCGTAGATAAGCCCTTTTTCCATCCGCTCTTTTTCAGTCATATTTACACCGCCTTTTCTTTTGATTATAAGTTAATCGCGCCTTGCTGTCAATTATTCCGTTGACAACGGTTATAAAAATGATACAATAAAACAAAGGAGTGATTTTATGAGTGAAAAATTAGTAGCGTATTTTTCGGCGAGCGGCACCACAGCCTCCAAGGCGGCGGCTTTTGCTAAAGCAGCAGGCGCTGACCTCTGTGAAATTAAGCCTGAAACGCCATATACAAAAAAGGATTTGAACTATCTTAATCCGCTTTCAAGAAGCACGAAGGAAATGCACCGCAAGTCCTACCGTCCGCCGATTATTAAAGATGATATTGATATGCAGTCATATGATGTTATCTTTGTCGGCTTCCCGATATGGTGGTACACGGTGCCGACAATAATTAATTCCTTCCTCGAGGCGTATGATTTTTCGGGAAAGAAAATCGTTCTTTTCGCTACCTCGGGCGGCAGCGCTTTCGGTAAGGCTGTATCCGACCTTCAGCCAAGCGCGCCTGATGCGGTTATCGAGGAGGGTATGCTTCTTAACGGAAACCTGAGCGACGAAGAGCTTAAAGCTTTTGCGGAGAAATACTGATATGACGCAGGTAAGTGAAATCATTAAAACAGCTCCGACGGAGTTTAAAAGCACTCTTCAGCAAAAGGTGTATGAAACCCTTGACGCTCTTGAAATTCCCTTTGAGCGCGTTGACAATACTCCTGCGGTAACGATGGAGGACTGTATTGAGATTGACGAAAAGCTTGAGGTTAAAACGGTAAAAACCCTCTTTCTCTGTAACCGACAGAAAACGGCTTTCTATCTCTTTGTAACAGCAGGGGATAAGCCCTTTGTAACAAAGGATTTCGGCAAAGCCCTCGGCGTGTCGCGCGTGTCCTTCGCGCCTGCCGAGCTTCTTGATTCGATGCTTGATACAAAGCCGGGCGCAACAACCGTGTTAAGCACAGTGCTTGATACGGACAACAGTATCCGCGTCGTAATTGACAGCGAGGTTACAGAGTATGAGTATTACGGCTGTACCGACGGTACGGCGACCTCGTATATGCGCCTGAAAACCGAGGATGTCCTTAATAAATATCTGCCCTATACAAATCACGAATATACCGTTATCGAGGTTTAAAGCCATTATACAAACGCTAAAAGAGCAAAGGAATATTGTTCCTTTGCTCTTTTTCTGTATTATTTTACTTCGTATTTTTCTTTGAATTCCTCAACGCTCTTTGCATAGTATTCATAGTCAGGGTCGTTTCTCTTGTCAGTGAAGAGTCCCTCGCTTCTGAATTTGTCGCCGAGGTAAGCGGTCATTTTTTTCGCGCCCTCATAGTTGAGGTGGTTTTTACCGTCGCTGAAATCCTTTTTCAGATTCAGATTAATTTCGTCAAGCAGGAAGTTGAAATCTATGAATTCAAGCTCATTTTCATCAGCGATAATCTGCGCTGCATTGTGCCTCTGATAGCTCCAGCTTCGTACGCTCGGCGACTCAACGAGTATTACCTCGATGCCCTTTTCTTTGCAAAGGTCAATGATTTTCTGGTAGTAAATCATATATTCGTCGTCAATTTCCTCGACGGTGTCTGTTTCCTTGAGGTAGGGGCTTTTCTTAGCCGCTACAACATCGGTGTTACACTTAAAGCCATGCTCGCAGGGATACTCAGCCTCCTTGGTATATGAGCCGATAAGCTCGCCCGGCATAAAATATTTTGTCTGCTTCCAGTGGTCGTTGAACTGGAAAATCGTGAAATATGAGGTGATTATATCCGAAAATCTGCTGTCGGAAAACCGTGCAAAAAATTTCTCCTGCCTGTCGGTGAACTTTTCCCAAGCCGATTTCTCGCCCTGAGCGTTGATTTCCTCAATACCCGCTTTCGTCGGGAAATGCTCGTAAAGCATATCCGTGTCAAGGATAAGCACCTTCGGGCTCTGCGTTTTAAGTAAATCCTCGAGAAAGTAGTATGACCTTGTCGGAGTCTGATAACTCATACCGATATCAACTGCGGTGTATCCGTATTCCTCGAAGAGATACTGCGGACAGAAGGAGGTGAAAATGTCGCTGCTTCCTATGCAGGCAATATCAATTGTGTTTTCGGGCTCGGTGATATAGTCGTAGGCAGGATTGTAGTGATTTTTATATCTCGTGCCCTGCTCCTTTGAAAACGGACCTGCGCCGAGAACTGTGCAGAGTATGCCGACCACGAGGAGGACGGGTATGAATTTAAGCCATATAAATGATATATTTTTTTCTTTCTTATCCATATCAGAACCCCGCATAAATCAAATCCTTGATGCCGTAGCTTTCGCCGTATGCACCAAATATAATAATTGCCATTATTGCAATGATGTTTAAGATGAACTTAACAATCCCGGGCTTTGAAGCGATTTTTTCACCAAGTCCCTTTTTATTCTCGCGCATATATCCGATAACAAAGAGGATAATAACGCTTACCAATATAATCAGTAAATCCTTTATGTCAATTCCGAGCTTTTCCGCGTTCAGCGCGCCGCTAATGCTGAAGGAGGTGAATACCGCCTTTAGCATCTTTGCGAATACCGTAAGGCTTTCCGCTCTGAAAATAAACATACCGATGCAAACGATTATGTCCGTTCTTATAATCTGAAAACAGAGATACGCCTTCTCGTGCTTATCGGTTTTAAGCGCCTTTTTGAGCTTGACAAAGAGCGGCTCGAGGAGCATTCCTATCATCATAAGCACATAGTAGTAAAGACCGTAGCAGATGTACTTCCAGCTTGCGCCGTGCCATAAGCCGTTTGAAAACCATACGAAAAACAGCGCAACCGCAGTCGGTATCATCGTTGCATAGTACGGATTAAGCTTTTTCTTAGTTGACTTTGAAAGCTTCATAAACGGCTTTGAAAGGGAAATGGGATAGAAGATATAATCCCTTAACCATGAGCCGAGAGATATATGCCATCTCTGCCAGAAATTGTTGATGGAGTTTGCGAAAAACGGCTGAGTGAAATTGTCGGGAAGGTCAATGCCCATAAGCTTGCCCATACCGCCGATAACATCCATAATGCCCGAAAAATCACAGTATAGCTGTATCGTGTAGAAAAGCACCGCAATTGCAATTAACATTCCGCCGCTTGAGAGGTAATCCTCGTAGCTGTCAAATATGCCGTCAACAAAGCCGCTGAGTCTGTCTGCAACGACAACCTTCTTGAAAAGACCTAAGAGCAGGAGCTGTACGCCGATGTCAAAATCCTTTTTCTCAACCTTGCGGCTGTTAATAAGCTGTGTTCCGAGCTGGTCGTATCTTGCGATAGGACCCTCGGTAACTGTGAGCAGGAAGGAGAGATAGAGCGAAAATTTAAGCGGATTTTTCTCAGCCCTGTATTTACCCCTGTAAACATCGACGAGATAGCTTACCGCCTGAAGCGAATAGAAGGAAAGTCCGAGCGGATGTACAAGGTCAAGCTCAGCTATGCTTGTGCCTGCGATGCTGTTTACAGTGCCTGTAAAGAAATTAAAGTATTTCAGAAACAGCAGTATTCCGATTGAAGCAAGCACGCCGAAGGTAACAAATACTCTTTTCTTTTTTGCGTATTTTTCCTTGAGCGCTTTTCTCTCGGGCTTTTCAAGCCCTTTTTTCTTCTCCTTGAATTCGTCCGTGAATTTCTGAATTACAAGAGCGCTTGCCCATACAATAGCCGTAGTGGCAAGCATCGGGATTATATGCCCTCTTGTTGACAGCACATAAAACGCCCAGGAGCTTACAAAAAGCACGCACCACTTGTATTTCTGCGGTATCAGGGAGTGAAGCACATATGTGATTGCAAAAAACAGAATCACAAAGGTAAATGAAGTATAAGACATAATGTTTTCCTCTGCCTGTATTTAATAATATAAGTATACCAATAATTAGTAAATTTTTCAATATATTTATAAATAAGAACACGGAAGGCTTTTTGATAGTGCTTTTGCAAAGGATGATACGGACAAGCGCATAATTCTTCACAACGCACTAAAGGCGAGGCGCGATAACGAAGGATAGGTTTTGACTTCGTCTTTTTGACTCTAAAACAACAAAAAATCCGCTGAATACGGCAAGTATGCAGCGGATTTTATTATTGCCT
>CADAUV010000033.1:0-17810 GCA_902791235.1 Oscillospiraceae bacterium
AAAAGTCCATTTGGGCTGGCGCCCTAATGGACTTTTTGAAGCAGTTATGGCGGAAAAGATGTGAGTTTTGGACTAACCTTCGTTACCGCACCTCGCCTTTTAGGAGCGTTTTTGTTTTATATGCTCTTCGAGCTTTCGCAAAATCGGGGTCCCCGAAAAGTCGCAGACTTTTTGGGGAGAGGAGAAACATATGAAGCAGTTATTAACAATACGCTTGCGTATTGTTTCAACTGCAAAATATGTTTGGACGATGAGCTCCGCAGTTCTCAAAGAGATAATTATATGTATTCAGCGCCCTTGCAAAAGCAGGGGCGTTTATTTTTTTGGCTCTTCGAGCTTTCGCAATCCTTTCAGTCTGATGCGCACTAATATTTACTTGTAAATATTATTTTTATATGCTATTATCTATATTAAGTAATTTGATTTTGGTGGCAATATGGAATTCAGATACGACTATGAATACTTACTGCATCTCATAAGCTGTTATATACACGGCACGACTCCGCAGGAGAAGCCCGAGGGCATTTCGTTTGAGAATGTTTTTGAGCTCGGTAGGCTTCACGAGGTTGCGAACATAGCTTTTCTCAGCGTTGAAAAGCTTAAAAACAAGCCTGCTGAGGAAACTTACAACGACTGGAAAATATTTTATTATTTTTCAGCGCAGAGGGACGAGCTGCAAAGAGCGGAAAGACGCTTAATCCTTGACGCCCTTCACGAAAAAGGGATAAGAACGCTTGAAGTTCAGGGAAGCGTTATGAAAAAATACTATCCGTCAAGCGAGCTTCGTATGATGAGCGACCTTGATTTCATCGTCGACCCCGAGAGGCTTGACAAAACGGGCGAAATATTAAAAGGGCTCGGCTACTCGATAAGAATTCCGCACGAGGGAGAGCTGAATGCCTTTAACCCCAACGGTACGGAAACCGAAATACACACTGAATTTTTCACGCCGCATATGTTCAACGAAATTGAAATGCGCTATCACAACGCGGTCAACCGTCCGTTTGAGCATGCGGCACCAAGCGAAGATGACCCGCTTGAATACATAATTGACGACACATATTTTTATCTTTTCAGCATTGTTCACATACTTAAGCACTTTGAAACCGCTGGCTGCGGCATCAGGCGAATTTTAGATATTTTCTATCTCAAAAAGCATTTTTCCGATAAAATCGACAAGGACCTTGTAAAGCGCATAATTGACGAAAACGGTATGAGAGAAAACTATAACACGGTGCTTGAGGTTGAGGGAATGTGGTTTGAAAAAACCGCGCCGACAATGGATTTGAGTGAAGCTGTAAGGGATATTATCACAAGCGGAAACCACGGTAATTCCGAGCTTTTCAGGAGAAACCGCATCCGCAAAAGCCGAAGCGAGGGCGTAAAATTCGCCAAACTCAAGGTGCTGAAAAATTATATTTTCCCTGACAGAGAATATATTTATATGAGCTATCCCGAGCTGAGAAGCAGAAACTACACCCTTGCACAGTGCAGGCGGTACAGATTCAGGATGACGCTTAAAAACTTCCGATTTTCAAACATTATTAAATTTTTAAAATCACTTTTACGCATTAAATAAAGGAGCGTTACTATGGCACAAAATAAGGACCGTATCGAAAACGGCGAAAGCAAGCAGAGCGGCGGTCTGTTTTCGAAAAAGGAGTATAAAAAAACCGTAAGCGGCAAGGAAAGATACGAGCAGCTTCTTGAAAAGGAAAGGCAGAAGGAGCTTGAGCGCGAGGGTCTGGCGGAAAGCGCCGCAGAGCCCGAGGCGCAGGAGGAAAGCAATCCGAAAAGCGGCAGAGCGCGTTACCTTGCAATGCTTGAAAAGGAAAGAAAAAGGATTGAGGAGCTTGAAAGCTATAACGAGGAAAAGTCCTCAAAACCGTCCGTATATGACGCATTGAAATCCGAAGCAGCCGACGGTGGGGAAAACGCCGAGGCGTCATCGGAGGACGAAGGTAATACTGACGAGCCGACAAAATCAAAAGTTGCAAAGGCTGAATCCGCGAGCGACAAAACCGACGAGGATATGCTCAGGAGAGCATTCTTACGCCGTTTTCTCTGCAGCGTTGCGCTTGCGCTTGCGGCAATCGGACTTCAGTTTGCGCACTTCCATGTGCCGCTTACGCCGTCTATTTTCGCAATCGACTTTTCATCACTGCCCGAGCTTCTCGCGTCTATCGCGTACGGACCTATCGCGGGTATTGCAATTATAATTGTTAAAAATGTTATCTATATGCTTATAAGGCATGTTGCGTATGTTTCGGCGATTTCAAATATTCTGCTCGACTCGCTTTTCGTAACCATAGCCGGCTTACTTTATTCAAAGGGCGTTTCCACGAGAAAGAAGAGCAAAACAAAGGAAATCGGTATGCGTAAAATCAATTCAAAGCGCAGAAAAAGCATTTTCTTAAGCGGACTTATCTCCTCGGCAATCACAAGCGTTGCAGGATATTTTGTAACAACCTTCATCACCTTCCGCTTCCTGTTCAGGCGCACGCCGACAGTTGATAACGAGGGCAGGCTTGTCGATATGTACCAGCAGTCGCTCAACGCCGTTATATCGCATTTCCCCTTTGTTTCAAAATTCGTTACGGAAATTCACAGCGTAGCGCAGGGCACGCTCCTGTTTTACCTTGATGTAACCTTTGCAAAGCTTATAATTGTAACAATTGCTGTTGCAATAATCTATCCGCTGATAAGCGATTTC
Source organism: Oscillospiraceae bacterium (assembly GCA_902791235.1). Classification (GTDB taxonomy): domain Bacteria; phylum Bacillota; class Clostridia; order Oscillospirales; family Acutalibacteraceae; genus Eubacterium_R. The sequence continues at coordinate 2,714 of CADAUV010000033.1, forward strand.
TTACATTACAGAAAATAATACGATAACAAACAGACCGAAGGGAATTCCCTTCGGTCTGTGAAACTTCCTAAGAAACTGTAAACACACTGAAAGCGCAGAGAATTTTCTCTGCGCTTTGTTGTTTTTTATATATTTTTATTTTCTCAAAACAAATACGAGCCAGCCTTTTTCCTCGTATCTTTCAACGACTTCAAACCCGTTTTGCGCAAATGAATAAAGCACCTCGGGCTCACGGCTTTCAATAATACCGCCCGTTATATATACTCCGCCGTCGTCAAGATATTTTCCGACCTGCGTATTAAACTCCATAATAATATCGGCAACAATATTTGCAACGATAATCGAATACTTACCGCTGACCTTGTCGGAAAGATTACCCTGAATTGCCGTAAAGCGGCTCTCGTCGAAGCCGTTTTCAAGCGCATTTGCCACGGCGGTCTTAACCGCAAGGCTGTCAATGTCAACGCCGAGCGCCGACTTCGCGCCGAGAAGCAGACAGGCAATTGAAAGGATACCGCTGCCGCAACCTATATCGAGAACGACAGAATCGCTTTTAACATACTTTTCAAGCGTTTCAAGACAGAGCTTTGTAGTCGGGTGAGCGCCCGTGCCGAAAGCAAGTCCCGGCTCGATGTGAAGCACTTTCCTGTCCCCTGCGTCGTACTCCTCCTCCCAGGTCGGTCTTATGAGGAGCTTTTTTCCGATAGGCATGGGATGAAAATACTGCTTCCAGTTATTTACCCAGTCCTCCGTCCTGCAGTCATTGACCGCGATATCGTAACTGATACCCGCGTTTTCAAGCCTTTCACGGATAAAGGATACCGCCTCAAGCGGATTTTCGTGAGGATTTATATACACATGGATAACGCCCTTCGACCTGTCCGCCCTGAGCAGACTTTCTTCAATAAGGTCAATATGCGCTATCTCCATTACTTCGCTTTCAAGCTCTGAATAATCCTCGATATAAATACCGTAAGGCACGGTCATATTCGCTATGTCCCCTGCAGTGTCAATATCCTTCGTGTCAACAGTAATTCTTATTTCAGTCCAGCTTTCATTAGTTTCCATATCATTCACCGAGATTCACCGTATACTCAGTATCACCGAGACCGTGATTGTAAAGCTTTCTGTTGTCAAGCGCCCACTGTCTTTCGGTAAACTGACCGACCTCCGTTTTCGAGGTGGCGGAATTAATTTCAAAAATTGTAGCGTCAAGCGCGTCGAGAGTTGAAAGGATTTCCGCTTCAAGGAACATAGGTCTTACCGGAGAGCCGAACTCGGGCACTCCGTGATGCGAAAGAAGCATATGCTCAAGAAGCACTACCTTCTCGTCGTTTATTCCAAGCTCCCTTGCGGTTTCCTCAATATACATAGCTCCCTTTACAAGATGACCGATAAGCTCTCCGCCGACGGTGTAGCCGTTACAGAGCCCTGACTTTGAAGTACTCATCTCAAAGGTCTTTGCAACATCGTGGAGGATTGCGCCTGCCAAAAGAAGCTCCCTGTTCACATTTGGGTAAACCTCACAGGTTTTCTCAGCCATCTCAACAATTGAAGCGGTATGAAGCATAAGTCCGCCGACAATTGCATGGTGAAGCCTGTAAGCCGCAGGATAAACCTCAAGCGCCTCACGGTTTTTAAGCATAATCGTTGTTACGATTTTTTTAAGCTCAGGGTCCTTAAAGCTCTCAGCCTTCCTTAAAAGCATTGAAAAAACCGCCTTGCCGTCATGCTCGGACGCAGGCACAAATTCCTTAATCATTTCATCGGGCGCAGCCTTAATCATTGTTATATTAAGCTGAGGCCTTCCCTTGTAATTGTCAACGCTGTACTCAATTTCAACAACATCGCCCGCGGCAAAAGTACCGTTATTGTCAAAGCGCCATATTTTTGCAGGGTATTCCTTTTTGTCGCTGCCTATAACAATAAGGTCAAGAAAGCCGTTACCGTTTTTATCCGTTTTCTCGTTAAGCTCTTTTATCATTGCATATGAAGCCATTATATCCCACCTCGTTATTTTTTGTTATTATACCGCATTTTTTGTTAATATTCAATAGGCGGAAAACCTTTGTCCGTTATTTTGTCTTTTTATAAACTATATTTAATTTTATCCGTCTTGACATTTACATCTTTGATTGTTATTATTAATAAGAATAAATATCTATAAGAAATAAACGCTATTGATTTTACGGAGTGATTATTTTGAAAAACACGGATAATCTTTGTATGAACTGTTTTGAAGAGCTTAAAAACGGAAGCGTCTGCCAGAACTGTGAATACGATAACGATACAGTAACAGACAGCCTTTTTCTCCAGCCGAAAACAGTGCTTAACAACAGGTATGTTATAGGCGCGGTTACTTCACAGGAGAGCGATTCCATCGTATATATGGCATACGACCAGCAGTTTGACGCTGTTTGCACCGTAAGGGAATTTTTCCCGAAGGGTATGGGCAACAGGCTTGAGGGCAACTGCGATGTGCATATAAGGGAGCGCAACCGTGAGGAAGCCGAGAAGCTTAAAAAGTCCTTCTTAAATCTCTGGACAACAATTATAAAAATGCATAACCTCTCCGCAGTGGTACAGACCTATGATGTATTTGAGCTGAACAATACCGCATATGCCGTAAGCGAATATATGGAGTCAATCACACTGCGCGAATTCCTTTTAAGAAGCCCCGAGGGCAATATACTCTGGGACAAGGCAAGGCTTATGTTTATGCCCGTTCTCACAACACTTGAGGCGCTTCATTCAAACGGCATTATATACGGCGGTATCTGCCCCGACAACCTTATGCTGTGCAGGGACGGCAAGGTAAGGCTCAGAACAATCAACATACCCGAGGCAAATGTTGCCCAGTCGCCGCTTGAATTCACGGCACACGAGGGATACACCGCTCTCGAGCAGTATGACAACAGCCACAAGGTATGCCCCGCAACCGACATCTACGGCTTTTCAGCCTGCGTTTTCAGAGCGCTTGTAGGTCAGAATCCGCCCGACGCGGTTTCAAGGGAAACGAACGACAAGCTGATGATTCCGAACTCAATTGCCGAGAAAATCCCTACGCATATAATCAAGGCGCTCGGCAGCGGACTTCAGGTCTACCCCGAAAAAAGAACGCAGAGCATCGAGGTGTTCCGCGAACAGCTTAACGCCTCTCCCTCAATTCAGGCGCAATCGGCGGTTCCTGCAAAGCAGGAGGAGAAGGATGAGGACGACATCACCAAGGAGAAGTACTACAAGGGCTATCCCGTTGACGATGATATTGAAAAGAAGAAAAAGACTTCAAACGCTATTATAGTCATCCTCGTTATTCTCATTATCGCCGCAATTGCAGGCGGTATCTGGGCGGTTACCACAGGTAAATTTGACCCGAAGGAACAGACTACCGAGTCAACAACCCAAGCTGAAAATTACACGGTTCCCGATTTCACTGCCGCAGGCTATACACAAAGCGATATTCAGAACAACGCAGTCTGGAACAAGCAGTTTAAAATCACCTATGTTGCCGATTACTCAACCGATGTCGAGGAGGGCATAATCTTCAAACAATCCGTTGCACCCGGCACCGATGTCAAGGAGGGCACGGAAATTACCCTCACCGTCAGCAAGGGTGTTGAAACAGCGGAGGTTCCCGATGTCGGCGGACTTCCTGTCGAGGAAGCCACCGAGCTTCTTGAAAAAGCGGGCTTCAAAGTATCGACAATTGAGGTTTATAACGACGATGGACACCGCGCAGGTACGGTTAAGGCAAGCTACGGTATGGCGCCCGCCGCGGACTCAACCGTCGCAAAGGGCGAGGAAGTAGTTTTACAGGTTTACGGCGAGGAGGTTACTAAAACTACCGAGCCGACAACTGAATAATAAAACAAAAAAGAAGGAGTATACTCCTTCTTTTTTTGTTAAGGTATTAAATTCTCGTAAAATTCATACGGCACCGCAAGGTTGCCAAGCCCTGTTCCGAGCGATATATCGGGCTTTGTGTCGCCGTGAAAATCGGAGCCGCCGCTCTGCTTCAAACCGAAGCGCTTTGCAAGTTCCTCAGCCTGAGCGGTCTGCTGCGGGGTGAATTTTGAGTAATGCGTTTCAATCGCGTCAAGCCCTGCCTCCTTCGCCTTTGGCAGAAATTCGCAAAGCTCATCATAGCTCATATTTAAAAACGGATGCGCGAGTACGGCAGTCCCCCCTATTGCTTTAATAAACTTTACTGTGTAAAGCGAAGCAAGCTTTTTCGGCGGAATATAGTAGCCGTGCTTTTCCTTGAGCAGATTTCCAAATGCCTCATTGACTGATTTTGTATATCCCTTTGCAGTAAGAACCCTTGCGACATGGGCACGGTTAAACTCGTCCGCGTCCGTACTGTTTGCGACCTCCTCATATGTGAGCTTGTAACCTGCATCATTAAGCGCGCTGATAAGCCTTTTATTGCTCTCCCTTTTAGCCATATGCATAAGCTCGACAAAATCCTCAATCTCACCCCAGACATCTTTGCTGAGGAACAGACCGACTATATGGAGCTCCGTGCCGTTATATTCAGTTGAAAACTCACAGCCGGGCACAGTGGTAACGCCAAGCTTTTTCCCTGCCTCCATAAACTCAGGAAGTCCCTTTGCTGTATTATGGTCCGTCAGCGCGAGCGCTGAAAGCCCGATTTCTTTTGCGAGGCTTACAAGCTCCCGCGGCGCAAATGTACCGTCGGAACAGTTTGAGTGCGAGTGAAGATCACATACTTTCATATCAAATACTCCAAAATCTTTTTACCGCATTATTATAATCCATAACCGAAAAGCAAGTCAATACAAATTTATTTTACTTCAGGTATTGCGGCGCTTCCGGTAATACACAAATCCAATCAGCCCGTAAAATCCTTATCAGCTTGCCTGCTTGCACCCGAATATCAATTGTGCTATAATCTCTGTGTTAATATAAAATGAGGTGATTAAATGAAAATTCAGTCCGTAAGCACAGTACCCGATGAAGCGGTACAGAGGGATAAAGCAATAGTCAAAACAAGCATTATAGGAATTATTGCAAATGTATTTCTCGCAGGCTTCAAAGCATTTGTCGGTCTGCTTTCAAACTCAATTGCAATCACGCTCGACGCGGTTAACAATATCTCGGACGCCGCTTCGTCGGTAATCACAATTGTCGGCACGAAGCTCGCAGGCAAGGAGCCCGACAAAAAGCACCCCTTCGGTTACGGCAGAATTGAATACCTTTCTGCGATGATTATATCCGTAATCGTGTTATATGCAGGCATAACCTCTCTTGTGGAGTCGGTAAAGAAAATCATCACTCCCGAAAAGCCCGATTACTCCGCAGCGGCAATTATCATCGTAGCAGTCGCAATAATCGTTAAAATCGTGCTTGGTCTTTATGTCAAGGCAAGAGGTACTAAATTCAATTCCGCCTCACTTGTTAATTCGGGAAAGGACGCCCATCTCGATTCCGTAATCTCAGCCTCAACGCTTGTTGCGGCAATACTCTATCTCACCGTCGGCGTTTCACTTGAAGCGTACCTCGGCGCAGTAATTTCACTTGTTATAATCAAATCGGGTATTGATATGCTCAAGGAGGCGCTTTCCTCCATTCTCGGCGAAAGCGCTGATGCAGAGCTTACAAAGGCTATTAAAAAGACGGTCTGCTCCTTCCCCGATGTCAGAGGCGCATACGACCTTGTACTCAACAACTACGGCCCCGACACCTTTAACGGCTCTGTTCATATCGAGGTCCCCGATACCTATTCAGCAGATATGCTTGACGAGCTTTTAAGAAATATTGCAATCAAGGTCTACCGTGAGCACAATGTTGCGCTGACCGCTATCGGCGTATACTCGATAAATACCCGAGATGAAAAGGCGATTGAAGCGAGAGAAAAGGTCAAGAAAACCGTACTTGCAAATGATTATATCTTACAGATGCACGGCTTCTATCTAAACGAGGAGAAAAAGACAATCCGTTTTGATGTTGTTGTAAGCTTCGACGCTCCCGACAGAAACGAGGTTTACAAAAATGTTGTCAACGAGGTTTCAAAGCTCTATCCCGACTATACGCTTCAGGTGGCAATGGACACCGATTTCAGCGAAGTATGACGGAGAGAATCTTACTTGCAGGCGTGGACCTCGACGGCACTCTGTTAAGGGAGGATAAATCCCTGAGTAAAAAAACATTTGAGGCGATAAAAAGCGCGAAAAAGCGCGGAATTGAAATTGTCCCGATTACGGGCAGACCGCTTTCGGGCGTTCCTGATTTTATCAGGGAAAGCCGATATATAAACTATATCATAACCTCAAACGGAGCAAAGATAACCGATTTGAAAAGCGGAAAGGCTGTTTACAGAAGCACTATTCCCTTTGAAAAAAGCCTTGAGCTTACAAGGTATTTAAGCACAATGCCGGCTCAGTTTGAGTTTTTTGCCGACGATGTAGGCTATATCACCAAAGATACGCTTGAATTTCACAGAAACAGATTTAAAGGCACGCCGCTTATGCCCTATATCGAGCAGTCGAGAGTTGCGCTTGAAAGCCTTGAGGCCTTCGTGCAGAGGGAGAAAAAGGAGGCGGATGAGTTTTTCGTAATCTGCGAAAACGCAGAATGCCGTGATGAAATAAGAGCGGCGGCGGAAAACGACAGTGAGCTTCAGTACTGCGAGATTGCGGATGTGTATATTGAGCTTTCCCACAGGCTTACCGACAAGGGCAAGGCGCTCAGGCAGCTTTGCGGTATGCTTGATATACCGCAGAAAAATACCGCCGCATTCGGCGACGGTGAAAACGATGTCAAATTCTTAAAGGAGGCAGGCCTGAGCGTTGCGATGGGAAACGCCGTACCGCAGGTAAAAGCGCTTGCCGATATAATTACGGACACCAACGAAAACGACGGCGTCGCAAAAATCTTAAATCAACTTTAAAAAAAGCCATCAGTTTTAAAAAAAAGCCATCTCAACGAGATGGCTTTTTTTATCAGTATTTATTTATAATTCCGCGATTAACTCAACCTCGCAGAGAACGCCCTTAGGTAAATCCTTTACCGCAACGCAGGAGCGTGCCGGCTTAGAAGTGAAGTATTCTCCGTAAACCGCATTGAAGCTTGCAAAATCATTAATATCTGCAAGGAAGCACACGGTTTTTACAACCTTGTCCATTGATGTGCCTGCAGCCTCAACAACGGATTTGAGGTTCTCGCAGACCTGTTTAGTCTGCTCCTCGATTGTCTTTGCCTCAACCTCGCCGCTTGCAGGATTTATTGCAATCTGTCCCGAGGTGAAAAGCATACCGTTTGCCTTAACTGCCTGTGAATAGGGTCCGATAGCACCGGGTGCATTATTAGTTGCTACATATTCCATAGTTATCTCCTTTTACTGTTAATGCCGCTTAGTCGCAAACCTCAAAGCCTGCGTCCTTAAGGGCTTTTTTAATCTGTACAATATGCTGATAATCCCTTGTTTCAATACCGATATTGAGATAGCAGTCCGTGATGTTCATATCAAGGTCGGAGCTGTCGTAGTTTACAGACACAACATTTGCTCCGAGGTCGGCAATAATCTTACTTACGCCGCTGAGCTGACCGGGCTTATCGCTGAGAGCAATCTTGACGCTCGCAGTTCTTCCGCCCATCTTTAGACCTCTTTCAATAACTCTTGAAAGGATTGTAACATCAATATTACCGCCCGACACAAGGCAGCATACCTTCTTGCCCTGAATATCGGGGATTTTACCGTTCATAACAGCCGCAATCGGCACTGCGCCCGCACCCTCGGAAACGAGCTTCTCCTGCTCCATAAGGGTTAAAATCGCAAGTGCAATCTCGTCGTCGCTCACTGTAACAATGCCGTCAACGCACTGCTTTACAATCTCATATGTCAGGTCGCCGGGGGTCTTTACTGCAATACCGTCGGCAATTGTCTGAACCTTATCGAGCGTTTCAATCTTATCGTCCTCAAGCGACTTCTGCATCGAAGGCGCGCCTGCAGCCTGTACTCCGTAAACCTTACAACGGGGGTTAATCTGCTTTATTGTGTAAGCAACGCCGGCGATAAGTCCGCCGCCGCCAATCGGTACAACCACAACATCAACCTCGGGAAGCTGTTCGAGAATTTCAAGACCGATTGTTCCCTGACCCGCAATAACATCGGGGTCGTTAAACGGATGAATAAAGGTGTAGCCCTTCTCGTCGCGAAGCTCGATAGCCTTATTGTAGGCGTCGTCATAAACGCCCTTGACAAGACACACCTGTGCGCCGTATCTCTTGGTTGCCTCAACCTTGCTGATAGGTGCGCCGTCGGGAAGGCAGATAAGCGACTTTATGCCGTTTTTTGTAGCCGCAAGAGCGACTCCCTGCGCGTGATTACCTGCGGAGCAGGCAATAACGCCCCTCGCCTTTTCCTCGTCGGAAAGCTGGCTTATTTTGAAATACGAGCCTCTCACCTTAAACGAACCTGTAATCTGCAGGTTCTCGGTCTTTAGAAAAACATCTGCGCCCTCGCAAAGATTCTTTGCAAGAATCATATCGGTTTTCCTCACGACCTCGGAAAGAACTCTCTTGGCGGTATAAACTCTGTCAAGCGTCAGCATTAGGAACACCCCTTTGAATTACAATTATTTTCTTATTGTACTCTTATTATATATTTTTGTCAAATAAATTATTATTGACTTTATATTGACAATATTATAAAATTGAAATTACAGACAGATATTGCCAAAAGGAGACGGTTTTATGAAAAACGCAAAGAGAATTTTCTCGCTGCTTTTATGCGCAGTGCTTGTAGCGCTTTGCTTTGCAGGCTGCTCAAAGGCTGACAATAAAGCGGAGGAGATTACAGATAAAACTCTCATCATCGCATACAGGGCTGAAAAGGCTCCGTTTATCTACACAGATGAAAACGGTGAGCTGACGGGCTTTGATGTGGAGCTTATGGAAACAATTTTCAACGACATTAAAAACGACTACAAGGACTATGCCTTCGTTCAGGTTGACGAGGATTACAAGCTCGGCGAGGAAGGCGCATATGTTGACGAGGAGGGCAACGCATACGCCTCCTACCTTGAAGTCGGCGGACTTGAGAAAAATAACGGTACCTTCAACGAGGATTACTCAATGAGCAATACCGTTATTGAAAACAAGGTTATTGTGCTTACGGCTGACGACAGTATCAACAGCTATGCTGACCTTTCCGGCAAGCGCCTCGGCGTTGTCGGGGAGATTGCAAAGGCAGGTCTTGAAAAGAACGCTGCAGTGCTTACAGGCCTTGACAGAGCGGTTAACTACACCGACCTTGAAACAGCGGTTGCCAACCTTCAAAACGGCACGATAAACGCAATCGCAGTTGATGACTTTACATACTGTCCGTCAATGCCCGAGGGCTTAAGAGTGCTTGACGGTATGCTTGATAAAACCGAGTATGTATACGGCTTTAAAAAGTTTGACTGGTACAAGGATTCGGTTAACACAGCTATTATGGAGCTTCAGGACCCCGAATATAACGGCGCTGACGACTTCACTCCGTTAGTTGAAAAATACTTCGGTTATGACGCTTCAAACTTTGAATACACACCGAAAACAAAATAAGATATGAGAAATCCCGCTGTTAAGGACATCCTTAACAGCGGGATTTTTTGTTGTATTCTTATTTGAATTTATCGAAAAAGCCTTTCTTGCCTGCATTTTTTGGCGGAACATAGTCCTTGTCAAATTCCCTTAAATGCTGTGCCTGCTCGGCTGTTACCGTTTTAGGAATATCAACAACTATACGCACATGCTCGTCGCCCTTGCCAAAGCCGTTAAGGCGCTGGATACCCTTGTTTCCCTTGAGTGTGAACACCTCGCCGGGCTGTGTGCCTGCAGGGATATTAAGCGTGGTATCGCCTTCAAGCGTCGGAATATTAACCGTCGCGCCAAGAGTTGCCTGAACAATTGAGATGTGCTGGTCGAACCATACATCATAGCCGTCTCTCGTAAAGTGCGGATGCTTCTTAATAGTAACAACAACCTTAAGGTCGCCCGACGGTCCGCCGTTTGTGCCTGTATTTCCGAAGCCTCTTACATTTACAACCTGACCGTCGTCAATACCTGCAGGGATATTGACCTCAATCTTCTTCTTAGCAATAACCTTACCCTTGCCGCTGCACTTAGGACACGGATTTGTTACAATCTTGCCCTTACCGCCGCAGCGGTTACAGGTTCTCTGCGTGGTCATTGTGCCAAGCGGAGTCCTCTGCTGAATATTGATTACGCCCCTGCCGCCGCAATCGGGACAGGTCTGCGGTGATGTACCGGGAGCGGAGCCCGTGCCGCCGCAGTCGGAGCAATCAAGCACACGCTTAACCTCAATGGTCTTTTTACAGCCCTTAGCCGCCTCCTCAAAGGTGAGCGAAACGGAGGTCTGCAAATCCCTTCCCCTTGTAGGAGCATTCGGATTTCTCGTGCCGCCGAAGCCGCCAAAACCGCCTCCGCCGAAGAAGGAGGAGAATATGTCGCCAAGGTCAATATCGCCCTCAAAGCCGCCGAAGCCTGCGCCGCCCTGTCCCGTGCCGTAGCTCGGGTCAACGCCTGCAAAACCGAACTGGTCGTACCTCGCCTTTTTCTGAGGGTCGGAAAGCACCTCGTAAGCCTCATTACACTCCTTGAACTTAGCCTCAGCCTCGGGATTATCGGGGTTTAAATCGGGGTGATATTTCTTAGCGGTTTTCCTGTATGCTTTTTTTATCTCGTCGTCCGAAGCGCCCTTGCTTACGCCGAGCACCTCGTAATAATCTCTCTTATCCTCAGGCATTTTTGCCTCCTGCTTCTATAAATAACCGCAGGGGACGACCTCAGCCGTCCTCTGCATTATTCATTTATTAGTTATCGTCAACCTCTGTGTAATCAGCGTCTGTTTCGCCCGTGCCTGCTGCACCGCCTGCTGCGGCATTCGGGTCAACCCCTGCTGCCTGAGCCGCCTCATAGAGCTTCTGTGAAACCTCATAGAACTTATTCTGTAAGTCCTCTTTAGCTGACTTGATTGCGTCTGTGTTCTCGCCCTTGAGCGCTTCCTTGAGTGCGTTTACCTTTGACTCAAGCGCAGACTTATCGTCCGCTGAGAATTTGTCGCCGTCTTCGGAAAGAAGCTTCTCTGTCTGATATACCATCTGGTCCGCCTCGTTTTTAAGGTCAACAGCCTCTCTCTTTTTCTTGTCCTCTTCTGCAAACTGCTCAGCTTCCTTAACAGCCTTTTCAATATCTTCCTTGCTCATATTTGAAGAAGCGGTAATTGAAATCTGCTGCTCCTTACCTGTGCCGAGGTCCTTAGCCGATACATGAACGATACCGTTTGCGTCAATATCAAATGTTACCTCAATCTGCGGAACGCCCCTTCTTGCAGGAAGGATACCGTCGAGATGGAACATACCGAGAGTCTTATTGTCCTTTGCAAACTCTCTTTCACCCTGAAGAACATGTACCTCAACACTTGTCTGATTATCAGCCGCAGTTGAGAAAATCTGGCTCTTCTTTGTCGGGATAGTTGTGTTTCTCTCAATAATAACGGTGTTTACGCCGCCCATTGTTTCAATACCGAGTGAAAGCGGAGTAACATCAAGAAGGAGAAGACCCTTAACATCGCCGCCGAGTACGCCGCCCTGAAGCGCAGCACCCATTGCAACACACTCATCAGGGTTGATGCCCTTAAACGGCTCTTTGCCGCTGAACTTCTTGATAGCTTCCTGAACTGCAGGAATTCTTGTTGAACCGCCGACAAGAAGAATCTTGTCAATCTCGCTCATCGAAAGACCCGAATCGCTCATAGCCTGGCGTACGGGACCCATTGTAGCTTCAACAAGGTCAGCAGTCATCTCGTTAAACTTAGCTCTTGTAAGAGTTAACTCAAGGTGCTTAGGACCTGTTGCGTCAGCAGTGATGAAAGGAAGTGAAATCTGAGCGGTTGTCATACCCGAAAGGTCAATCTTTGCCTTCTCGGCAGCCTCCTTAACTCTCTGCATTGCCATCTTATCGGAGGAAAGGTCGATGCCCGACTCCTTCTTAAACTCATCAACAATCCAGTTCATAACCTTCTGGTCAAAGTCGTCGCCGCCAAGACGGTTGTTACCTGCTGTTGCAAGTACCTCCTGAACGCCGTCGCCCATCTCAATGATGGATACATCGAAGGTACCGCCGCCAAGGTCATATACCATAACCTTCTGGTCGTCCTCCTTGTCAATACCGAAAGCAAGTGCGGCTGCGGTAGGCTCGTTAATAATTCTCTTAACCTCAAGGCCTGCAATCTTACCTGCGTCCTTTGTTGCCTGACGCTGTGCGTCGGTAAAGTAAGCAGGAACGGTGATAACAGCCTCTGTTACGCTCTCGCCGAGATAAGCCTCAGCGTCGCTCTTAAGCTTCTGGAGGATGATTGCCGAAATCTCCTGAGGCGTAAAGCTCTTGCCGTCGATATTTACCTTATAATCCGAGCCCATATGTCTTTTGATTGACGAAATTGTCTTATCGGGATTTGTAATAGCCTGACGCTTTGCAACATTGCCGACAGTCCTCTCGCCGTCCTTTGTGAAAGCAACGACTGACGGTGTTGTTCTTGAGCCCTCTGCATTAGCGATAACAACGGGCTCGCCGCCCTCGATAACGCTTACACAACTGTTTGTTGTACCTAAATCAATACCTATAATCTTTGACATAATATTTATCTCCTTTGTTTGTAATCTGAATATATTTACGGAGTTACCTCCGCCAGCCCTACGGCTGCCGCTTTCTTAAAAAGAAAGGAATCGGTTAATTAATTTGCGGTTTTAACCATCGCAGGTCTTACGACCTTATCCTTGAGCTTGTAACCCTTCTGGAACACATCGGTAATCACATTATCATCAAGTGTGTCATCCTCAATGTGCATTACTGCATTGTGGAAATTCGGGTCAAACTGCTCGCCTGCCTCGCCGAAGGCGCTTACACCGAGCTTTTCAAGCGTTGTCATAAGACCCGAATAAGTCATTTCAACGCCCTTTTTAAGTCCCTCATAATCGCCGTTTTCATCAGCAATAGCACGCTCGATATTGTCAATTACGGGAAGAAGCTCGCTTATCACATTTGAGGTTGCAAACGAATAGCTCTCAGCCTTTTCCTTTTCGGAACGCTTACGGAAGTTTGCGTATTCGGCAGTAACTCTTAAAAGCTGCTCCTTTGTATCCTTAAGCTCTTTTTCAAGAGGGTTTTCCTCGGCGTCCAAAGCCTCAGCCTCTGCCGCTGTTTCAGCCTCTGCTTTGTCAGGCGTTGAGGCCTCCTTCTCAATATCCGTGCTGTTTGGCTCTTTCTTATCTTTTGCCATTATCTTACCTCCTGTTCCAACAGGTTATCAACTGTTTTTAAAATATATTTCACATACGGCAAAACGGATTTATAATCAATTCTCGTTGAGCCGAGCATACCGAGAACGGCGCTCTGACTGTTGCCGTAGGTAAAGCGCGAAAGCACTGTTGAAGTGTTTTTTATATCATAAAGCGGATTCTCTCTTCCGATTAAAAGCACGCTTTTCGCTGACGAAGCCTTAAACTTCTCAATAAGCCTTACGATTTTTTCCTTATCGGCAAGCACCGTAAGAAGTTTGTAAACATCGCTTCCAAGCTCCTGATGAGAAATAAGATTTGTTTCGCCCTCTATCACAAGACTGCTTTGCGAAGCCTCGCTGCAAAGACTGCAAAGACTTGTAAGCACGGGAAGCAGGTCAAATATCCTTTCACCTGCGATTAACACCGCATTCTGAATAAGGGAGGTATTAACCTCCGTCAGCGGTTTACCCACAAAGAGTCTTTTTGAAACCTCATAAAACAGATACCTGAACTCATCGTCAAGCCTGCAGGGAAGCTTGATAAGCGAGGATTTAACCTTACTGCCGAGTGTGAGCATAACAAGCATTGCCTTGTTACCGCCCGCGCTTATAAGGTCAACGCCGCTTATAAGGTCAAGCTTATCCTCGAGCATACAGCAAAAGCCTGCGCAGTTTGTGTACTGCGAAATAAGCTTTGCGGCGGTGCTGAAAAGCCTTTCGGGGTCGCCCGCATTTACGGAAAGCTCCTCATAAATCCTTGAGGCATTAAATTCGTTCACCCTGCCTTCGGGCATAAGGTTGTCAACATAATATCTGTAAGCAAGCTGTGTAGGAACTCTTCCGCCGCTTGTGTGCCTCTGCTCAAGAAGCCCAAGCTCCGTAAGATACGCCATCTCATTTCTTATCGTAGCGCTTGATACCGAATAAGGAAGGAGCATGCACAGCGTCTTTGAGCCGATGGGCTCGCCTGTTTTAATATACTGTTCAACAATTATATTAAGAATTGCCTCACGCCTCTCGCTGAGCACTTATCACACCTCTTTTTGCTTTGCTATTTTGTTTTAGCACTCTAATCACAAGAGTGCTAACTTGTATTTATATTATATCCATTTTTTTACTTTGTCAATACCTTTTTTCAAAAAAATAAAAATAATTCATATTCCTTAACAAGTATTACGCGCTCTCTCCCCTGCGAAGCGTCATTTTGCCGTAACCACAGTAAAGCCCTTCAGACAGTAAAGGAGCAGCTAAGACAAAGTCTTGCTGCTCCTTTGGTTTTATTTAAATAAAGTATTTGTAGTCGGGTTCATAATCGAATTATTATTACCCGCATACTCAAGCGCCGTAAAGCAAGTGCTTTCCTGAGGGAATACATACGAATCCTCTACGGAGAAGGTAATCTCCGGCTGCTCAGCCGAAATCACTGTTTCCTCCTCAGGCTCATATGTGTAAATATAGCCGTAAAATTTCTGGCCCCAGTGTGAGCTCATATTGGCGAAGGTCTTAGTATCAAAATAAGTTCCGCCCCAATGCGACTCGGATACGGTTGCGCTTCCGTCCTCGCCGATTTCCTCAACGACTGCCACATGGCCTGACCAACAGGCTACTGCGCCGAGCTTCGGTTCCTGACCGTAGTCATAATATCCGTTGTTGATATTTATACTCCACCACTCGCCTGCGTTGCCCCTGCTGATTTTAGGTGCTTCGCCGTTAAGTTCATATACTCTGCCGTATGCGTATGCTACACAGTTTGGCATTCCGTAACCTGTCTGTGAGTAAGCATTTAACTCT
>CADAUV010000033.1:17832-19908 GCA_902791235.1 Oscillospiraceae bacterium
AAGTCTTGGCTGATAGTCCTTTGCAAATACTGCTGTTGGAAAAATTGTTAAAATAATAATTGTGAATAAAACAGCGATAACGCCGTTTCTTACGATTTTCTTCATAAGTACCTCCTTTTTCAACAACGCAGGCATTTTAGCACAAGGAATTATCCGTAATCTATGGCAAAAAGTAACAAGCATTTTGTAACCTTTTTGTAATAATTATGCTCATTAACCAAAAATGCATAATTTTACTTGACAAAATCGCCCGTTTTAATAGACGATAGTATAATATTAATACAAGTGTACTATAAAATTCCATACATTTTGTACAACCCTTATTATATATTATAATAATTATATACATTTATATATGATTTTAGTCCGTACAAAACATTCACTGCTGATTAAAACTGTTGAAAAGAGCAAGTAATAATGGTATTATAAAAAAGGGAGGGGGATATTATGAAAAAATTTGTAATCGCTATAAGCAGACAGTTCGGATGCGGCGCGCACGAAATAAGCGAAAAGCTTTCAAAGCAGCTTTCCGTGCCTGTTTACGACAAGGAGATTATTAAGCTGTCGGCGACTGAGAGCGGCATTGATGAAAACATCTTTCAGTTTTATGACGAAAGACCGAGCAGGAGCTTTCTTTACTCTCTTATGTCCGACGGTTATGCCGCTGTTACGAATTCGCCCGGCACGCTTGAGGATAAAGTTTTCCTGTATCAGTACGACACGATAAAAAAGGTGGCTGAGGAAAACTGTATTATCGTCGGAAGGTGCGCCGATTATATCCTGCGCGAGAACGACGCGCTGTTTTCGGTATTTCTTTATGCGGATATGGATTACAGGCGCGCAAGAGTCATTGACACTTACGGTATAGACGCAAAGGACGCAGTAAAAGAAATCCGCGCAACGGACAAAAAGCGCGCGCGTTTTCACGACTTTTACAGCGACAGTAAATGGGGCGACGCCACGAGCTATGACCTTTGCATAAATGTCGCAAGACTTGGCGTGGACGGCGCAGTTGACCTTATAATCAGAAGCATAAATAATATTTGTAATTAATTAAAGGGGAATACAATATGGAAAATCAAAACAACGGCGTAAATCCGCAAGAGTATTACAATCCGAATACTCCGCAGCAGCCGCAGTATCAACAGCCGATGCAGCAGGGTGCATATCAGCAGCCGCAGTATCAACAACCCGTGCAACAGGATGCATATCAGCAGCCACAGTATCAACAACCGATGCAGCAGGGTGCATATCAGCAGCCACAGTATCAGCAGCCCGTGCAACAGGGTGCATATCAGCAGCCGCAGTATCAGCAGCCCGTACAGCAGGGTGCATATCAGCAGCCGCAGGGTTATAGCGAAAATGTTGCAACTAAGAAAAAGAAGAGGACCACTCCTTTAATCATCGTTGCCGTTTTACTTGTTATTGCAATAATCTCAGGCATAAGCTCCTCGCTTTCCAAGGGACCTGAAAAGAAGTTTTACGGCGAATGGACCTCAAAAATTGATGTTACCGATTCCTTTATGCAGGGCGCTGAAGAGGTGGAAAAATACATTAACGGCGTAACCTTTGACCTCACGCTTAACTACACCTTCAAGGAGGACGGCACATACACCCTCGTTGTTGACCGTGAGGCATATGAGGAAACAATTGAAAATATGTACCCCACCCTTGCAACAGGTATGCTTGCATATGTAAGAGACCAGTATTCATATCTTTCCGCGTATACCGATGAGGAGATTATCGAAACAATCGAAGAGAATACAGGCGAGAGCTACGAGGATTATATCAGAAGCATCTTTTCCGACAGTCTTGATTATGATAACTTCGCGGATATGTTTAACAGCGAAGGCAATTACAAAGCAGACAAGGAGAAGCTCTGGCTTTCAGCAGGATACGAATATAATGTTGACGAAACCTCTTATTATATTTACGAGATTAACAGTGATAACGAAATTACGCTTAAAGAGTATTACGAAAACAATATTATAGTTCCCGACGAGCCTGTTATGACTCTTAATAAAGACTAAAATAATATCAGCACAGAATAAAACTGCCGCGGTCAGTCCGACCGCG
>CADAUV010000034.1:0-17503 GCA_902791235.1 Oscillospiraceae bacterium
TTGGATGCAAAGCAGTTTTGACAAAGTATTTTTAGGCTATAAGGCAATAATAAAATCCGCTGCATACTTGCCGTATTCAGCGGATTTTTTGTTGTTTTAAAGTCAAAAAGACAAAGTCAAAACCTATCCTTCGTTATCACACCTCGCCTTTAAAACAGCGTCATTTTTTATTTAGTCAAATTCGTATTCGATTATATCTCCGGGCTGACAGTGAAGCGCCTCGCAAAGCGCCTGCAGCGTTGAAAATCTTATTGCGCTTACATGACCGTTTTTAAGCTTTGAAAGATTTACATTCGCCACGCCCACAAGCTGTGAAAGCTCATTGAGGCTTATTTTTCTGTCTGCCATAACTCTGTCGAGCCTTAGTACAATTCTTCCCATACTTTCACCTTAGAGCGTTTCGTCGGATTCCTTCTGAAGCTCAGCGCCGTAGCTGAAGATTACCGAGAGCATAAATACTACAAGTACAGCAAGCACCATTACAAGGTCAACCGAGAAGGTTACATCAAAGCTCTTTGATACAATGGAGCCCCAGGCACTGTTGTTTAAACCCTTGAGTACGCAGAATGGGATGAGCGAATAACCGAATTTCTTAATATTTTTAATTATATCTGCGTTAAACGGAGTTTCGCATTTTTCAAGCGAGGTCATAAGCGCCTTGAGCATATACAGCGTTATAATTATACATATTATATAGAGCAGTGTTGTAATCATTGCGTAAACAATTCTGCCAAGGTGAACCTCGAAGGTCTGACTGTCAAGATTTACAAGCAGTCCGTTTTCCGTTTCCGTAATATCGGAGGCGCTGATGATTTCGTTAGTGTCAGTGTCGCCGATAATAACATTAGTACCGTTTAAGTTCACTCCGAACTCAATGCCGTCTTCATCAGCCTTCGTTACAAGCCTTTCCTTTACCTCGTTGAGAAATTCGCTGTTGAGCTTAACATCGGCAGTTCCCGAAAGCGTAACCTCAATACTGTCCTTCGGAAGGACTGTGATTATAACAGTACCCATAACTGCGCATACCGCTGCGATAATGCTTAACACAATAAGAATAACAGTGATAATCTTTCCGACCTTGCCTATCGTGTTTACAGTGTTTTTAATATTGTCTTTTCTGTTCATGGTTTTACCTCTCATATAAAATTTAACGATTATCGTTAAATACAGTATACACCATAATTTAACATTTGTCAATATAAATTTAACGATAAACATTAATTTTTTTATCTTGAAGTAAAATCACTTGTTTAAGAGTTAAAGATGATTCTCTATCAGCGCCCTTATTTCCTTTTCCGCCTCTTCAACCTCGGACTGAAATTCTCTTGAGGAAACTCTCAGCGCACCGCCGCCTAGAATTATTATCTGCTCAAGCGCATCCGAGGTAACGACTCTCACTCTGTTATTCTTTGAAAGCTCGTGTGAGGTTTTCTCGATATACATATCGGCAGTTTCCGCTTCCTTCGTGTAAACTACGCTTATATTGTCGATTTTTTCAACCTCTCTGTCGTTGCCCTTAACTTTGTATGCGTCAAATACAAGTATTACCTCGCATTTTTTATAGCCCTGATAATTGCAGAGAATATTTATAAGCATATTTCTTGCGCCGTCAATATTATTTTCGGAAAGCTCTCTTAGCTTGTCCCATGAAAAGATAACATTGTATCCGTCAACAAGCAGGTAGTCCTTGCCGTCGTATACAGGTGTTTTTACTCTTTTATAGTTTTCCTTTTTTGTATTTGCCGTAACGGAAGGGGACTTTGTGTTATTGAAATCCCTGTGCTTGACAGGACCGTAGGTTTGCTCAAAAATCTGCATAAGCTCCTTGTCAAGAGCAAAAATATCCTTCTGCTTTTTTGCGTTTGAGAAATAGGTTTTCCTGTCCTTTAATACGGGCTTCTCACTCCTCACCTCAAGGCAGGAGGGGAGGTGCATATGACTTTCAACCTCATTCCATTTCACGGTATGCCCTGCGCCGTGGGAACAGAATACTGAGTCCGCTGTATTCTCCTTGTCACTGTCGCAGTCGTAGCCTGCAAGGTTTATTATCTCCTCTGCGTTGTGGCAGATATCATACCCTGAAAAGCTGAGGGAAAGTCTGCCCTTGCCCTTTGAGTATTTTAAAATCTCTTTGGTGTAATCCCTCATCTCAAATACGGGAGCTCTTCCTTTGATTACCGAGTATTCGCCCTCAAGCTCGGGCTGCTCAAAGCTTCCCGACATACGCTGAATATCAGTCATAGCCCTGCCCGTATTATCGCTTGGGACCTCAAGCACGAAATCATAGTAGGGCTCAAGTAAAACCGACTCAGCCTTCCTTAAACCCTGTCTTACCGCTCTGTATGTTGCCTGACGGAAATCACCGCCCTCGGTGTGCTTAGCGTGCGCTCTCCCGCTTTTTAGCGTTATCACCATATCGGTAATCGGCGAGCCTGTCAGCACGCCCGTGTGAGTCTTTTCATACAGGTGTGTAAGAATGAGTCTCTGCCAGTTTTTGTCAAGCTCGTCCTCCTTACAGTCGGTTTTGAAGGTGAGTCCACTGTTCCTTTCTGCAGGCTCTAAAAGCAAATGCACCTCCGCATAATGCCTCAGCGGTTCAAAATGACCTACGCCCTCAACCTTGTTGGTTATTGTTTCCTTGTAAATTATGTTACCTGTATCAAAGGAAATATCTATGTCAAATCTGTCTTTTACAAGACTTGAAAGCACCTCAAGCTGTATTTCGCCCATAAGCTGTATCTGAATTTCGGACAGCGTGCTGTTCCACATAAGACGAAGCTGCGGGTCCTCCTTTTCAAGTGCTTTAAGCTTTTCAAGAACAGCGTGAGCGTCTGTTTTGTCATTAATGATTACGGTGTAGGTCAGAACCGGCTCAAGAACAGGCATTGCGCTGTCCTTTTCACAGCCAAGCCCGTCGCCCGAATCGGCGAAGCTTATACCCGTTACCGCACAGACCGTACCCGCCTCGGCACTGTCAACAGCCGTGAATTTTTCACCCGAGTATATTCTTATCTGATTTACCTTTTCTGCGCTTGTATTTTTATTGCTTTTGAGTACCTCGCGCACCCTGAGGCGTCCGCCTGTAAGCTTCATAAAGGTGAGCCTGTTTTTCTGATTGTCCTGTGAAATCTTAAAGACCTTTGCGCCGAAGGTATCACTGTATTCGGGCATAACCGTCAGGCGCGCCAGCTCGTTTAAGAACTCCTCAACGCCGTCAAGCTTCAGTGCGGAGCCGAAATAGCAGGGGAATACCTTTCTCTCTTTAACAGCCCTGATAATATCGGACTCTTCAAGACTTCCGTTTTCATAGAAGCTTTCAAGCAGCTCATCACTGCAAAGCGCTATACTCTCATTTGCTTCGGCGCTTTTCATATCAACGCAGTGCTCGGAAAGCTTCGTTTTTATGCTGTTCATAGCAAGCTCTTTGTCAGCGCCTTCAAGGTCGGTTTTGTTCACGAAGATAAATACGGGAACCCTGTATTTTCGTAAAAGCCTCCAAAGCGTCTGCGTGTGGCTTTGTACGCCGTCGGTTGCGCTGATAACAAGTATTGCGTAGTCAAGCACCTGAAGAGTTCTTTCGGTCTCAGCCGAGAAATCAACATGTCCGGGTGTGTCGAGAAGCGTGAACTGCGTATCCTTGTAGCTGAGCATCGCCTGCTTTGAAAAAATTGTGATGCCTCTGTCGCGCTCAAGCGAGAAGGTGTCGAGAAAAGAGTCCCTGTGGTCAACTCTGCCAAGTCTGTTTATCTCGCCCGAAAGGTAGAGCATAGCTTCCGAAAGAGTTGTCTTGCCCGAATCAACATGCGCAAGTATTCCCACGGTTATTCTTTTCATCATATCACTTCCCTTCGTGCTTTGAATGAAATTATATCATAAATGATGAAATTAATAAATAAAATTTTTAATTTGAAAATTTTTGTTCAAAAAAAAGACTGATTATGCTATAATGCTATTGATAGAATAATCTCAGCGAGATTATGCAGTAAAGGAGAATGAGATGGAAAAAACAAAATTCAGCACAAATGTATGGAAATTACTCTCTCTCATACTTGCAATTGCGCTTGTCGCTGTAAGCATACTTTATTTTGATAATATCAAATCGGATAAAGCACAGACGGCGGCAGTAAGCGAGGACGCGCTTTCACTTTGGAATGACAGCGCACCTGCAAAGGAGGAGCTTATTTCCTATGTAAAAGCGGTTACTGACGAAAACTCGGCGGACTATATTCCCGAGGAGGACAGAATCGCCGTATTTGACCTCGACGGTACGCTTGCCTGCGAAACGGACCCTGCGTACTTTGACCACTGTATTTATAAGTACAGAGTGCTTGACGACCCTGATTATAAGGACAAGGCGAGCGACTTTGAGAAAGAGGTTGCGGCAGAGGTAGTACAGTTTATGGAAACAGGTGAATCGGCGCCCGACTCAATGGTACATCACGGTATGGGTGTGGCTTCTGCGTTTGCAGGATTTACTCCCGAGGAGTTTAATCAGTATGTTGTGGACTTTGCAAACACTCCTGCACCGGGTTATAACGGTATGACAAGGGGAGAGGCATTCTATAAGCCGATGCTTGAGGTCGTTGACTTCCTTGAGGATAACGGCTTTACGGTTTATGTTGTAAGCGGTACTGACAGATTTATAGTAAGGGGTCTTGTTGATGCTTCGCCGCTTGACCTTCCCGACAGTCAGCTTATCGGTTCGGATGAATCACTTGTTGCAACCGACCAGGGCGACACCGACGGACTTGAATATAAATTTGACGACGACGATAAGCTCGTAACGGGCGGCGACTTCCTCATTAAAAACCTTGATATGAACAAGGTAACGGTTATCCAGCAGGAAATCGGAAAGCAGCCCGTACTTTCCTTCGGTAACAGCGGCAGCGACTCAAGTATGGCTGAGTACGCTATAAATAACAATCAGTACAAGGCGCTTGCATTTATGCTCTGCTGCGACGATACCGAGCGCGAGAACGGTAATGAGGAGAAAGCAAAGAAGATGGCAGACAGTTGTGCGGAAAACGGCTGGACCGCTATCTCAATGAAAAACGACTGGAAAACAATTTATGGTGATAATGTCACCAAAAAATAAATTTAAAGGAGAGAAATTATGAATTACAGAATCGAAGGCGGAAATCTTCCCGTATTGCTTTGCCAGCTTGAAGCAGGCGAGTCAATAATGTGCGAGGGCGGCTCAATGAGCTGGATGGACGACGAAATCGAAATGCAGACAAAGGGCGGCGGCGTTGGTAAAATGTTCGGCAGGATGTTCACGGGCGAGAGCCTTTTCCAGAACATTTACCATGCAAACAAGGCAGGCGAAATCGCTTTTGCTTCCTCATTCCCGGGCTCTATCAGAGCTATTGAGGTTACACCCGACAGACCTGTTATCGCTCAGAAAAGCGCATTTCTTGCTTCTTTCGGTAATATTGATGTATCAGTATTTTTCCAGAAGAAGCTCAAGTCAGGTATTTTCGGCGGCGAGGGCTTCTTAATGCAGAAGTTCTCAGGCACGGGCATTGTGTTTATCGAGATTGACGGCTCATCAGTTGAGTACGATATCCCCGCAGGCGACTGCAAGGTTATTGATACGGGTTATCTTGCTGCTATGGACGCAAGCTGCTCAATTGACACGAGGACCGTTAAGGGTGTAAAGAATGTTCTTTTCGGCGGCGAAGGTCTTTTCAACACCGTTGTCAAGGGACCCGGTCATGTTATTTTACAGACCATGCCGATTGTGAAAACCGCTATGGCAATTGACCCTTATATCACAAAGGTTTCGGCAGGTAACTGATATGAAAAAGCTGACTGAGATTATACTTGCGCTCGTGCTTGCAGGTATACTTGCGTTATCTTTTGTTTCCTGCACAAAGAGCAGTGATTCCTCTGAGCCTTCAAATACCGCTTCCTCATCGCAGGAAGACGGCGGACAGAATCCTGTTATGAATGTTGTAGGTAAATATGAAAACGGCGGTTGCTATATAACCGTTGAGGCTGAGGGCAGCGACAGCGCAAAATTCACTGTTGAGTGGCCCATGACCGATGAAGAGAAGGAAGTTTATTCTTTCAGCGGTGTTTTCGATACCGATACGCTCAAGGTTACTTATTCAAACAGCACAAAGACTGTTCAGTCAATTGCGCCCGACGGCACGGTGCTGACAGGTGATGTTGAATACAGCGACGGTACGGGAGTTGTCGTTTTCCGTGAGGACGGCAGTCTTGAATGGCTTGATGATAACGAGGCTGAAAGGATGACAGACAATCAGGTGTTTACCTTCGCAGGTACAGCGGGTTAATCTGATTTAGTAAAAATAAACATATGATAAAAAGGTTATGACTAAAAAGTCATAGCCTTTTTTTTAATTATAACTTGTATAATTGTTTTAAATATGTTAAGATATGATATCTGAAATTACAAATATTTTAATGAATCGGAGATTAACTATGACCGTAAAACTCACAGGCAGGATTGATTCCTCAAATGCAACTGAAACAGAAAACAGCCTTAAAGCTCAGATAGGCGATTTTCAGGGCGAACTTATTCTTGACGCCGGCGAGCTTGAATATATTTCAAGCGCAGGGCTTCGTATTATCCTTCGTCTTAAGAAGATGAATAAGGACACACGAATTATCAACTGTAATTCCGAGGTGTATGAGATTTTTGATATGACGGGCTTTACCGAGATGATGGATATTTCCAAGGCTTACAGACAGCTTTCTGTTGACGGCTGCGAGGTTATCGGCGAGGGCGCAAACGGTATTGTTTACCGCACTGACCCCGATACAATCGTTAAGGTGTATAAGAACCCTGATTCGCTTGATGAAATCCATAATGAGCGTGAGCTTGCAAGAAAGGCTTTCGTTATGGGAATTCCTACCGCAATTCCTTATGATGTTGTTCAGATAGGGGATTTGTACGGCTCTGTTTTTGAGCTGCTTAATGCGAAGTCCTTTGCCGCGCTTATCAGTGAGGGCGAGGATGTAAGGGAGCTTGCAAGACAAAGCGTTGAAATCCTTAATACAATGCACGGCACAACGCTTAATGAAGGAGAGCTTCCGAGTAAGCGCGAGGAGGCAATCGGCTGGGCTGAGTTCTGTAAAAATTATCTGCCCGACGCTGTGGGTGAAAAGCTTGTGGCTCTTATGAAAGATATTCCTGAAACAAATACAATGCTTCACGGCGATTATCATATAAAGAATATTATGAGACAGGGCGATGAGAATCTTCTTATTGATATGGACACTCTTTCTGTCGGCCATCCTGTATTCGAGTTTTCACAGATGTATCTTGCCTATATCGGTTTCAGCGAAACAGAACCCGGTAATATAGAGAAATTTATGGGCATATCCGCCGCTCAGGCTCTTGAGTATTTTAACAGTACACTTGAGTATTATTTTGACGGCAGGGACGAGGCGTTTATAAACGATGCCGTAAATAAGGCGAGAATTATCGGCTACACAAGACTTCTTCGCAGAACAATCAGGCGCGATTCCGATAATACCGCTCTTATCGAGCACTGCAAAAAAATGCTTACCGAGCTTGTGCCGAATACCGAAAGCCTGTATTTTTAAAAATGAGAATTACACCAACCAAGATTAAATATAAGCTTAATGCCGAGGCTGTTGACGCTGTATCCGACGACCTTCAGAGCTTCCTCACAGAGCTTAAAGCGCCTAAGAAAAATATTCTTGCCACAAGGCTGAGCGTTGAGGAAATCCTGCTTGACCTTATTGAAAAATACGGTCAGGACGGCGAGTTTACTTATATCAGAAATAATTTCCTCGGAAAACCTTATGTAACGCTTTCCTATGAGGGACTTCCCTTTAATCCTCTTGAAAAGGATGACGATGACGAATTCGGTAATTTTTCTGGTACTCTTATGCAGAGCGCTGATTTCACGCCGTCGTATTCCTTTGACAGGGGAGTTAACACAATAACAATCCGCTTCTCCAAGAAAGAGGCTAACCCGATTATCAAGCTATTTGTCGCAATTGCGGCGGCAGTTTTGGTATCGCTTTTAAAATTTGTTGTTCCTTCCGAGAGTATAAGCTTTATTGAAAATAATGTGCTTGACGCGCTTTATAACGCTTTTCTCGGTCTTATGACAACTATCGAAATACCGCTTGTATTTCTGTCAGTTTCAAGCGGAATAATAGGTATCGGAGACAGTACCGTTTTCGGCAAAATCGGGCGTAAAATGGTCTTTCGCTTCATACTTGTGATTTTGCTTTTTACCTCCGTCGCAGGCGTGGTTTTTTCAATGCTGTTCATAAGATTCAGCGAGGAGGCTGGCGGAGGTCTGTCAGTCAAGGTGGGCATTGATATGCTCCTTGACTTAATCCCCTCAAATCTTATTGAGCCGATTGTCAGCGGCAACACTATGCAGGTAGTGCTGATGGCTGTTATCATAGGCGTATCCCTTGTTGTGCTCGGCAGTAAGGCAAAAACAATTTCAAAGATTTTCTACGAGGGTAATAATATTATCGTTTACATCACAAGCGTTATATCAAAGCTTTTGCCCGTATTTATTTTCGTAGTGCTTCTTGATATGATATGGGGCGGTAATCTGCGTATGTTTCTTAATATGTGGAAGCCGATTGCCGCATTTGTCTGTATGCTTGCCGTCTTTTTCGTTGTAATGCTTTTCAGCGTTTCCGTGAAGGAGGAGGTGTCCGCAAGAGTTCTTGTGAAGAAGATGTTGCCGACCTTCCTTATCGGCTTGGGTACGGCGTCCTCCGTTGCGGCTAACGGCGAATGTTCCGATTCGCTTCACAGACTTCTCGGCGCGAATAAAAGATTTGTCGAGTTCGGACAACCCGTCGGCGGCGTAATATTTATGCCCTCAACCTCAATAAATTTTATGGTATGCGCAATGTATATGGCGGCGTATTACGATGTGAGTGTTTCGCTTTTATGGTTTATAATCGCGATAATTCTCTGTACCTTTGTCGCAGTTGCAACTCCGCCCGTACCGGGTGGCGCTATTGCGGCATATACCGTTATCTTTGCACAGCTCGGTATTCCGAGCGAGGCTCTTGCGATTGTGGTTACAATGGATATTCTTTTCGATTTTGTTGCAACTGCTTTTGACGGTGCGTTTTTACAGCTTGAGCTTATAAGACAGGCTGATGAAAATAAAATGTTAAATTATGATGTATTAAGAAAATAGGAGGCAATTATTATGCAAACTACATTAAACAAAGATGGCGGCAAGCTTACCATCGCGGTTTCAGGCAGGGTTGATACAACAACTGCGCCTGAATTTGAAAAGACTATTTTTGATAATATCGAAGGCGTAAGCGAGCTTGTTCTCGATTTAAAGGAAATGCCTTACACTTCATCGGCAGGTCTGCGCGTTCTTTTAAAGGCGCAGAAGGCTATGTCCGCGCAGGGCAGTATGAAGCTTGTGAATGTCTGCAGCGATGTATCCGAGGTCTTTGATATGACGGGCTTCTCGGATATTCTTACAATAGAATAAGATATGGCAAAAATAAGGGATTTAAAGTATAATTTAGCGTTTAATATCATAAGTGCTGTTGTGATGCTTCTTATGGTTTTCAGCCTTATAGTAAGCGCAATCGGTTATATCAGCTTTACAAATTCTTTTAAAAGGGAGTATTCGCAAACAACCTACCATATGGCTGAAACGGCAACGCTCCTTGTAAACGGCGATTACATCGACAAGTATCTCGAAACTTCGGGTACAACAATATCCTATCAGAAAACCAAGGGCTATCTCGACTCTTTCTGCAGGAGAATGGATGTATCAATCGTTTATGTTATTAAGGTTGATGAAAGCGATTATAAGAGCTTTACCTCCGTATTTAATTCCGTTGGTGAGGATACGCCTTATACGCCTTGGGAAATCGGCTATCAGCAGGATACCACTAACGAAGAGTACGAAATGCTTTACAGGCAGTTATATGCAGGTGAGATTGACCGGGGTATCGTTTACCGCACAACTGATTTAAGGGGCGCTCCGCCTCATATAACAACTCTTGTGCCCGTTAAGGACAGCTCAGGTAATGTCGTAAGTCTTATGTGTATACAAAGACCTATGCAGGAGCTTATCGACGGCAGAAGACCTTATCTTATCAATATTGCTCTTTCGGGCGCAATTCTCGCAGTTCTTGTTTCCGTCAGCTACGCGTTATATATTAATAAGGAGTTTGTTAATCCTTTAAAGCGTATAAATGAGGAAACCACTCGTTTTGCAAAGGAAAACAAAAAGGGGCATGAACTTGGAAAGGTAAGCAAAATTAACGAGATTTCGAGCCTCGGTTACGCAATAGATACTATGGAAAGCGATATGCTCAGTTATATCGAAAACCTCACTGCCGTAACCTCCGAGAAGGAGAGAATAGGCGCCGAGCTGAATGTTGCTAAGACCATTCAGGAAAACTCCGTGCCCAATATCTTTCCTGCCTTTCCGCACAGAACGGATTTCGATGTTTTCGCTTCGATGACCCCTGCTAAAGAGGTCGGCGGTGATTTTTACAACTTCTTCCTTATCGATGACAATCATCTTGCAATGGTTATCGCCGATGTATCGGGTAAGGGTATTCCTGCCGCGCTCTTTATGATGGTAACAAATATTCTCATCAGCGACAGGACCCGTATGGGCGGTACGCCTGCCGAGATACTCACCTTTGTTAACGACAATATCTGTCAGCACAACCGCGCGGATATGTTCGTTACCGTATGGCTTGGTATCCTCGATATTGAAACGGGTAAGATTACTGCTGCAAACGCAGGCCACGACGACCCTGCTGTTTACCGCAAGGACGGGAAATTTGAAATTCTTAAAAACAGGCACGGGCTTGTTGTCGGCGCTATGGAGGGTATGAATTATACCGATTTTGAAATTCAGCTTAACAAGGGCGATAAGCTCTTCCTTTATACCGACGGCGTGCCTGAGGCTACTGATAAGGATAACAAAATGTTCTCGATTGACGGTATGATTGATTCGTTAAATCAAAATAAGGAGAAAACACCTAAGAAAATTCTCTCGGGCGTTAAATCAAGTGTTGACGCCTTTGTCGGCGACGCACCGCAGTTTGACGATTTGACTATGATGTGTATTGAATATAAAGGAAAAAGCGATAACAGCGATTGTAAGAAAGCTTTGACGGTTGACGCGTCAAACGATTCACTTCATGAGGTTATGAGCTTTGTTGACACCTTCCTTGAGGAAAAAGAGTGTCCAATGAAAACCCAGCTTCAGATTGACCTTGCCGTTGAGGAGGTCTTTGTGAATATCGCAAGCTACGCCTACGGCGACGGCGTCGGCACTGCCGATATTACCGTAGAGTATAACGACGGCGAGTTTGTTATTGAACTCAGGGACAGCGGCGTTAAGTATAATCCGCTTGAGAAGGCTGACCCCGATATCACACTTTCCGCTGAGGAAAGGCAGATAGGCGGACTCGGCATTTTCCTCACTAAGAAAAATATGGATAATGTTTCCTATGATTATTTGGATAATCACAATATTTTAAGGATGACAAAGAAGTTTTAATTAACAGGCACCCTGTTTAAGGGTGCCTGTAAGTTACTGAATCAGGAGTTTACTTTTAGAATGAAAGCAAGAAGTACACTTGTTATTACCGTGGGCTATTTAGCAATAATAGCTTTTACCGTTATTGCAATTCTGCTTAGCGGAAAAAACTTTAAGGTGCATTTGCCTAATCCCGAGCATTATGAAACCGTTACGGTTCATTTTGACAATGAAGGCGTGATTGAGAATACCGGCATAAGCTATAATGACGGCTATACCGTATTTGACCTTCACTCGCTAAAAGAGGGTAAAACTCAGCTTACTGCCACGGTTTATAATGATAATAATATGCTCGAGAGCATCACTGTTGTGTATGACCTGACAGTGCTTCCGACGGGAGTAATCTATCTTTCGGGTTATGAGTACGGCGGCTATCAGTTCACCGTTTTAGGTATGGCGCTTATCTCGGTATATACCTTTGTTATCAGTGCTTATCAGTTTTCGTACAGGAGGAAAAAGCAGTTTTTCTCCTATAAAACAATGCTCGATATTGCAATGCTTTTGTTTTTCGGACTGCTCTCCTTTGTATATACGGCTTTTTTTATTCTCAGCATAGTAATACCGCAGAGAGCTGACGGCTGGTACATCTATAATCTTGCAGGCTTCTCTATGAGCGCTGTATTTATGGTGTCGATTCCGTTTCTTGTGCTTTTCTCCGCCTTCCTTTCGTTCAGCAATATCGCGTTAATCAGGCGAGAGGGCTTTGCCAAAAGCAATTTGTTCGGAATTTTTATAAGCCTTGTTCTTTTTGCAGGCTCTTTACTCTGCATAATTACGGCTGTTAAGAACCCCAATTCAACGGTAGTTGAGATGAGTTATGTAAGGGATGCGGTAATTCGTGCAGTCGTGTCCTCGGGCTTCGTCTATTTTGAGTGCATCCTTTTTGCCGCAATGGCTTGTACACAGTATGCAGCTAAGTATGAGCCTAAGTATAATCAGGATTTTATCGTAATCCTCGGTTGTAAGGTAGGACGGGACGGAAAGCCGCTCGGACTGCTGAGGGGCAGGATTGACAGGGCTCTTGAATTCTATAATAAACAGCTTGAGAAAACGGGCAAAAAGGCTTTCTTCATTCCCTCCGGCGGTCAGGGCAGCGACGAGCCTGTCAGCGAGGCTCTGTGTATGAAAAACTATCTTATGGAGAAGGGGATACCCGAGAACGAGATTTTCCCTGAAACGAATTCAACAAATACCCTTGAGAATATGAAGTTTTCAAAAAGAATTGCCGACGGGCATAAGAAGGATTCAAACATACTTTTTGCAACCACAAATTATCATATTTTCAGAAGCGGCATTTATTCTGCTAAGGCGGGTATGAGGGCTGACGGCATAGGCGCTAAAACAAAATGGTACTTCTGGCCGAATGCTCAGATGCGTGAATTCATCGGGCTTCTTGCAAGCGAGTGGAAAACGAATATACTGTTTATTCTTACAATTGTGGCAGTATCAGCGCTCTTTGCAAATATAAGCACGCTCGTAAGCTTTATTGCTGATTAATTTTTTGATAATAACGCTTAGGCTTATTATAATTTTATGAAAGGAGAAAGTGTATGGATTATTCACCGGCAGCAGAGCTGTTCAACAGTATGACTGCGGAGCAACAGAAAACTACAAGCGTTTTTTTTCTTGTTTTTCTTGTACTTCTCATCATAGCAGAGTGGAAGATTTTTACAAAGGCAGGGGAGAAGGGCTGGTATTCGCTTATTCCTGTTTTAAGGGAGTATAAGATTTGTAAAATCTTTGACGGTAGCGGAATAAAGTGTATTCTTTTATTTATCCCTGTTATTGATGTTATCTATGGAATTCTTCTTTGCTTCCGTGCAGCAAGGTCCTTCGGTAAGGGAATAGGTTTTGGTTTCGGGTTGTTATTTTTGTCTAATATTTTCCTTCTTATTCTCGGCTTCGGCAGTGCTGAATATGTCGGACCGCG
Organism: Oscillospiraceae bacterium; assembly: GCA_902791235.1. Classification (GTDB taxonomy): domain Bacteria; phylum Bacillota; class Clostridia; order Oscillospirales; family Acutalibacteraceae; genus Eubacterium_R. The sequence goes on from CADAUV010000034.1 coordinate 13,492, forward strand.
CGGCGAGAAACACTAATTAATATGAAAAAACGCTTTCGTCAGAAAGCGTTTTTTTGTTGTGTTTTAGCCCCTCCATTGATATTTTTCTAAATCGACTCTACCGTTTTTTATTACGATTCCTTCAGCTTCGAGCATCTGAATCTGCATATTCATTCCGCCGAAAGCAAACGCCTTTGACGGTTCGCCGAATCTGTTAACGACTCTGAAACAGGGGATGTTATCGGGGTCGGGATTTACATGAAGCGCATACCCCACGACTCTGCTCCATCTTGGATTTCCTGCGATTGTTGCTACCTGACCGTAGGTCGCAACGCTTCCGTAAGGTATCCTCTTTACAACCTCATATATTTTCTCATATGTACTGTTCATTACTTTTCCTCTCCATACCCTTTTCATTTTTAATTATACAGGATTTTTTCGGGAGTTAAAGACTTTAATTACGGAATTTATAATTATTTCGTTTATAACGATAGTCAATTGATTATGCTTATATAATTCTTAAATGAGTTGTATATAAGTGGATTTGGTACTTTTAGTAGACACTATAAAATTAAATCGTATAATTTTATGTAATTTAATTATAAAAAGAATATAGATAATATAGATAAGTTTGATTTCATTAAGAAAAATCTTGTAATAGAAATTAAATTGTGTTAATGTGTTAATATAAAATGTATTAATTTATAAGAATAAAATGAATTAATTTATAAGAATGTAGGAGGTAACTCTATGGCTTTGAAAACCAAAAAACTTCTGAGTATATTACTTGCAGCAATGATGGTTGTAAGTGTGCTTACCGCTCTGCCATTTTCCGCAAGCGCTGCGATTGACACTACGGGTAAGCATATTAGCGAGGCTCAGGAAACAACAAAGTACGATACATACTATCTTCTTACCGAAGGTACTTGGTATATCGACTCGGATACCGAGATAAACCGTACTCTTCTCGTGCAGTCAGGAAATGTTACACTTAACCTTAACGGCTTTGACCTTACAAAGACAGGCGATAGAGGTAATGTTATTTATGTAGAGAACGGTTCGTTGACTGTTAACGGCGGCGGAGCTACGATTTCCGGCGGTAAAGGTAACTGGGATGTATGGGGGGCAGGTGACTACCCGCGCGGCGGCGGAATTGCAGTCGGCGACAAAGAATGTAACCCTAATGTTGTGTTTAATGATGTTATAATTTCAGGTAATGAAGGAGACTACGGCGGCGGTATCTTTATGGGTAGCGGTACCCTTACGATGAATAACTGCATTGTAACAGATAATTTAACAAGCAGTAGCAACGGTTATGGCTGGAATGACGGCGCTGCTCTTTTCTTTGACGGCGGTAATGTTGTTCTTAATAATACTGCCATTACAGGTAACAGATTTAATTCAGACGGAAAATATGCTGTTGCCGTAGGTACAGATTGTCAGGGCTTACAAATCAGCGGTAATACAGTCATTTATGATAATAATACATCAAATGGTTCCCAGCATAATCTTCGTGTCGGCGGAGACGGATACGGTTCCTTCCAGGGAATTGATGTAGTGGGTGAACTCGGCAATAATGCAAAAGTCGGCATTACTATGCAGACACCGGGTGCTTTTACTAAGAGCGAGAATACAGCTTATAACGACCCGGCTTGCTTCGTCAGCGACGCCAATAATTATATTGCTGTTAAGAACACCTCGGGTCAGCTTATGCTTGTTGATGAAAATACAAGCATTTCCTACAGCGGCTATGAAGGTGTTTACGACGGAGCGTCGCATACTATAAGCGTTACGGTTAATGCTGCGGACCATCACGGTGTTAAATACGGTGAAACCGAGGGTCAGTATAATCTGACAGCGCCTCCTGCTTATAGCGATTACGGTATTCATCCCGTATATTTTATGGTTGAAATTAACTCAGGTAACGGCGATTATGTTCCGATAGTTGCGGCTGCTACTGTTAATATTCAGTGTCAGGTTTCATTCTCCGCAAACGGCGGAAGCGGTACTATGGAGCCCGTTACCTCTGATGTAGGCGGTAAAATTATACTTCCCGAAAACACCTCCTTCACTGCGCCTGCAGGAAAAGCATTTGCAGGCTGGGAGATTGGCGATACATTCTACTCTCCGGGTGATGCTGTTACCATCAGCGGAAGCACTACCGTTTCAGCGGTATGGGTAGACGGTGTTGCTGCTACCTTTGAGTCAGGCGGTGCCGACGGTACTGCGCCTGATGCTATTTTGGTAGCGCCCGGAAGTGTAATCACTCTGCCGAACAATACCTTCACTCCTCCTGCCGGCAAGATGTTCAGCGGCTGGAAGTCGAGTGCAGACGGTGTGGTTTATAAATCAAATTCTAAAGTTACACTGACCGAAAATACTGTTTTCACTGCTCAGTGGATTGACGGTGAATCCTTTGAAAACGGCTTACCAAACGGTTGGACTGTTACCGGCGATGACAGCTATAAGTGGGGTATTGGCTCGGGCGATGATAGAGGCGGTTCCGGTCCGCATACGGGTGATAATAATATGCGCTCCGCACAGAGTGGGGGCAGTCACAAGGAGACTTATCTTATTATGCCCTCCATGGATTTGAGCCATATGGTTTCTGCTAACCTTGAATTCTATTATTATAACAGAAGCTGGGGTGGCGATATTGATACCTTTGCTGTTTACTACCGTGTTGACGGCGGCTCATGGGTTGAGCTTTTCACCACTTCGGAAAATCATGATAATTGGACTTTAAAAACCCTTGAGTTACCTTTGCTTGATAACCTCGAAATCGGCTTCTATGCACGCGACGACTACGGCTACGGTGTAGCTCTTGATGATGTTCTTCTCACTCTTGATGAGGGCGCTCCTGCAGGACCTAATAACGGAACAAATATTCATGTTGCTGATACCATAAGTGAGAATTTCTACCTTGACGATGAATATTACGGCGAGGACGCTTATGTAACTGTTAACTATAATCATAACAGTAATATCAGCGAAACCTCCGATTTCTCAACAGATATCAGTGCAATGTATGAGCTTACTGAGTTTAACGATTCTTCAAGCCCGTATGACGGCACAAGAATTATATCCGTAATTCAGGCTCCTGCGCAGTCAACTGAGCCGATAACAATTAATATTTATGCGTCGCAGGATGACGCTCAGGCAGGCGAAAACCCTGTTGATACAATAACATACAGTGTATACAATTATTGCCGCTCTATTATTACAGGCGAATATGAAACAAACCTGCAGAATCTTGCAAAGTCAACTCTTGACTATGCTGCTGCAAGCCAGATGTATTTTAATTATAATACCGATAATATGGCGACAAAGGATATTTCGGGTGATTTTTATATGGATGTTGACGCTGTGGATTTATCAACTCTTCCGTCTGTAACATCAGCACCTGCCTGCATCGAGGGTCTGTCAGTCGTTATTAAGTCTGACTTTGAAATCAAATTGCTTTCAAAGACTCCGATTGATGTAACGGGTTATAATCTCGATACTACAAAAGGCGGCGCAAGATTTAACGCAAGAAGCTATCAAAACGGTGATTATTATGTTGTGCATATAAGCGGTATTGACCCTGCTAATATGGATAATACGGTAACCGTTAATACAAGCGAAGGCGATATCGTTCTTTCGGCATATTCTATTTTAGGAAAGATGCGCTCCAGCGGTGATGACAGCCTTATAAGACTTGCAAAGGCAGTTTATCTTTACGGCGCTTCAGCAAACAGCTATTTCGGATAAGCTTGTATAAAACAGTATATAATTAATTATCTGAAAGTTAATAAAACAAAAGAGTAGTAACCGCAGGGTTACTACTCTTTTGTTTGTGTATAAAAAATGGTGGACCTGAAGGGATTTGAACCCTCGACCTCCGCAATGCGAATGCGGCACTCTCCCAACTGAGCTACAGGCCCGTAAAAATCTCCGACACAAAGCGTCGGAGATTTGGTGCAGGAGATGGGACTTGAACCCACATGAACTTGCATTCACTAGAACCTGATGGTAACAGAACCTTGGTGAAAGG
>CADAUV010000034.1:17552-26229 GCA_902791235.1 Oscillospiraceae bacterium
AGCCATTTTATGCACTTCTCTTATGCTGATTTTATCATAGAAAAAACCGAAAGTCAATATAAATTCATTTAACAACCCTTATTAAAAAACCTGATAAAAACAATAAAAAAGGGTTTCAATTTTTCTCTGGACTTTGGCGGTTGGTTGTGATAGTTGTTGTGTTGAAAGGAGGGTCTGATGTGACCAGAATTATATATTGATTATAACTATGACTTATGATATAATTACGAAGATAAATAAGCTTATAATAAATAAAAAATATAGCAAAATTCAGGAGAACGGTTATGAGATATGAACTTGGGAATATGGACAGATATTCCATTGCGGCTAACGGTACGGTAATGGAAAACACATCTATCGTTAAAGCAATACTTGATGAAACTGTGGATGCAGACAGATTAATGCAAGCAGTAAAAACCGCGCTTGAGTATCATCCGCTGTTCAAATGTAAAATGTCATATGATAAACAGTATTATCTTGAGGACAACGATAATGCCGAAATAATACTTTTTAATACCGATACGGACAACAGACCTAAGGAATACGGCAAAAACACTAACGGCTATTTGTTCCAGATTTGTTATTTTGAAAACACTGTATCTCTTGAGTGGTGTCACGCAGTGACTGACGGGAGAGGCTCAATACGGTTTTTTTCAACTATATTGGATTCGTATTTCGGAGTACCGCTTCCCGAAGTTCCGAAGGAATTTCCGTTAAACCTCGGCTTTGAAAGCATTTATGATAAATCGGTTAAGCCCATAGGTCAGATTAAGCAGCCCGCAGGCTTTAAGGCAAAGGATATGAAGGTAATTGACAACGGGTACAAATGCACAAGCCACGTTTTAAAAGTAGAAACTGCCGAAGTATTGAGGGTTGCAAAAAAAATTGACGCAACTCCCGCTGCAATTCTTGTTCCTTTGTTTTGCAGAGCTATACGCGAACATCTTCCCAAAAATGCAAAAAATCGCAATGTTTCCTGCGGAATAGTTGTGGATTGCAGAGGACCTATGCAAATGGACACGATGCATAACTTTATCGGCAATAAGGTAATAACCTATCAGGATAAATTTGACGCATACGATTTACCTATGCTCAGCACGGTTTACAGAACGATACTTGATTTATATGTTCAACCCGAAAACATTATTTGGGATTGCACAAATATGAAGAGTTCAACTGATTTTTTATACACTCTCCGCCCGCTTTGGTTGCAAAAGTCGCTTATGAAGGTTGTTGCAAAAAGCATAAAGCGAACGATGAATAACATCGGTTTTACCTATCTCGGCAGAGTGCCTTTCTCCGAAGATGTTATAAGCCATCTGACTGATTTTACCTTCCGTTCCTGGCCCGATATCGGCGACTGCGTTATTGCAGCAGCCGACCTTAGCGGAACGCTTATTTTAGACGTGTGTGAAAACTATGCCGACAAAGATGTTGTAGAATCTTTCATTAGAATCTGTAAAGATGCGGGAATAAATTTTGAAGAAACTAAAACAACTGTTTTTGAACAGGCAAATTTAAGATTGTAATCTTTGTTCTTTCGTTTTAATATGTTATAATGAAAAAGATAAATCGGGATTTGTCTGTTTGTTACTCTATATGTTTTAATAATATGCAAATGTGCCGTCAGGCACACTTCATAAGCAAAGCGGCATCATTGCGTCAGCAACATCATTTGTGTAGCAAACATCATTGAAAAAACGACACGGTATCAACCGCGTCGTTTTTCCTTGGCAAAGGTATAATAAAATGATACAATGCAACCTTTTTCAGGGGGTTGCAGTTTTTTGTTGTGGGGTTGCAAAAAGAAAATATTCATTTGTTTGCAGCTTTAACCAAAAAAATTGGACTATAGATTAAAATGATTTACAAAAGTATTGGTTTAATGGTATATTGTAAATGTGATTTCTATTTTGAAAGGAGCGTTTGATTTAGAGTTAAAGAAGAGAGATTGTAGTATAGAAATGAAATTGGTACCATATGGAGGAGGATCTATAAAGCACTTTTTATGACGCTTATGCGAATGTGTATAAACCAAAAAGTGAGTGTTTGCAAGGATTTCGGGGCTTCGGTTAAGGCAAAAATCGTTTGTAGACAATAGAAATCTTCAAAACAACCGTTACCCCATCCGAGAAAAACTGAACGGATGAATGAGTTTTAATACAATTTGTATAATGATTCTGTGAATATGCAAATGCAGCTCTCCTGCTATAAAAAAAATATATAAACAAGACATACTTGTCCTTCTCGGCAGCATCCCCCTCAAACACTATATGAATTAACGAATAATAATACAAATAGTAATCAAAAAACAGCTGCAGAAAGGGGGCGCATTTCGACATTGCTTGATTTTGTTAATGCCGCAGTTTCAGGGGCTCTATAACGACGTTTAGGTGTTTTTTAAACTACTATTGGCACGGTGTATAAAAGTGTGTTATAATATAGACTATAGTTTTCAGTGGAAGGATTATCACAATGACTGAATATATCACTTTTATTCCCCTTGTTATAATGCTTGCTGGTTTAACTCCCATTGTGCTTAAGGATAAGTATATCGGCAACAAACAAAGAAAAATAATGATGATAATTATCGCGTCGGTTGGATTGTTGCTTGTGCAGAATTGCGGCGACTATGTGACGCAGATTAATGATATGCCGACCCCGATGTACAGAACGGTGTTTACAATGCTCGGATACTTCCTTCGTCCGTTTATTCTGTTGCTGTTCTGCTTGTTGGTGCAGCCTTATAAAAAACATATTTTTGCGTTAATAATCGTTGTGTGCAATACTTTAATTTATCTTACTTCCCTGTTTTCGGGCATAACCTTTTTCATAGACAAAAACAACCACTTTATGAGAGGCCCGCTTTGCTTTACGGCGCTATATGTCAGTATATTTTTGCTTGCGTATCTTTTTTATTGCACAATTTATGAATACCGCCACAGAAAAGCAAGTATCTGGGTGGCAATTGCTAATGCTACGCTGATAATTTTGGGCACGTCGGCGGATTTGTCGCCTTTATATGTGGATTACCCTGTTGCATATCTGACCATCAGTGCGGTTTGCTGCAGCCTGTTCTATTACATCTGGCTTCATCTTGAGTTTGTGCGTGAGCATGAAAACGCTTTGAAAGCGGAACAGCGAATCAGGATTATGATGTCGCAGATTCAGCCGCATTTTCTGTATAATACATTGACAACTATTCAGTCGCTTTGCCTTACGAATCCGCAAAAAGCGTTTGAAACAACGGGAAAATTCGGTGCATATCTCAGAAACAACATTGATTCTCTGGAGCAGTCGGATTTGATACCGATTGAAAAGGAGCTTGAGCATACAAAGGTTTATGCCGATATTGAAATGCTGCGCTTTACGAAAATCAGCGTTGAGTATAATATTGAGGCAGATGAATTTTACCTTCCTGCGCTGACAATACAGCCGCTTGTTGAAAATGCAATCCGACACGGAGTTCGCGATGTTGACCGGGGACTGGTTGAGGTTTCAACCAAACAGACTGAAGACGGTAATATCATTATTATCAGCGATAACGGCGTTGGTTTTGATACGAATATACCGTTTTCAACCGATAAAGACCATATTGGAATTAAGAATGTCAGCGAGAGAATCAAGTCCATGTGCGGCGGAACGCTTAGTATTGACAGTAAAATAGGTGAAGGAACAGTTATAACCATTACAATACCGAGGGAATGAGAATGAAAATCATTTGTGTTGACGACGAAAATCTTGTACTGGAGCTTGTTGTCCGTTTGTGTGAGGAACTGCCTCAAATAAATGAGGTTGTGAGTTTTTCAAGCTCGCCGGAAGCTCTTGAATATATGAAAAACAATAGCGCAGACCTCGCTCTGCTGGATATCGAGATGCCTAAAATGAACGGAATTACACTTGCGGTAAAAATCAAGGAACTGCACCCTGATATATCCGTCGTTTTTTTGACGGGTTATTCGAATTATGCGCTTGAAGCGTTTAAGGTCCACGCAAACGGCTATATTATGAAGCCGATTGAAAAGGAAAAACTTGTTGCTGAAATTGACCATGCGCTCTCATCAAAAGGAAGTGCAAAATACCCTCATATTTTTGCAAAAACCTTTGGAGAATTTGAGTTTCTGATTGACGGGAAACCAATGCGATTTTCAAGGTCAAAATCAAAGGAGCTGCTTGCATTTCTTATTGATAAACAGGGCGCAGGCGTAAAACGAGCCGTTGCCTTTGCAGCGTTATATGAGGATGAGTTATATGACCGCAAAATGCAGAAAAGCTTTAATGTAATCGTTCACAGTCTTAAAACAACGCTTACGGAAAACGGTATAGGCGAGATTTTTGAAATGAATTCGGGTGAACTAAGGATTAACCCCGATATGTTTGAATGTGATTTATACCGATTGCTGCAAGGCGATGTGCAGGCGGTTAACTCGTACAGAGGCGAGTATATGTCCAATTATTACTGGGCAAATATGACGGAAGCTTTTGTTGATAAATCCTTGAGAAATGAATAGATGTAAAATGCCTTCGGTATTCAATGTACCGAAGGTATTTTTTTAAGCTACGGAAATCGGCGTATTTGTTATACATTTGTTATACATGGTGCAATATAATAAAACCGATGAAGGTCAAAATAAATAATTAAGAAAGGTTGAGATTATGAAAAAGAATTTATTTAGAGTAATGAGTGCAATACTTTGTGTATGCCTTATTGGTGCAGCCTTTGCAGGCTGCGAAAATGGAACAGATGCTCCTCTTGAGGGCTCTGTGATCGATACCGGTACCGAAGTTGAACTTAGGTCTATGAGCGAAGACGAAGATGGCAACTTTACCATAATCACCAAGAGGGGCGCAAGCTCTTCTTCGGATTCAGGCGTGGACTTTATACCGATTGGAGGAGATTTAGGGGACTTATATCCCGGCGCAGTTGTTAAGTCGGACAACTCAAAAATCACTGCTGCGCAGAAGCTTATAGATAGCGAAGACCTTCAGAGAAAGACACTGGAGTTAAACGTAGATATTAAAGAGGGCGATGAGTATACTCTCCAAATTGACGAACCAAATCAGGAAACGGTTACCAGAGAAGTTCGAAAAACTGTTAATAATCAAACCGGAACGGCTGTTACCTCTGTAAGACACGCCGCGGTTGACAATAGTGAACAAATTGAAAAACAGTTGGGAATCACAGATAACGATGCTTATAGAATAGACTACAAAGCAATCAGCATGGGTATGTATAGTTATATGTTTGCTATATTTGATCAGGTGTATTATTCTGTCAATGTTGTACCCCAAACTGCTGCAGAACTCTATAATGAGACCGTTTCGCAACAGGCGCTTTCAGACAACGGAATTAATAACGCCGAAACGGCGGAAATAACGAGCGTTGATTACGGACGCCGCGTTGTTGTTTGTGTGCGATCAGTTGATGGGTCGTCAACTGCTAAAAGTACATTAGAAGCGTCAATCAGTAACAATGGTTTTACGCAAACAGGTGTGTCTGCAATGTATAGTATCTATGTTATCGGTGGCAGCTCGGGAAACCAATTAGCCTATATATCCAACACTGATGATGTTAATGAAGTAAATAATATTATTAACAGCGAGCTTAGCTATAATAAAGACTTAACAGCTGTACCTCTTTCTTATAAAATGAACTATCTCAAGGATGGCTCACAGGTAGCTGCTAACAAAGACACAGAGTCCGAGAATATTGTTACGGAAACGAGAAAAAAAGTAAAAATTACCTTTGACCCTGCTACAGCGTACGACACAAAGAGATACGTACTCTATGCAAAACCGATAAAAGGTGTAAACAGCGATGGAAGCTATAAGCTCGGAAACTGGGAGTGTCTTCGAGATGATAATTCCACAAAAAACGAAACGATATATGTAAGCGGAAAATATGCGGAATTTGCATTCGCGTTTGATATTACTTGGGGTACAGATTGGCCTTATAACGGCATTTTCTGGAAAGCTGATATGGCTGCGCCCGAGAATATGTATATTGAATGGGGCGGAGGAGTCAGACACGCATGGATTGAGATTACAGTTGACGGGAAACGTGTGGTTGATGAGAGCAATTGTTCAAGCCACGACGGGCCGAATTATTAACAGTAATTAATAATTTCTGAAAAGAAAAAATATCCCTATGGCAGATGTAACTGCCATAGGGATATCTTTATTTTTTAGGTGATTTTCTTTTATAACTGAAAACCAAAAGCGGAATATAGGTGCAAATCGGAAGCAGGATTCCAAAATACTTGTGCGGCGACATTACCAAGGTGTTATAAATAGAATGATATGTAATCGCCAGCATCAACAGCGAAAGTGTACCGCAGTAAAACAGCTTTTTCCTCTTTCTGACAAAGGAAATGCCGATACCTACCGCAACCGTACAGATACTGTGCATAAGGCTTGCACCGAAGCCTCGCATAATTGCCCATTTGATATCTACGCTATATAAATTCTGCGTTATCATTGTCATATTTTCCATTACGGCAAAACCGAGTCCGACTGCAGAAGCAGATTGTGCAAGCTTTTGCCTATCGTCCGAGATGAATAATGCATAGAAAAGTATTGGCAGCGCCTTGAGTATCTCCTCTATTATGGGGGATATGGTGGTGGTAAAGTAAAGCATATCTCTGCCGGTTTGCAGATAAATAAGCGTGTTAATTTTTGCCGCAATCAGGCAGACAGTTGTGCCGATAAGAATATAGCCGACCACAAGTCTTGACTTTTTCTGCATTATCAGGAGCGAAAGTGCCAAAGGTATCAAAAAGCAGATATAAAGAATATAGATTATATTGTCCACTTTTTAACACCTCCCTTCAGCATGGGAAGCAGCGCAACCGCTACAAATCCTATACATACGCAAGACGCAGTATATAAGGGCTTGATATCCATATACAAGCCGACAGCCTCAAGCATAATAAGAAAAGCATATGCCAGTACGAGTATATTATACTTTCTCAGAACTTTTATAATACCAAGCTCAACGTCGTATATAATAATATGCTTAAAGCTGTAATATGCACATTGCATAATGAAGAAGGTAACGACGCCCCATACGATTCTCAGTTCTGTGTTATTTACTTTTTTTAAGAAAAAAAGATAGATAAGAAGGATGAGCAAGGGTGCTATAAGCGAGATGATTCTCGTTTTTCTGAAGGCGTTTGTTCTGTCATCCACAAGCCCGTCCATTTGTCCGTAGTTAGCAGAGAAAAAGAACATAAAGCTACCTATGGTTCCGAGCAAGCCGATATGAAAGCCGCTGTTTAAATTGCCCTGCGTTGAAAGAAAGATGACTTGATACAGCCTTGAAAACATCAGCGACATAACACCGCAGGTAACAAGTTTCAGATACAGTGCTTTCTTTTCTCTAAAGAAATTAAACAGCCCGTATGTGCTGCCTATAAGAGAGCAAGCAAATATTAAGATATTCATTGCAAGTTCAAGTTTCATTCTGATAACCTCAAAAACGATTTTCAATATTATAGCACAATTTTAATGTAATGTCATTCTCTTTTTTAAGAAGCAAAGCTTTGCAGCATGGAAAAATGTAGGCGTTGAAACGAATACGCTCTGGTTTGGTGATAAATCTTTTCAAAAATTCAGCGCATTTGTTATACATTTGTTATACCCGGGTTGTTAAAATATAAAAGCAATTTAGTATAGCATTAATGCAAGTTGCCTGATATATGCCTTATTCGATATATGCGGTCAGCAGGATGACGGCACAAGAAAGCTGAGCTTATCCGCTGCTCCCGCACGCAAGCTCAGGCTGGGAGGTAGGCGGCGGCACCGGCGCACCGATTATCAGTCTGTAAATCGCTATTGACACACCGGTAAATAATTATAATTATTATATAGAGTTATATTTCGTATATTTTAAAGTAGAAAAATATTAGTTCTTCTCAGGAGGTATCATATGAAGAATTATGCTAAAAAGATGATCGGCGCTTTTCTTGCAGCGCTAATGGTGATTTCAGTAATGCCTGTTTCGACATATGCTGCAGACGGAATATCATATGTCCGCCGCTCGTGGAATTCAAGCACAAAGCAGGTTGAAAAAGTAACGGACACTTGTACCAACTACACCCATTTGTGGGATTACTCCGAGGATGATGACCACACTTTGTACAGCGGTTGGTACATTGCCGATAACGGCTTGAGCTTTGATGAGCTTGAGGTTGTGGGAACTGTTAATATTATCGTTCCCGACGGCAACTATCTGTACTGCGACGAGGGTATTATTGTAAATCCCGGCAATACTCTCAACATTTACGGTCAGGCAAATGACAGCGGTATTCTGGATATCTTCAATTCAGATAACTACTGCGCAGGTATCGGCGGCAGCGACGAAACAAATTGCGGTACTATCAATATTTACGGCGGCACCGTTAAGGCGGAAGCCGACTACGAAGCAGCAGGTATCGGCAGCGGTGACGAAGCCACAGGCACTAACGGCACAATCTCAATCTACGGCGGCTCAGTAACTGCAACCGGCGCAAGCTGGGGCGCAGGTATCGGCGGCGGCGACGAAGTCGGCGGCGGTACTGTCAGAATTTACGGCGGTACGGTTACCGCAAACGGCGGTAAGCGTGCAGCAGGTATCGGCGGTGGTAACAAAGCCAATGGCGGTACTGTTGAGATTTACGGCGGCGACGTAACCGCAAAC
>CADAUV010000035.1 GCA_902791235.1 Oscillospiraceae bacterium
ACAATCCTTAAGGTCGATGATATGCTCTCTGCCGTTATCACGCGCGTTACGCTCTGTATAGGTTGTGCTGTAATCAATATCCTGAAGAAGTGTTACAGTATCGCCTGTCTGAGCAGCCGCGATTGCTTCTTCAAGTGTAGGATAGCCGACATTACCGATTGCCGCAACGCCTGTCGGTGCAGGAAAAATCTTTATCCATTTAGCTGCACCGGGAGTATAATACTCACTACTGTTTGGGTTAATGAAAGACGGTGAAACACTAACTGCATTTGCCTCATCGCTTCCTGCCAAAACCTTAAGTCCTGTACCTATAGATACAGTACCCTGGGTGATAGCAGGATTATGACTTAAGGAACTTTCTAAAACAACAGTTCCGCCTGTAATAGTAGTATTATTAACATAAACAGCCGCTTTTCCCGTTGCAAAAACTGTGCCGCCGCTGATGGTAACGCTGCTACCACGCAAAGCATAACTTATACTTGTTGCGCCATTGTTAATATTAACGGTACCGCCTGTTATATTGATTGTGCATCCATTACCGCCAATACCATGACCTGACGGGGCTCCGACAGCATTTACAGTTCCTCCGTTGATAGCAACAGAGCCGCCGTTAGCACTCCAGCCTGAGGTTCCGATACCTGCATTTGCGGTATTATTTGTAGCCATTGTAGCAGCGTTAACAGTACCGCCGTTAATGGTAACATTACAGGTTGCGGAGTTATCGCCGCCGCCGATTCCTGCGCCGCCGTCTTCGGTTGCGGTAGCAGTTACGGTTCCGCCGTTGATAACAACCGCGCCGCCATTACCCATAGAGCCGCCGCCGATTCCTGCGGCAGAGGTTCCGCCGGTAGCATTTACCGTACCGCCGTTAATAGTAATCGGACCATTATCTGCGTTATTGCCGCCGATACCCGCTGCGCCATATGAGCCGCCGGTTGCAGTAAGCGTACCCGTGCCGTTTGTCTGACCGTAAATTGTCAGGCTGCTTGTGCTCGGAACTATAACGCCCTGACCCGCTGTCATTGTCGCGCCGTCAGCAAGAATGAGGTTTGCAGCACCGTTCACGGTAACGCTGCCGTTAAGTGTTACATTCTCATTTACAACATACCACTTGCCGTCCTCAAAGGTCGTAGTGCTTGCTGTAACAACCGTGTAGTCATCACAGCTTGCGTCTGTAAAGGTTACCTCGTGCGTTGTCGCGTTAACGCTCGCAGCCTTGTAGGATACAGGCTGAGCAGTGGCAGACTCTAAACCCGACAAGGTAATAGTCTTTCCGGTCTGGTCGGCTGCAACAACATACCACTTAGACGACTTACTCTGTCCGTTATAAGGATAATAAGTTGTACCGTTTAATTTAAAACTTGCTTCAACGCTACCATACATAACACCACTGCTGCCGGCCGCTACGCTGTCAGTAGCCTTTGCAGGATAAACATATGTAGAGTTCTGAACGGTGGAGTAGCAATGACCGCCGCCCTGCAGAATAATAGTGTATTCAGAAATATGATCAACAAATATTATGCCTGATGTGAAACTATCACCCTGTTGAATAGTTCGAAAATCAACGGCGCCGCTTGTGTAATCAGTCGCAAATGCAGAAATTGCAGAAAACGGCATCATTGAGATTGCCATAAGTGCTGCAAGAACTACAGCAAAAATTTTCTTTGATAATTTCATATTATCTCTCCTTTTAATTTAGTAAAAAATATTTTTGAAATACCTTGCCCGCTGACCGCATACGCCGGATTAAACCTGATATCAAACAAATATAATATTTCAAAGTTTCTACCTTCATTATATCTATATATAATTTAAAGTCAATATATAAATCTTAATTTTGTTAAATGTGTACAAGAAATTACTGTTTTATATATGTTAAATGTATACAAGAAATTACTGTTTTATATATAAAAGAAGGGACTGCGATTCGCAGTCCCTTCTCCTCTCTGTTATTACAAACTATGGAGGACCAGAGTTTGAAACGGTGCGGCCCGTTTCAAATCATCTACATTATAGTTTAATTTACCAAATCTGTCAAGCGATTGTTAAAAATTATTAGCATTTCCTACAAATTGCACAAAGAATTTAAGAAATTTTTGTAAGAAGTTTTAATGGACAAATTAAAGTTTTATGTTCAAGTTACATTTTTAGGACTATGCCGCCCTGCTTTCTTGATTTAGAACAGATGTTCGTATATTATCATAATTGAGGTGTACCACTCAGCACCGACACTATGAATAATAAGTGCAAAGTCCGAATATGCACAAGGAGGGTAGTAAAGTGAATCTATATGAATTAGCAGAAGAATATGAGAAGCAGTACAGGATAATCTGCGCAAAGGTTGACGCAATTGCGCCGCTTATCGAAATATACAGCGGCGAAAATCTCCTCCTGCTTCGCAAGAAGATTAAGGTTTATTATGATATGGCAAGTGAATGTAAAAGGATTTCTTATATGCTTTCACATTACTACGATGGTGATGGCGATGACTGATTTCATCGAAAGCTATATGTGCGGTGTGTGGGAGAATATCGACAGCGACATCGGTTTCGACGAAAGGCGCATACTGCTCAATTCAATGAGGCAGACTTTGAAACTAATCATTGAAAACGAGCTTTCAGGCAGGCAGTACGAATGTCTTAATATGTTTTACAACGAGGGTATGAGTCAGGAGAGCATCGCGAAGGCGCTTCACATCTCCCAGCCCACTGTAAGCAGGCATATAGCGACTGCAAAAAGCACCATCAACAGAACGCTCGGCTACTGCTACTACGCAGTTGACAAGGCAAACAATCAGTGGCTTAAACTCTTTTAAAATCAGTCCGCAGCGGCAAGCACACGCCTTCGCGGCTTCCTGCTCTGCCGTGCGGGTACGGCTATTCTTAGGGGCATTACCCACCTTCCCCTGCGGACTGTTATTTTAGCGGCAAAAAACAAGGCGTACCTCTTTATACTATGAGGTACGCCTTTAATTTGATATTAAATTAAGTATACGCTTTTACTATAATTTCAAGCACGACCCAAAGCACGCCATAAATCACGGGCTGATGCGCCATATATACCCAAAGGCTGTTTTTACCGACAAAGGATAAAAGCCTGCTATGCTTAACATAAAACTGCTTCGGCAGCGCCTCGTCAAGCGCAAGCTGACCGATAAAAGCGCCGAAAAGGAATACGAATATCCACGGTAAAATCGGGAAGTAATCCGCGCTTTCAAAGCTGTAATTATAGAAGCCGAGCGGTGAAAACGCATTACTTTTATACAGCGCCGAGGGGAGCTTTATAAGCCCGAATAAAAGCGACCTGTGCGAGCCGTCGATACCGTAAGTAAACGCAAAAAGCACCGCACTTATAACTGCTCCGACCCGATAGTCAATCCTCTTTATAAGCGGCATAAGAAGCCCCGTTATAACCATACACGAGCCAAGGCAGTGAAGTATTCCGAACCATATCCCGTACCCTTCAAAACCGAGCCGCGGCATAATCACCGCCGTAACAAGAGTTATCACTCCGGCAAGCGCAAGCACGATAACTCCGCGCTTTACGGTATTTCTTGAAAGGCGCGAGCATACGCCCGATATTATAATGAACACCGCCCAGAATACGGGCTGTACGGCGCAAAGCGCATTGAATGCGTCTGTCGCCCAATTCGCCGAAAACATATCGCCGATGTCGAGCAGGGTATGATGCACAATCATACAGATTATCGCAAAGCCCCTCAGCTCATCAAGCAGATGTATTCTCTTCCTGCCCTCCTGCATAGCAATTCTCCTTTGAGTTAATATCTATATAATATCATATTTTATTGAGGTTGTATATATTTTTATTTTATGATATAATGTTTGGTTGAGGTGTGTAAAAATGAACTACAAAGCAATTATTTTCGATTTCGACGGAACGCTCTGCGACACGGGCGAAGGAATACTTAAAAGCGCGCGTTATGCGCTTGAGGCTTACGGATATGAGATTGCCGAGGATGAGGATTTGAGCTACTTTATAGGGCCGCCTCTTCTCATAACCTTTCAGGAAAAATTCGGCGCCGATGTACAGAGAGCCGACGAGCTTGTAAAAAAATACCGCGAGAGATATTCTGAAACGGGACTCTACGAAAGCAAGCTTTACGACGGAATTGAGGAGCTGCTCAAAAACCTTAAAAACGACGGCATAAAGCTCGGTATCGCCTCATCAAAGCCCGAGGAATATGTCAGCGAGCTTCTCAAAAAATTCAGAATAAAAAAATATTTCGACTCGGTATGCGGCGTGAGCTTCACCGCTGACTGCGAGCCTAAACCGAGTATTGTTGCAAGATGCCTTGAAGCGCTCGGCACCGACCCTGCGGAAACTCTGCTCGCAGGCGACCGCAGCTTCGATATTGAAGGCGCAAAGCAAAATCATATTTTCAGCGCAGGCGTGCTGTGGGGCTACGGCAATAAGTTCGAGTTCATTGAAGCAGGCGCTGATTTCATCCTTGAAAAGCCCTCGGATATTGAGGCTCTCGCCCTTGGCTTTTACGAGCAGACGGAGGAGGTCAGAGGAATTTTCAGCGGTAAAATCATCACCGTACACCACGATACAATAACCCTCCCCGACGGCAAGGAAACAATGCGCGAGGTTGTTGAACACCCCGGCGGCGTTGCGGTTGTTGCGCTCACGGACGATAACGAGATACTGCTTGTAAGGCAGTTTCGCTATCCGTACAAGGAAATAGTTTATGAAATCCCCGCAGGCAAGCTTGAAAAGGGCGAGGACCCGCTTGAGGCAGGCATCAGGGAATTCCACGAGGAGTGCGGCGCCTCAGCCGAAAGCTTTGAATGGCTCGGCGAAATTTATCCCACGCCCGGCTACACGAGCGAGATTATCCGCCTTTACTGTGCGACGGGGCTAAAATTCGGCGACCAGAAGCTTGACGACGACGAATACCTCGATGTGCTTAAAGTACCGTTTGACGAGTGCGTTAAAAGGATAATGAGCGGCGAAATCAAGGACGCAAAAACAATTATCGGAATACTCAAACTAAAGGAACTTAAAGGTTTATGATTATATATCTCGACAATTCCGCAACCACAAAACCCTGCGACGCCTGCAATAATGCGATTAACGAGATGCTCACGGAAAACTGGGGCAACCCGTCAAGCCTTCACGCGCTCGGCGTAAACGCTATGAAAAGCGTTATTGAAGCAAGGGGGATTATTGCTGACTCCCTCGGAGCCGACAAGGAGGAAATTATCTTTACCTCGGGCGGAACGGAGGCAAATAACCTCGCTGTTTTCGGCGCCGTCAAAGCAAGGCGCAGGCTCGGCAAAAGAATCATCACAACAGCTATCGAGCATGAAAGCGTGCTTAAACCGATGGCTGAGCTTGAAAAGGAGGGCTTCGAGGTAATCTATCTTCAGCCCGACGAATTCGGCAGGATAGACGAAAAGGCGCTGAAAGAGGCGATAACGAAGGATACAATCCTCGTGTCGGTAATGTATGTCAATAACGAGGTCGGCTCGGTTATGCCCGTAAAAAACATTGCAAAAGCCATTAAGCGCGCAAACTCCCCTGCGCTTTTCCACATCGACTGCGTACAGGCTTACGGCAAGCTCCCGATTAACGCAAAAAAGCTCGGCGCTGATTTAATCACGGTATCGGCGCACAAGGTACACGGGCCAAAGGGCGTAGGCGCACTTTATGTAAACAAAGCCTCAAATCTCACAAGCCAGAATTTTCCGCGCACCTTCGGCGGCGAGCAGGAAAAAAGACTGCGCCCCGGTACCGAGGCAAGTCCGCTCATCGCAGGCTTCGGTGCGGCGGTCAGGGACTTTTGCAATAACAGCTTCATCGGGGAGCTTAACGCCTACACAAGAAAGAGGCTTGGCGAAATCGACGGTGTGAAATTCAACAGCGACGAGGACGCACTGCCTTATATAATTAATATATATGTTCCCACTTTTATGCGAAGTCAGACGATTATTCAGGAGCTTTGCGCGAATTACGGCGTGTATGTAAGCAGCGGCTCCGCATGCTCAAAGGGTAAGAAAAGCCATGTGCTGACCGCTATGAAGCTCAGCGATGAAATACTTGACAAAAGCATCCGCATAAGCTTCTCGCGTTACAGCACTGAAAAAGACGCCGACATTCTTGTTGACGCACTCAGGGATTTAATACAAAAACACCCGATATAAAGGAAAAAGCTATGAAGGAAATTATACTTATCAAAAACGGCGAGCTTGCGCTCAAAGGACTTAACAGAAGCTCGTTTGAGGACATACTCATTAAAAATATGAAAAGAAGGCTCAAGGAGCTTGGCGATTTCAATTTCACAAAAAGCCAGTCAACCATTGTGGTTGAGCCTGTAAGCGAGGACATCGACCTCGACGACGCGGTTGAAATACTCGAAAGAGTTTTCGGTATTGCCGCGCTCTCAAGGGCAATGACCTGCGAAAAGGATTTTGAAAAAATCAAGGAAACCGCAGTAAGCTATCTTGAGGATGAGCTTGAGGACGCACGCACCTTCAAGGTGGAGGCAAAACGCTCGGACAAGCATTTTCCGCTCAAATCACCCGAGATTGCAAGGGAGCTTGGCGGCTATATACTTTCAAAATTCAATCATCTTAAAGTGGATGTTCACAATCCCGAAATCACGGTAACCGTTGAGGTAAGGGACAGCCACGCCTTTATCAGAGGTAATAACATCAAGGGCGCAGGCGGTATGCCGACAGGCACGAGCGGCAGAGGCGCGATACTCATAAGCGGCGGCATTGATTCACCCGTTGCCGCATATATGATGGCAAAACGGGGCATAGAGCTTTGCGCCGTTCACTTTGCTTCTCCGCCCTACACCTCCGAGCTTGCCGAGCTTAAGGTTATGGAGCTTCTTAAAAAGGTTGCGAGATATTCAGGCGTAATCACAACCTATGTCGTGCCGTTTACAAAGCTTCAGGAGGCAATCAGGGACAACTGCCCCGAGGAGTATTTTACAATCATAATGCGCAGAATAATGATGATGCTTGCCGAAAGGCTTGCAAAGTCGCAGAACTGCTCGGCGCTTATAACAGGCGAAAGCGTGGGTCAGGTCGCAAGCCAGACGATTTATGCGCTTGCCTGCACGGACTGCGCCGCGGATATGCCTGTATTCAGACCGTGTATAGGTATGGATAAAGAGGAAATTATAAGAATTTCAAGGAAGATTGACACCTTTGAAACCTCCATCCAGCCCTACGAGGACTGCTGTACGGTATTCACTCCTAAGCACCCGAGAACACGCCCGAAGCTCGAGGATGTTCTTTTAGCTGAAGCTAAGATTGAGAATCTTGAGGAGCTTATGAACGAAGCGTATGAGAATGTTAAAAAGGTGATAATTAGCTGATATGGACGAAAAGGACGATATTCAGAAGCTGCTTGACGACTACCGCAGGCAAAAGGAAACGAGGGACTCAGACCCTCAGGATTTCGGTCTGGAGCCTCCCGAGAGAAGCATTGACTTCGCAAAGGAGCTGACTGAAAAGGAAAAAAAGCTGAGGGCTCACAACAAAAAGAAAAAGGAGAGCCGTCAGAAGCGAAGCTATGCACTCAGTAAAATAAAGCGCGTCGTTTTCAGCAAGGGTATGCTTGCCGCGATAATTCTGATTGCGGTTGCAGTCGGCGCCGTCTTCGGCGTTAAGGCTTATCATAAAAGCTCTGAAACAGCATATCTTAAACCCTATCAGCAGGCATATCCAGATGTCGCCTTTCCCGAGGGCATACTCGAGGAATACTGCGACCTCTACGGAAAGGACCAAAGCATTAAGGGCTATATTAAAATAGAGGATATCAACCTTAATGCGCCTGTGTATGAGGACAGGTCTCCGCTTCTCCTCCCCTGCAAAGAGGGAAGCTCACGCTCCAATTTTGTTCTTGAGCTTGACAGCAGGGAGCTTGAAAAGCACTACGCCGACGCTGAAAAATACAATGCTTCAACAGGCTTTATCACCTATTCGGATTTGTTTGAGAATTACAGCTTCAAGGTTATGGGGGCGTTTTATCTCAATAAAAATCCCGAGGATGATAACGATTATATCTTCCCCGTAAGAACACCCGAGGAAATGACCCAAAGCAGCGCCTCGACCTTTGCAACAAATTTACAGACGCGCTCGCTATATAAGGTTTCCGACTCGCTTTCAAGGAAGGATAAGCTCCTCATCATAATCTGCCCGACCGATTACCGTAAGGATTTTGAATTTGTACTTTTCTGCAAGCTCACCAACAGCACGCAGAAATCGGAGGCAGCCGATAAGCCCGAGGAAAAAATCCATTTTCCGCAGGTAATCTATGACGAGAGGAATACCGAAAATCCGTACAGATTTTCAAAATGGATTCCCGAGCTTGAAACGGCATCAGAAGAAACGCAAGCGGTTACAGAATAACCCGCAAACAGAAAACGGAGAGGCTTTTCAGCCTCTCCGTTTTTTATTATATTATATTAAGTTTGAAAACACGACCCAAAGATTTTACTCATTCACCGTTACCGAAGTTGCAGGGATGAAATCGCCCTTAGCCTCAGTATACTCAACAGTAACAGTGTCGCCCGTGCTGATAAGCAGCACCTGCATAGCGTCAACAACGCTGATATAATAATACTTTCCGTCAATCTGCAGATAGTAAACGGTGTTGCCGTCGTTTACAGAGGACTTGATATCCGTAACCTCGCCCGTTACGCTCAGCGCCTTTGTTTCATTTGCGTCCGTGTTATCGCCATCCTCCACGCTGTTTTCATCAACCATATAATCCTCTGCGTCAGCGTCCGAGCCGACTATGCCCTCGTCTTTAAGCGCGTTGATATAATTCTCAACAGCGGCATTCAGGGCATTCGCCATACTCTTCTCCTCGTCATAAACGCCCCTGCCGACAATCGTCTTGTCCTCAAGGTTTACAAGAGCAAAGCCTCTGATTGTATATCCGTCGCCGTAGAAGGACATAAAGTAGGTCGGCTGACCCTCGATGTCAAGCAGAATCGGGAAGGTCGCCCTGTACTCATAGTTCTGCACCGTATCCTCAGCGGCAGCCATAGCGGAATACTCGGTCGCACCGCCGTTCTTGTAATACCTCGTTTCCTTGGTACGCTGATTACAGAGAATAAAGCCGAAGTTTGAAGTGTCCGCCTCAATAGAGGTTACGCCCGTATATACCCATACATCGTCGTCAAGCGCAATATTGCCGCTTCCCGAGGACGCCACATTAACATCATTCTGGAAGAAAATCGAGTTCCAGAAGCCGTTTTGGAGCTTACCGTAGTAATTGTACTGCTGAACAATGAGCGACTCGCTGTAAACGACATCAATCCAGTTGAGCTCTGAATCGCTCCTTACGGTTTCAATATCATAATAATCACTCTCGCCCGTGAGCGCATCAGTGATAATTGCGCCCTTGACATCAGTGCCGCCGAAAAGACCGATTGTGTGGTCGAGCACCGGTGTAATCCAGTATGGATGGCCGCTCTCGTCAATCTCAAAATTAGGCGTGTCAAGAAGCGCTGTCGGATACTGAAAACGGATATGACGGACAAGCTTCTCATTAAAAAGCTCCGTCGGCGAATACTTTATACCCTCGCCAAACTGCTCAACGCAGTTAACAACATTAACCTTCTGACTTACAAGGTCGATAACCATATATGCAGGGAGTCCGTTCTTTGTGTTATTCCACCATTTAAGAATATTGGCGTATTCAAGATAAGCCACACGGACCGGCGTGCCGTTATAGTTAATCTGTGTTGAATTAGCGGTTACAACATACTGACTCTTATATTCGTCGAGCTTACCTAACTGCTGGTCGGCAAGATAATTTGCCGTCTGCCTGTCAAGCCTCGGCACCTCGTCATAAGTTATATCCGCGAAATCCTCGGAAAAATCGCTCGTCTCAACGCTCATAAGCTGACTGTACGAATGAGCCCTGAAAAGCGTTACGCCCGCAACATATCCCACAGCCATAACAAGAACAATTACACCGACAATTATAAGCGGTACAAACGACTTTTTCCTGACATATTCCTTGCGCTCAATATACTTATTAGCACGGCAGGTAACATAAAACGCCGCCACGAAAAGAGCAACAACAGCAATAAAGAAAAGATACATCTGGCTGTCCTTGAAATTAAACGCAGGAAGCATCATATAGTATAATATTCCGCTTCCGACAAGCGTTATAAGAAGCGAAAGAAGCAGACGAAGCGGCACCCTTGAAGGCTTGACAACAGCGTCAACCTCCTTCGCCTTAGGCCACTTGATTCTCTCCTTAAACTCATTGATAACCTCGTCGGCATCGTAATCCATATTGGGCATTTTCTCGCTCATATAAATTCTCCTTTAATAAGATATAATGATTATACACTATTTCAAAATATTTTACAATAAAAATATAAGCGTACAAAAACGGCTGTACCTCTTCGGTACAGCCGTTAATTATTATTAACCTACTTATAATTACTTTCTTGTAATGCCCTTTGAGGTCTGAAGGAATTCGTCGCTTGCAGGGAAGTGGTTCTTATAAGTGATGATAAGAGAAGCGCTCTTATCCTTGATAACTGCGATGCTTGCATGTGTTACATTGATGTTTGAAATCATTGTGTAATCAGCCTCAACAATTTCCTTTGTTGCAACATCAACCTTAACCTTTGCAGTACCGCCCTTATAGTTAACAACTACATTCTCCTCAGGTGTACCCTGTGTGAAGGATACAGCGTCGATACCCGATACAACGCCTGCGATATCGCCGAGTACCTGGAAGAAACGACCCTGTGAGTCATCACCGCGGAGAGCCATCTTAACGCCCTTAGGCTGAATCTCAAGTGTGATTGTGCCGTCGCCGTTATCTGTTACATTTGCAGCAAGGATATCCTCGCCTGTAACATCAGTTGTTCTGAAGTCATGGTCAGTTGTCTTAATAGCGTCCTCGCTGTTATTGTCAAGCTCAGGATTTCTGTTGTTACAAGGTGTAAGACCGTAAGGTGTCGGCTTGAACATACCGCTCATAATACCCGGTACAAGCTTATTAACAACCGCATTTGCAGAGCCGTCAATCATAACATCGCCAAGCTCCATGCTCTCGTCGCCGAGAAGCTTGTAGAAAGTAACCGTGTTACCGTCAGCGTCAATATATTCTGCAGTAAGGCTCTTTGTATAGTTATAAGCCTCTTTGTAGAAATTAGCAACATCGTCAAGGTTCTGGAATTCAACGCCGCCGTATGTACCCGGCTTAAGCTCCTCGATAACAACCTCGTCGGTATCGCTTGCACCATCCTCATTACCCTTGTTCTGCCAGCTACCATCCTTAATCTCGTGAATAGCTCTTATTGCGCCCTCCTGAAATACATAGTTCATCTTAGCACAGCCTGTAAAGGTTGTTGCAATGAGAACTGCTGCAAAAGCAAGGCTCAAGCCTCTTTTAACAAATTTGTTCATTAGAGTGTTTCCCCTTTCATAATGCGAAACTTTTCCTCCTGAAAAATTCCGTACAAAACATTACATATTAAATTTATATTAAAATCGCCGAAAAGTCAATAGATAATTGAAAAATAACTTTTATATATCCTGCAAAAATTAAATAATGTTGAGATTTTTACGGCTTTGTGTTATAATTGTAAATACATATAAGATATCTTAATCGGAGGTATAAAATATGAGATGTAAAAATTGCGGAAGCGAAAATGACGACAACAGATATATCTGTGAAAACTGCGGCTCACCTCTCTATGACGACGGCGCCGTAAGTGCGGGCGAGGATAATTCGGGCGTTGCCCCCCTTCCTGCTGAGCCGGAGAGCGACGATGAAAAAGCAGTTAAGAAAAATGCGGTAATTATTGCGGTTCTCGCAGTAATACTTATTGCCGTGATTATTTCAATAATAGTTGTTGCCCACGGTAAGAAGGACGAAAATCAAACATCCGTCAGGGAAAGCACCTCTGTTTCAACCACAGTCAAGAACTCGACAACTGAAAAGACGACTAAGGAGGAAACGACGGAGGAAACTACCGAATCCACCACCAAAGAGGAAACCACGACCACAACCAAGGCACCGACCTTTAGAATCACCGCAGGTACAAAGGTTGGCGGAAGCGTTGAGGGCGGCGGCACCTTCAAGAAGGGTGAAACCGTAGTGCTCAAAGCAACTCCCGAGGAGGGCTATGAATTTGCAGGCTGGTACTCCGACGGCGTGCTTAAAAGCAGCGCCGCAACATATAAGTTTGAGGCTGCTGCAGACGGAAGCTACACTGCTGTATTCAATCCAGTCGCAACGGATATAGAGCAGCACGCGGACGCTGACTGATGAGTAAGGGCGAACTCGCGGAATCTTATTTCAGACAGGGCTACAACTGTTCTCAGGCTGTTGTCCTCGCCTTCTGTGATGAGATGGGAATTGACAAAAGCACCGCAAGCCGGATGACGATAGGTCTCGGCGGCGGTATAGGCAGAATGAGAGAGGTCTGCGGCACGATAAGCGGCGCCGCAGTCGTCCTCGGATGTATATATAGAAATGAAAACAAGAGTGAGATATACAGGAGAGTCCAGCACCTTGCAGGGATATTTAAAGAGCATAACGGCTCCGTAGTCTGCAGGGAGCTTTTAGGGCTTTCCTCAAAGGGCTTCGACAACCCTCAGGCAGAGCCGCGCACGCAGGAGTATTACCGAAAAAGACCCTGCCCCGTTCTTATAAGGAATATGGCGGACGAGCTTGAGAAATATCTTAATAGTAATTAATTTAAAAAAAGTCTTGCATTTTAAATAACATTGTGTTATATTATTTGAGCAAATGCGCCGGTAGCTCAGCTGGATAGAGTGACTGGCTACGAACCAGTAGGTCGGGGGTTCGAGTCCCTTCCGGCGTACCAATAACCTGTTGAACACTTTCGTGTTCAGCAGGTTATTCTTATTTAAAAGGAAGGGGCTCGAACCCTGAGAGGGTCTGAGCGTTAAAAAAACAGTACAGTGTACTGTTTTTAGCGAAGAGCGGCGCAGGCGGGTACCGAAGGCAAAGCCTTGGGTCGCCAAGCCATGCGGATTGCAAAGCAATACGCTGTCCCTTCCGGCGTACCAATAACCTGTTGAACACTTCCGTGTTCAGCAGGTTATTCTTATTTTAAAGGAAGGGACTCGAACCGGGGCCCCCGAAAAGTCGTAAGACTTTTTGGGGAGAGGAGAAACATATGAAGCAGTTATTAACAATACGCTTGCGTGTTGTTTCAACTGCGGAATATGTTTGGACGAGGTCCCTTCCGGCGTACCAATACCCGAGTAAACACTTTTGTGTTTATTCGGGTATTCTTGTTTTTAAAGGAAGGGACTCGAACCCTGAGAGAGTCTGAGCGTTAAAAAAACCTTGAACACTATGTTTCAAGGCTTTTTTGTTTTAACTAAATCCCGTTATTGTCAGTTTTCGAAAATCTCTTTTTGAAAACTGCCGCTGCCATTAACCCCAGGCCGCAGGCAATCAATGATGCGAAATACACATATGAGTTATTGCCCGTTGCCGGAGAGGTTTTACTGTCCGAACCGGGTTTTGTGTCAGTTCTGTTTTCTAAATCAATAGCTTTATTATCATCCGTAACCGACGATGACGCAAGAATGTTCAGCGTCCCTTCGGCGTTTCCGTCAGTGAAAGAAACGGATATAACATGCTCTCCGACTGACAAAGAATTGAGATAATCGGATTTCAGACTTATTTTCACGCTGCCGCTTGAAGCCTGATAATTATTCGGGCTCACTACCGCTCCGTCAATTTTAATGCCTGTAAATTTATCAAATATACGGTCGTTTTCGACATTACAAATAACGGTGAACTCTGCGTTTTCTTTGCTTCCCTGTGTCCATACAATTTCAGAATTGCCCGAAAAGCTGTATTCGGGAGCCACGCTTACAGTATAGGTGCCGTTAACAAGTGTAATATCGTAATTCGGGTTAGAGGCGTTAACGGTAATTATATAGATACCTGTTACATCGCTGTTTGCATTTGTATTAAGCGTCAGTCCCAGGTCGTCTCCGTCAACAATTCCGCCGCTTACGGTATAAGTCAGTTGCTTAAGCGCATTGCCCTGATAACTGCTCTTTTCATCTGCGGTAACGGTAATCGGTCTTTTGGAAACATTTACATTCACATTACTTTGGACAGTGGTATAGTTCACCGCATCATCAGGAGTATATGTTGCCGAAAATACATTATCGCCGATATTGCCGACGCTTTGTTCGCCATTGTCCCATGTCCAGTTTTCAGGCAGCGCCACATCGGCAAGCTTTGTTCCGTAAACTGCTGTAATGCCTGTCGGCACCGTTGGAGATGAAGCCGCTTTGTAAATCGTGATACCGCCTGTCGCTACGCCTTCTTTGTAATGCTCCGTTTCGGGTCGAACTGCTTTGAGCACATATTCACCGGCATTTACCGGAATCTCCGTGGTGTATGCACTGTCATTTGCACCAACAGGTTTATAATAGTAGACAGTGCGGGCGTATTCGGGGTTAGTGCTTACAGCCAACCGAGGCATGACAGGCTCATCCCCGTAAGTCCAGTTTCCCACAATCAGACCGGGCGTAATTTCCGCTTTTTCATAAGTATAGTTTTTAGACGCTGAATATGTCTTTACATTATTCGGGTCTCTTGCATCCGTAATTGTAATAGTGGCAATATATTCTCCGAAGATAAACGGAAATGATGTGTATTCAACGGGGTTTTCACCTATGCTCTTGTAGGTCAGCTTTGCCTGAACGGCGTTATGTGTTGCGGATGCGAGTTCATCTTTTCCACTGAGCGTAATAGAAGATGCATTACCGTCCGAATATCGTATCACATCGGGAATATTGGCACTCACCGTGAGTTTGCCTCCCGTCCAGGAGCAGTTATCCTCAGTACAGTTAACATCTATTCCAAAACAGTCCGTGCGCTTTACATAACTTAATTCGTGAATGTGTCCCTTTTTGAATGTTGCGCTGACCGCAGTGTCGCCGGTGATGGCAGGAACATCCAATTCATACGAAACACTGCCGTTTGGTTGATACTGCGTGCGCGTAGGTTGCACGGCTTGGCCGCTT
Organism: Oscillospiraceae bacterium; assembly: GCA_902791235.1. Classification (GTDB taxonomy): domain Bacteria; phylum Bacillota; class Clostridia; order Oscillospirales; family Acutalibacteraceae; genus Eubacterium_R. Next base: position 15,036 of record CADAUV010000035.1, read on the forward strand.
AATGTTAAAGTATCAAGCTCATAGCCGTAATCCGGGTTGATTACAAGCGTTACAGCCTTCCCGCCCGGTACAGAATAGGTCAGCGGTGCTGCGGTCGTCCCGCCGTTCAGTTTTGCAGCCCCGGTGCTGTTTGCAGTTGCGTCCGCCCAAAGAGATATACTGCCGTTATCACCTGCCGCAGTTTCGAGAGAGAAGGCGTTAACCGATGTTAAAAGAGCAATATCCAGCGGTACAGTATTTGTACCTGCCGAGCTCCACACTCTCGTAGTGAAGCCGTTTTTTGCAGAGGCGACAGTTGCAAAGCCGTCAGAATAAGCTCCTTCAGAGCTGCCGTTGCCGACAAAACGGATTCCGTAAGTTTCCGGACTTTTTCCTTCAACAACATTCAGACAACTGTTTTCGGTGATGTAAAGGTCAGCCCCTTCGGCTATTCCGCCAAGCGGTTCCATTGATTCGGAATAGGCATAATGCCCTGCAGCATCAACGATTTTTTCAAAATTAGTGCTTCCTTGACGGTTTGTATTAATGCTGTTTGCGGCAAAAAGCATAGTGTCGTTATCACCTGCGCGTTCCACGGAAAATGTTACGGCACTTCTGATACAAAGATGCTTTTTTTCGTTAACCGATAAAGGTGTAAAGACAAGAGGGGCATTCTCATTATTTGTTATTTGAACGAATCTAAGGTAGTCATAGTAAGGAGAAACATCACTTTTGCCTATGGTTGTAACATCGCTGAATTTAACAACGAGGTTCTTGCGTGTACCATCGGCTGAAATTGCCGCGTCAGCAAAGGTCAGCGTAAAGTATCCAAGGCCCGTATATCCTGCTTTAACACCGCAGCGGGACGCATAAACATATCCCTCGTCATCAAGAGAAAAGCCTACGCTGTAATCAGGGTGGTATAACGATACATTGGAAGTATTAATTTTAGTCCTGTCAATACGCAATGTACTGATAGGTGCGTTTGTTATAAAGGTTGCATCCGTTCCGAAGGCTTTCACTTCCGGTGCAGCATTGCCCGCGTTTGCGGCAACAGGAATAGCGGTTATTATAAGAAGCATCGAAAGCAATGCAATAAAAATCCTCTTTTTCATTTTTAAACCCCTTTGCTGTTTCTTGTTTTTTATTTATAATTAAATCATATTCTTCATCTGTTTTAATAATTAATTATATCATGAAACAGAAAACAATTCAACATAATCAAACACCCAGGCACAACATAGAAACCAACTCACAAAAGCATAAGCAGTCAAAGGTGTTTTTTCTATCGGCAAAAGTACAAGTATCTTTCGCCGTAATGCTTTTTTATATTTTGGCTTGTATCGGAATACCCTCAGGCGCGAAAAGCGCCTTCCCCAACCGCTGCAGCGAAAGATATTTTGATTGCCTGTACAGCCGATTAAATCAATTGCATTTTCTTTTGTATTGAATTATAATAAATCCGACAAATCAACCTCTATTGGAGAATAGCGCTATGATATTATTAGAAAAATTTATCTGCTCCGGCGAAACATACAGTACTTTTGAGTGCCGTGTTCCTGCTCCGCTGTTTCACAAGAGCATTAACATTTCAGGCGGTATAAAGAAAGCCGAAATCACTGTTTGCGGACTTGGCTTTTACGAATTATATCTTAACGGTGTTTCTATTACAAAAGGCAGACTCTGCCCATATATAACCAACAGTGAGCAGGTTTTATATTACGATAACTACGATATTACCGAATTGATAAAAGAACATAACAGCTTTGAGTTCCTTTTGGGCAACGGCATGCAAAATGCATTCGGTGGCTTTATATGGGATTTTGAAAAAACAGAGCACCGTTCTTCTCCGAAACTTGCTTTTGCTGTTGAGCTTAACTACACCGACGGCAGAACAGAAATAATTGAAGCAGATAAAAGCGTTCTTGTCGCAGAGTCCAATATTCTTTCAGACGATTTACGCCTCGGCGAAATATATGATGCAAATAAAAATGACAGGATATGGAAAAATGCGGTTATAAC
>CADAUV010000036.1 GCA_902791235.1 Oscillospiraceae bacterium
AGTCCGAGGGCGGCGGCGGAGACACTCCGACACCAACATACCAGCGCGACCAGTGGGAAACCGGAGTCATCGGCTTCTAAAAAGGGCATAACCGCGACAGAGTATTACGGTTATATAACTGCTTGTAGGGGCGGATAGCTTCCGCCTGACTAACTACAACAAACCAACCATTTAAAAACGCAGAGGGTAAAACCTCTGCGTTTTTTATTTTTCATTATTCACTATTCATTTAGTTTTGTCTTCTGTGTTTATAGTCTATATTAATTAACACTATTAATAAATATACAAACTCTTGCAATTATAGCGTGGATTGTTATATAATAAGATTAAGACAGTTTTACCTAAAAGTATAAAACTGTTATTAACCTGTAAAGGAGAGAATATAAATGGGTTTAATTAAAGCAGGCGTCGGCGCGCTCGGCGGCGCAACCGCTGACCAGTGGAGAGAGTATTTCTACTGCGACGCACTTGATAAGGATGTCCTTGTTGTAAAGGGCGAGAAGAGGACTTCCGGCAGAAGTTCTAATACAAAAGGTAATGATAATATTATCTCAAACGGCTCAATCATCGCTGTTGCTGACGGACAGTGTATGATTATTGTTGAGCAGGGAAAGATTGTTGAGGTGTGCGCTGAGCCCGGCGAATTTACATATGATACCTCAACTGAGCCGTCAATTTTCTACGGCGGTCTCGGCGAGGGAATTAAGAGAACATTCCAAACAATCGGCAAGCGTTTCACCTTCGGCGGCGACACAGCGAAGGACCAGAGAGTTTATTACTTCAACACTAAGGAAATTCTTGACAACAAGTTCGGTACGCCTAATCCCGTGCTGTTCCGTGTTGTTGATTCAAAAATCGGTCTTGATATGGAAACCGACCTTCGTTGCAGCGGCGTTTATTCATATAAGATTTCCGACCCGCTTCTTTTCTATACAAATGTATGCGCAAATGTAACTCAGGAATACAGGCGTGAGGAGATTGACGGTCAGCTCAAGACGGAATTCGTTGACGCTCTTTCACAGGGCCTCGGCGCACTTTCGGCTCTCGAGCTTCGTCCGAGCCAGATTCCTGCGCATAACAAGGAGCTTAAGGACGCTATGAATGAGGCTCTTGCTGCCGACTGGGCGGAGAAGAGAGGACTTTCGGTAGTTAAGATTGCTCTTAACCCGATTACAATGAACGAAGAGGATGCAGAATATCTCAAGAGATATCAGCGCGGCGCTGCGGCAGGCAACAATCCTGCAATGGCAGGCGGCGTATTCCTTGAGTCGCAGGGCGAGGCTATGCGTAATGCGGCTTCAAATCCCAACGGCGCAATGGGCGGCTTCTTCGGTATGGGTATGGCTATGAACGCAGGCGGTAATACTGCGCAGAATCTCTTTGCTATGGGTCAGCAGCAACAGGCTCAGCAACAGGCTCAGCAGCAGGCAGTTCCGCCGCAGGCACAGAATCCTTCACCTGCAAGCGGTATGGGATGGCAGTGTCCGCAGTGCGGCACGGCAGCACAGGGCAAGTTCTGTCCTAACTGCGGAACACCTCAGCCGGCACCTCAGCCTCAGCAGAGCGCTGAAGGATGGACCTGCTCCTGCGGTGCGGTAAATCAGGGCAAATTCTGTATGAACTGCGGCTCGCCCAAGCCTGCAGGCGCGCCTCTTTACAGGTGCGACAAGTGCGGCTGGACACCCGAGGACCCTCATAATCCTCCTAAATTCTGTCCGCAGTGCGGCGACCCGTTTGACAGCAATGACGCTCAGTAATTAACAATTGAGGGAGGCGGAAGCTCCGTCTCCCTTTAAGTAGATAAGGAGAGAATTATTATGGGACTTTTTGATAAAAAACAGTGTGCAATCTGCGGCAAGAGCGTCGGTATGCTCGGAAGCCGTAAGGTTGAGGACGGAACAATCTGTACTGATTGCGTTAAAAAGCTTTCTCCGTTTTTCAGCGAGAGAAAGAAGTCAACTGTTGCTGAGATTAAGGCGCAGATTGATTACAGGGAGCAGAACAGGCAGAATCTTAACAGTTTTAATCCCACACGCACCTTCGGCAACGGCACAAAGGTTTATCTTGACGATAATCAGAGAAAATTTGTTGTCAGCCGCAGAAGCGATTTCCGCGCGGAGAATGCCGATATTATCGACATCTCTCAGGTAAGCAATGTTCGCTATGAGGTAGAGGAGCACAGGGACGAAATCTATATGGATACTGAGGACGGAAGCCGTTCCTACAATCCGCCGAGATACGAGTACGAGTATGAAATTACTGTTTACATAAATGTTAATTCACCGTACTTCAGCGAGATTGAGTTTGAGCTTACGGACAGAAGACCCGACAGCAGATATACTGACGAATTCCGCCGCTGTGAGCAGATGGCAAACGAGCTTGTTATGGCTCTTGGCGGTAATGCAGGCCCGATGGGTAATAATATGGGTTATCAGCAGCCTATGCAGGGCGGATATCAGCAGCAGAATATGGGCTATCAGCAACCGATGCAGGGCGGATACCAGCAGCAGAACGCAGGCTATCAGCAGCCTATGCAGGGCGGATACCAGCAACAGAACGCAGGCTATCAGCAGCCTATGCAGGGTGGATACCAGCAGCAGAATGCAGGTTATCAGCAGCCTATGCAGGGCGGTTATCAGCAGCAGAACACAGGCTATCAGCAGCCCGCTCAGAATTCACAGTGGTTCTGCCCTAACTGCGGTACGCCGAACACAACAAACTTCTGTCAGAACTGTGGCAATCCCAAGCCGTAAGGCGTGAAGTGAGGAGATATTATGTCAGATTTACTTGATTATAAATGTCCTAACTGCGGCGGCGCTCTTGAATTTGACACCGCTTTGCAGAAGATGAAATGTCCTTTCTGCGATTCAACCTTCGAGATGAGCGAGCTTGAGCAGAAGGACGATGTGCTCAATCAGCCTGCAGAGCAGGCGCCCGCCTTTGAAGGCGCGCCGAAGCAGGATGAGTTTAACTGGAATGACGCAGGTCAGGACTGGAATGGCGAGGATGAGAATATGTCCGTTTTCGTCTGTAATTCCTGCGGAGGTGAGATTGTGGGCGACACGAATACCGCCGCAACCTCCTGTCCGTACTGCGGTAATCCCGTTGTTATGAGCGGCAGGCTTTCAGGTATGCTGAAGCCTGATTATGTAATTCCTTTCCAGCTTGACAAGAAGGCTGCGAAGGCTAAGCTTAAGGAATATGTTACCTCTAAGAAGTTTGCGCCAAGCACCTTCAAGAGCGAAAACAAGCTTGAGGAAATCAAGGGTATTTATGTACCCTTCTGGCTTTTTGACTCACAGATTAACGCAGCCGTTAACTATGAGGCAACAAAGGTGAGAACCTGGAGCGACAGCAAATACAACTATACCGAAACGTCCGTTTACGATATTTACAGAAGCGGACGAATCAAAATCGACTCTCTGCCCGTTGACGGCTCATCAAAAATGCCCGACGACCTTATGGAGTCAATCGAGCCGTATGATTTTTCAAAGGCTGTGAATTTCCAGACCGCTTATCTTGCAGGCTATCTTGCAGATAAGTACGATGTCGATATGCAGGCAAGTGTGCCGCGCGCTAATGAAAGAATCAAGCACAGCGCAGAGGATACCCTCAGGGACACTGTTGTCGGCTACACCTCGGTTACACCGAAGATTTCAAATGTTCAGCTTATTAACGGCGTATCAAAGTATGCGCTTTATCCCGTATGGCTTTTAAACACTTCATACAAGGGTGAAAAGTACACCTTCGCCATGAACGGTCAGACAGGCAAATTTGTCGGCAATCTTCCTCTTGACAAGGGCAAGCTTGCAGGCGTATGCTCGGGTGTTGCGGCAGGCGCGGCAGTTATTGTATTCGCTGTCGGCAGACTGCTCGGCTTTATTTAAGGAGGTGGCGTTATGAAAAAGAAAATAAGTATTTTTGTTTTAACCTTAGTCCTCCTTTTAAACACGGCAATCTTTGCTTATGCAACGCCGCAGGTTTACGGCTATAACGAGGGCGAAAGCACATCCGCAGGCGTAATGGCTAAGAGCATTTATGACACCTACGGAATTGAAACATATCTTGTTGTTGATAACGACCTTGGCGACGGTCAGACTCAGCAGCTTGCTGATTCCGTAATTGACGGATATGTTAAGGGCGAGGATTACATAATCTACGCCATGACAGCAACCCAGTACCATCTTATTGCGGGCGGCAAGGGACTTGCTTATAAGCAGAGCATTGACGCAGGCGAGCTTTACGAGGGTATCAGGGAATATGATGAGGCAGGCGATTATTCGCAGGCAAGCTCGAAGCTTTTCAGCGATTTAATGCTTCAGATTAATGAGAATTACTCAGTAAGCAACGGCGCGCTTCTTTCCGACACCGCGAGTGCCGAGGGCCATTATATGGTTGACAGCGCAGAGCTTCTCAGTGCCGATGAGGCAGCGGAGCTTGAGGCTAAGCTTCAGGAGATAAGCGAGCGTCAGGGTATGGATGTTGTCGCTGTAACCGTAAGCTCGCTCGACGGTAAGTCCCCAATGGCTTTTGCGGACGATTTTTACGATTACAACGGTTACGGTCAGGGCGCTGACAAGGACGGCGTGCTTCTTCTTATAAGCGTTGAGGCAAGGGACTGGTGGATTTCCACAACAGGCTACGGCATCACCGCTTTTACGGATGAGGGCATCAGCTTTATCGGCGACGAGATTGTAAAATATCTTAAAAATGACAACTGGTATAAGGGCATTAACGCCTATGCGGAGAATGCCGATAAATTCATCACCGAGGCTAAGGACGGTACGCCGTACGATATAGGTCATATGCCAAGGTCAAGCCACAGCCTTGCCGAGAATCTGAAGGGTATACTTATCGCTCTTGCAGTGGGCGCGGTTATCGCCTTCATTTACGGCAGCAAGGTTAAGAAGGATTACAAGCCTGTAAGGTTCAAGAGTAACGCTTCGGATTATCTTGTAGGCGGCTCGCTTCAGCTTACGGGTCAATATGATAATTTTGTAACCTCGCATGTTACTCAGACAAGGATTGAGCGTGATTCAGGCTCGGGCGGAAGCTCGACTCACAGCGGCTCCTCGGGTACAAGCCACGGCGGCGGAGGAGGTAAATTCTGATGAGTAAAACCGAAATAATTACCTTTGAAAAATTACCGACAAATGTTGAGGAGCTTAAAGCGGTTGCAGATTTAAGTTCGCCGTTTAAGACTGCGGCGCTTGCGGTTGCAGCGTTTGCAAATTACGGAAAAGATGTTCAGGCAACCGTGGATATGATTAATTATCTTAAAGGACCTCAGCCGCTGTCGCCGTATGATATTCAGTTTGTAAGGGACAGACTTGCAGGCAAGGACTACATTATGCGCTCTTATTTCAAGGGCTCAAGTCCCGAAAATGATTATCAGCCGACAGCGCCTTATCAGGTTGAGGTGAGCGATAATCCGTATTCGTATACAAACGAGGGTTATGCTGTGCTTTATCTCACCTCATCGGGTGCGGATAATCCGAGACCCGTAACGCTCAGGCTCAAGCCGAGCACGGGCGAGTGGTTTTTGTGGCAGCACACCTTCCTTGCGGATATCCGTCAGCCTCAGTCTGAAAATCCATGGGCATAATTCAAAAGCGTTCTGGGAAACCAGAACGCTTTTGCTTTTATTAGCTTATACAGTCAGAAACAGGGTTAAGACTTAATCTTAACCCTGTTTTTTTATTACGGATTCTGGCAGATGCCCTGCTTGTTAAAGTAGTACCATTTGCCGTTTATTTTGCGGGTATCGTCGACCATAACTCCGCTTGGGAGGAAGTAGTACCATATATCGTCGCTTTCCTCGTACCAGCCTGTGCGCATTGCGCCTGTCGGTCGGAGGTTGTACCATTTTCCGTCAAGCTTTACCCAGCCCGTGAGCATTGCGCCGCTTGAATTCATATAGTACCAGTGCTTGTTCACCTTTACCCAGCCTGTGAGCATTTTGCCGTTTTCGTCAAGGTAATACCATTTGTTTGAAACCTCGACCCAGCCTGTCTGCATAACGCCGCCTGCGTTCAGATAGTACCAGCCGCCGTTGAATTTAAGCCAGTATCTCGCCATCGAGCCGTCCTGATTCAAGTAGTACCAGTCGCCGTTTTCATCGTGAAGCCAGCCCTTGAACTCGGTGCCGTCCTCATTGAAATAGTACCAGCGCACGCCAATCCACTGCCAGCCTGTTAAATACTCGTTATTCTTGAAGTAGTAAATCCTGCCCCTGTTTATGTAAGCCCAGCCGTCAAGCCTGTACTTGGTATCGGTAACGGTAATCGGGTTGCCGTCCTCGTCGGTTTCGGTGTGTGTGCTTTCGTAAGCGTAGGAGTCAAGCGAGGTTATCTGCTGACCGACCTGCCATGTCCTTGTGGCTGAACGCTGGCGCGTAGTTTCCTTATTATACGGAACGGCGTACACCGTGATTGTGTAGGTGCCGGGCGACAGAATTCTGTATACATACGAGTTGTCGTTTACATCCTTTTCATCCGTTGTAACCGTCAGCGTCTGGCGCAGCAGCTCATTCGTGATTATGATTTTATAGTAACGGAAATCCGTGTCAGCCGAGGTTTTATTCCAACTGAAAACGAAGGTGTTACCGACCCTGTACGAGCTTTGGTCAAAGGTCATCTGCGGAACGGTCATATTGCCCTTCTGCTGAGGATAGGTGCTTACGCCGTTCACCCTTACAACAATGTAGTTGCCGTTTGCTGCCCAGATAGGCTGCTCGACAACGCCCTTTGACGGATTAGCCGCGTCGACAAGAAATCCTCTGAGCGAGCCGTTATAATTGTAATTTCCCGTGTAAATACCGATGTGGCCGTACCAGCAGATGAGGTCGCCCGGAAGCGCGTCTTCAACGGAATTCGTGCCAACCTTCACTCCGTAGTTACCCGGGTTGTTGTAAATCATCTCGGATGAATGGGGGAGGGATATGCCAAACTGAGCAAATACCCACATCGTAAGACCCGAGCAGTCGAAGCTGTCAGGACCTGACGCACCCGAAACATAACTGCATCCGACCTTGGAGCGCGCCATAGCAACTATTTCAGCGCCTGTCGCCGTTCCCGAAGCGCTCGCGCTCACAGCAAACGAGGCTGTGCTAAGGAGCATAACCGCGGCAAGAAACAGGCTTATAATCTTTTTCATAATTTGTTCTCCTGTTATTTCTTTTATAAGAAATTACCGTTCTTTCTTAAAAACATCTATAACATTTTACATCATTTCGCGTTATAAGTCAAATTTGAGGATTTTTGGCAATAAAAAATCAGACCCGAGTACGGGTCTGATTGATAGGATATATAAACTTTTTATTTCTCAGCGTACTTGTCGTCGCCGTTCCAGCTGTACATAGCACGGATGCCCTTGCCGACTTCCTCAAGCTGATGCTCTGCCTCGAGAGCTCTCTTAGCCTTGAAGTGTGCCCAGCCGTTGTTAGCCTCAGTGATGAACTTTGAAGCAAAGGTACCGTCCTGGATTTCCTCAAGAACCTTCTTCATTTCCTTCTTTGTTTCATCAGTGATGAGGCGCTTACCTGTTTCGTAGTCGCCGAACTCAGCAGTGTTTGAGATTGAGTATCTCATCTTTGAGAAACCGCCTGAGTAGATGAGGTCAACGATGAGCTTCATCTCATGGATACACTCGAAGTAAGCATTTCTCGGGTCGTAACCAGCCTCAACAAGTGTTTCAAAGCCTGCCTTCATAAGAGCTGTAACGCCGCCGCAAAGAACAGCCTGCTCGCCGAAGAGGTCAGTTTCAGTCTCACACTTGAAGGTGGTTTCAAGGATGGCTGCGCGAGCGCCGCCGATACCTGCGCCGTAAGCGAGTGCAGTATCAAGGCAATGACCCGAAGCGTCCTGATATACAGCAACAAGACAAGGTGTGCCCTTGCCCTCCTTGTACTCTGAACGAACAGTGTGGCCGGGTGCCTTAGGAGCAATCATAAATACATCAACATTTGCGGGCGGTATAATCTGCTTGAAATGAATGTTAAAGCCGTGTGCAAATGCAAGTGCCTTACCCTCTGTGAGATTAGGCTCAATATCATTCTTGTAAATTGCAGCCTGTCTTTCGTCGGGTGTAAGTACCATAATAATATCGGCAGCCTTTACTGCCTCAGCTGTTGTCATAACCTTAAGGCCGAGTGCCTCAACCTTGCTCCATGACTTTGAGCCTTCGTAAAGACCGACAACAACATTAACGCCGCTCTCGTGAAGATTGAGCGCGTGAGCATGACCCTGTGAACCAAAGCCGATGATTGCAACAGTCTTGCCTGAAAGCACATCGAGATTACAGTCTGCTTCGTAGAAAATCTTAGCTTCTGCCATTTTGTATTCCTCCATAATTTTTATACAAAATTTGGTAACCATACCATAAAAGCTATTATATTCCTTTAAATTACATTAGTCAAGTATATTTCTCTTGTAAATTGTTAACAAATATTGTAAAATTATTATGAGAGAATATATATTTAATTAATAGGAGTGGTTATATGTATTACGATGTTGATAAATTACGGCAGATTAAATACTATATTGACAGCCTATGCGTATATGATGTAAGGGACGATGAGGTTGTAAATGCGCTCTATGAGCTTTTAAACGACCTTGACAGCAGTAAGATGATAAGGAGCTATTCAAAGCTGTTTATGGCTATAACCGAGAACGGCTCACTCAAACATCATATTGCACAGTGCATTTTAAGAAACGATAATATTTATACGCGCGCGTGCTGTACGGGGCAGGAGCACAGGCTGAGCAAAAAGCTTTTGCAGGCTGTTAAGATTGACCTTGACAAGCTTGAAAAAATTGCGTCGCTTAAAAGCAACGATATTATCTCCCGTACCTTTGACGACGATTACAGAAAAATGCTGAAAACGATACCCTCCTGGGATATAGGCGAGTCAGAGGCGCCGCTTACGGACGGCTGGGGCGAGTGTATGCAGGAGCTTGCGGCTTATTACCAGCAAAACGGTTACGGTATCTTTTCAAGCGATATTGCTTTTGCATGGCGTGAGGGTAAGCTTGCGCCCATTACTTCAACCGACCCTGTAAGGCTTGCGGACCTCAAGGATTATGAGGAGCAAAGGCAGAGAGTTATTGAAAACACCGAGGCGTTTCTCACGGGAGTGCCTGCCAACAATGTTCTTCTTTACGGCGACAGGGGAACGGGCAAGAGCGCAACCGTCCATGCGATACTCAATGAGTACAGCAGCAGGGGACTTCGTATGATAGAGGTGCCTAAGAGCGCGGTTTCAGAGCTTTCGCTCATCCGTGAGGCGATTGCGGATTCGCCGATGAAGTTCATCATTTTCATCGACGATTTGAGCTTTGATTCAAACGACGATTCGTATGCTGAGCTGAAGGCTTCGCTTGAGGGCTCGCTTTCAGTCAAGCAGGCAAATACGCTGATATATGCGACATCAAACAGGCGCCACCTTATCCGTGAGAATTTCTCAGACCGTCAGGACGATATGCATTCGGGCGATGTTATTCAGGAGCAGTTGAGCCTTTCCGACCGTTTCGGTCTTACTATTACATTTATAAATCCCACGAAGGATGATTACCTTAATATAGTAAAGAAAATTATTGAGGACAGGGCAATCGGCTTCATTGACGAGGAGCATCTTTTTGAGGAGGCTGAGAAGTGGGCGCAGAGGCACGGCGGCCGCTCGCCAAGGAGCGCAAAGCAGTTTGCCGACTATGTTGAGGGCGCTGTAAAACGCGGCGTTTCGTGGTAATTTTTCTTTAAATTACAGTTCAAAAAATGTTAAAACATTTCAAAGAATGTTAAACAAAAACACAATAAATCAACAATTTTAAGTGTTAAGATAAACTCAACAAAGAAAAGGAGAAACAAAAAATGAGTACAAAAATTCTTGTTGTTGACGACGACCATAATATCAGTGAGCTTTTAAAGCTTTATCTTGAAAACGACGGTTATACAGTATTCGTTGCGCACGACGGACAGGAGGCTGTAAGCGTGTTCCAGTCAAAGGCGCCCGAGCTTGTACTGCTTGACATTATGCTTCCTAAGATGGACGGCTGGCAGGTTTGCAGGGAAATCAGGAAAAGCTCTAATGTTCCTATTATTATGCTCACCGCCAAGGGCGAAACCTTCGATAAGGTGCTCGGTCTTGAGCTTGGTGCCGACGACTATGTAACAAAGCCGTTTGACGCCAAGGAGGTTATGGCAAGGGTTAAGGCTGTTTTAAGAAGAGCGAGCGGCACCGCTGAGGCTCAGGAGCAGACCAAGAAAGCCGTTAAGTACGAAAATCTTGAAATCAATATTGAAAACTACGAGCTTAAAATCAAGGGTAAGCCCATTGATACACCGCCCAAGGAGCTTGAGCTTATTTATCACCTTGCGTCAAATCCTAACAGGGTATTCACAAGGGACCAGCTTCTCGAGGAGGTATGGGAATTCAATTACTACGGCGGAGATTCAAGGACGGTCGATGTTCATGTTAAAAGGCTTCGTGAGAAGCTTGACGGCGTTTCGGACAAATGGTCGCTTAAAACCGTATGGGGCGTAGGCTATAAATTTGAGGTGAAGGAATAATATATGCAGGCGTTTAAAAAAGCATATAATGTGCTTAATGATAAATATAATAAAAACAGTATATTTATCAAATACTTTACGCTGTTTGCGATTATCCTTCTTGTTGTGCTTACAATTCTCGGCTCGGCGCTTACGATTCTTGTAAATATGTATATCCAGACGGATAATACAAGGCTTCTTGAGGAAAACGCAAGGCATATTACCGAGCTTATCGAGCAGACGCTTATCGGTCAGGATATGAATGAGAATTACTCGATTGAAAAGCAGCTTATTTGTAACTCGCTTGAAATCACTTCAAATTCAATCCACGCCGATGTGTTCGTTGCCGATGTTGAGGGCAATATAATTCTGTGTAAGGAAAAGGCAAACGGTATGCCGTTTATGAGCCAGCTTCCTTCCTGCGCGCTTCACAGTGAGTTTTCAATCAACGACGCGCTGCTGCAGAAGATATATGAGGGCGGCTATACGGGAAAAGCGACAATAAACGGCGAATCCTGTTATGTTTCGGCAAGCCCCGTTTATTCAAACGGCGATATCATAGGTTCGGTATTTGCAACCTCGCAATCCCATGTGGACGGACTTGTTTATGCGGTACTGCGTATCTTTATCATAAGTGCGCTTGCCTGCCTTGCTATCGGCTTCTTCTGCATCTGGCAGCTCACAAAGAGCTTTGTAAAACCGCTCAGGCAGATGAGCGTTGCGGCGCAGAAATTTGCTATCGGTGATTTCTCTTACAGAGTTAAGGTTAAGGGTGAAAACGAGCTTGCGGAGCTTGGAAGGGCATTTAACGATATGGCGGACTCTCTTGACGAGATTGAGTCCTCAAGGCGTAATTTTGTATCGAATGTATCCCATGAGCTGAGAACACCGATGACATCAATCGGCGGCTTTATCGACGGTATACTTGACGGCACTATTCCGCCCGAAAAAACGGATTATTACCTCAAGATTGTCAGCGATGAGGTTAAAAGACTTACAAGGCTTGTTGTAACGATGCTCAATATGAGCAAAATTGAGTCGGGCAGCTTTGAAATGAAGCCGAGGAATTATGATATCAGCGACCAGATTATTCATATTCTTCTGACCTTTGAACAGAAAATTGACAGCAAGAATATTGAAATAAGAGGGCTTGAGGATTTAAAGCCGACATATATTGTCGCCGATATTGATATGATTTATCAGGTGATTTATAACATCTTTGACAACGCGGTTAAGTTCACAAACGACGGCGGCTACATTGATGTGAGAATGCTTGATTTTGAAAAGGAAATTGAGGTACACATTAAAAACAGCGGTATCGGAATTCAGTCCGAGGAGCTTTCAAAGGTGTTCCAGAGATTTTATAAGGTTGACAAGTCGAGAAGCCTTGACGCCAAGGGCGCAGGACTCGGACTTTATATAGTTAAGATGATGGTTGAAATGCACTCGGGTAAAATCTGGGCGCAGAGCGAGGATGAAAACACTGCGGAATTTGTTTTCAGACTTCCCAAAACTTACAACCCTGTCTATAAAAAGGAGATAAAATAAACTATGGACGATTATAAGAATTTCAATAATAACGACGGCGTTTATTACCAGCCGCCAAAGCTTCAGGAGCCTGAGCAGACAAGCGCTCCTGCAGAGCCGGAAGCTCCCGTACAGCAGAGTCAGCCTGTACAGCAGAGCACTTTCTCGCAGAATTACAGTGCAGGCAACTCTCAGCCGGGAAGCTATACTCAGTATTCACAGCCGTACACCTACAATCAGCCAAACGGTTACAGCACCTACGGCTCGCAGTATATTCCTCCTGCACAGACGCATAAAAAGAAGAATAAGACTGCAAAGACTATCGCAATTGTTCTCGCAGTGTGCATCATTATTGCAGGCTGCTTCGGTATCGGCAGCGCCGTAAACAGGTCGGGTAACGGTAATTCGCTACCCTTTGGCGACAATTCTGCAAGCGCTGATACGGGCGACGATGTTAAGCTGCATGAGAGCGCCGATGTTGAGAAATCCGATAAGGACGGAAATCTTACGGTTGCAGGCGTTGCTGAGGAATGTATGGATTCCTGCGTGGGAATTACCGTTTATGCTCAGCAGAGCTCATATGATTACTTCTACGGTTACGGCGGAAGCTCATCTGAAAACGGCAACCAGAAGGCAGGCGAGGGCTCAGGTATAATTATGAAGGAATACGGCGGTAAGAGCTATATTCTCACCTGCGCTCATGTAATCAGCGGCGGCGACAGCTACACGGTAACCCTTAATGACGGCACAGAGCTTGAGGCAACCTTCGTAGGCGCTGACGCACAGACCGATATAGGTGTGCTTTCAGTGGACAAAACAGGACTTGAGATTGCTGAATTTGCCGACAGCGCAGAGCTTGAAGTAGGCGAACAGGTTGTCGCAATCGGCTGCCCCGGCGGACTTGAATTCATTAACTCGGTAACAAGCGGTTATATCTCCGCTCTTTCAAGACCTGTTTCCTCATCAATCGGTTATGATAATGAGTGTATTCAGACTGACGCTGCAATAAATCCGGGTAACAGCGGCGGCGCGCTCTTTAATATGCAGGGTCAGGTAGTCGGCGTTAACTCTTCAAAAATTGCCTCAACCGAGTACGAGGGTATGGGCTTCGCAGTTCCGTCCTCAACAGCAATTGCAACAGCTAACAGCCTTATTGCAAACGGCTATGTCGCAGGAAGAGTAAAGCTCGGCATTAATTACAGCCCAATTTCAGGCTTTACAAATGCAAACGCAATTCTTTCGGCGCTTGCTGAAAAGGGCTATAAGGACGCGAAGGGTACAATGGTAATCAACAATATTGACAGTGATTCCGACCTCGCCGATAAGGATATCAGGCAGTACGATATGATTGTTGCGGTAAACGGTGATACTCTTACCTCAATTGATGTTATGACATCGCTTCTCGCTTCATCGTCAGTCGGCGATACGGTAACGCTTACAATCGCGCGTATTGAGGGCAATTCAATTTCAACCTTTGATGTTGAGTGTGAATTAATCGAATCAAAAGGATAATAAAAGTGTCGGGGGCTCCCGATATAAAAAGTCAAGGCGGATGAGAAACTCATCCGCCTTTATTGTACCTTGCCTTTTTAGAGCTTATTTATTTTTTCCCTCTCTATCCTGAAGGCTACGGACCTTTTAAGATATTCAAGGTACGCCCCGTCCCTGCACATAGCCTTTGACGGAACATCGGAAAGCTTAGCGACAGGTCTGCCGTTAACATACTGAAGCTTGATTACGATGTTGAGCGGCTCCTCCTCGGTATCGTTAGAGCAGTAGGTGCCTATACCGAAGGAAACCTTCGCCCTGTCCTTAAAGTAGTTATAAAGCGCCTCAGCTCTGTCAAAATCAAGGCTGTCGCTGAAGAGCAGGAGCTTCGTTTTCGGGTCAACGCCGTAGCTCTCATAATGCCTGATAATTTTATCGCCCCACTCAAACGGGTCGCCGCTGTCGTGGCGTACGCCCGTATAGTTGTTCACCATTGAGCGGTTGAAATCCAAAAGGAATAAATCTGTTGTAATCGTGTCCGTCAGCGCCGTGCCGTTGTCGCCGTCGTACTCATTATACCAGTCCTTCATTGCATAGTGGTTTGTATACGCAAGCGGAATTGAGTCAATGCCCTGATACATCTGTACGAATTCATGCGCATATGTGCCGATAGGGGTGAGGTTGTATTTCATCGCGAAATAAACATTAGAGGTGCCTACGCAGTTTTCCGTTTCCGTCGCAAGCCTTCTTATCACCTCGTCCTCCCACTCTCTTGAAAGGCGCCTTCTGCAGCCGAATTCAGCGAAGGTGAAGCTGTATTTTCCGTTTTGGAAGTCCTTTATCTTTCGGTCAAGTCTTTCCCTTGCTGATTTTAAAAGCCTGTCATAATCGTATTTGAAGCGGAAATACACCTCGTTTACTATTTCAAGCAAATAAATCTCAAACTGCATCGCAGAAAACAGCGGACCGCTCACAACAATCTCAAGCTCTCCGTTATCAAGCGAGGTTGTTACATACTCTCTTATGGGGTGCCACAGCCGGAGAAATTCAATGTAGTCATCCTTGATAAATCTGATTGAACGCAGGTAATCAAGCTCCTCCTCGGTAAAGTAAAGCGTACAAAGGTGGTCAAGCTGAGCGTTAATTTCATCAAGCATTTCCTGCATTTAAAGTAGTATTTTCCGCTTAAGTCAGTGTGCCTGTGGAATATCACATGGTCCATATTGAATTTATATAAATCGGTGTCAAGCAGTGAAATTACAATCGGTTCAAGCTTCATATATCTCAAGTCCTTCCGGTTTATATGACGGCATAAGCTCAAGCTTGAATTGATTGAGTTTATGGAGATAGTCTATGCGTTTTTTATGCTCCTCGTTTTCAATTTCGCCGGTGCGGATATATCTGTCAAGCTCTGCGTAGGTGAAACCGAGGTTGTCCTCGTCGGTCTTGCCGCTTAAACCGTCGCTCGGCACCTTGTCGATAAGCACCTCGGGAAGACCTAAAAGCCTTCCTATCTGCTTCATTTCATTTACCGTGATGTGCGAGCACGGGCTGAAATCGCCCACGGAATCTCCGTACCTTGTGGAGTAACCCACCCAGTCTTCGGAGAGGTTACAGGTATTGGCAACTCTGCCGTTAAAGCTCTGAGATACGGCGTAAAGCACGCTCATCCTGAGCCTTGGCGGAAGGTTGACTATACTCTGCCGTGAAAGCTCAAACGGTATGGCGTTCTTAACTCCTTCAAAAGCGTCATTGATATTCACAACAAAGTGCTTTATACCAAGATGCTCAACAAGGAGCTTTGCCATGTCGATGTCGCTTTGCTCGCCGTTTGGCATAAGCACGCCGATAACTCTGTCCCTTCCAAGCGCCTCAACACAGAGCGCCGCTACAATGGAGCTGTCCTTACCGCCCGAAATTCCTACAACCGCGTTGCAGTCCTTGCCGTTCTTTTCAAAAAAATCTCTGATAAAGCTTATACAGCCGTCTTTTACCTTTTGTGCGTCAAACATAATTTTCTCCTTTATATAATGTCAATCTGACAGCTTTTCATAGTGTTTATTGCGCTTTGGTGCGCCTGCGGAGTAACGCCTGCGCAGCAGCTTTCCTTTACGCTTATCGGCGCTTCGGGGAAGTTAGCCTTTAACAAAAGGGCGTTTGAAACCACACAGATGTCCGTGCAAAGTCCGATAAGCTCAATGCTGAATTTCTCGCCCTGTGCGTCGTCGCGGATGAGCTTCGGCAAATCCACGCTGCCGAAGGTGTTTTTTATTACGGGCGTGTAGCCCTTCGCCTCGAGTGCGTCGCGGATTTTTTCATTAAGCGCCCATCCGTCAGTGCCTTTTATACAATGCTCAACAGGGAGCTTCCTGCCCTCCGCAGTGTTGAGGTAGTCGGGATAATGCGTGTCAAGGGTAGCAAAAATTCTCCCGTCAAATTCACGGATATAAGCCGCAGCGTCGTCAACAATCCCGCACGCCTCAGCAGTGCCGAGCGAACCGTCGATAAAATCCTTCTGCATATCAACAACTATCAGATACTTCTTCATTTTTTCACATCCTGTATTATTTTGTCTATTATATCATATCGGCAAATTAATTACAATAATGCACTGACCGTAAACTGCACTGAAAATCAGTATAAATGAAAAACAGTAAATTTTTTCAAAAAACCGCAAATTAACACTTGATAATTCAGGCAAGATGTGTTATAGTATCTCTTGCAATTGAGCAAATTGCATAGATACAGCATTGTATCATTCTGAAATGTAAATATAGAGGTATAGTGTAACGGTAACACTCCGGACTCTGACTCCGTCATTTAAGGTTCGAATCCTTATACCTCTGCCAAAGAGAAAAGACACCCGTT